>NZ_JAIMBW010000001.1:3950886-4307848 GCF_019195455.1 Gymnodinialimonas phycosphaerae | reverse complement strand
GACCAGCGACTGGGCAGAATAAAAGCCTCGATCGGCGCGCATGCAAGGTCTAAAGGATGGGCCCCCGTTTCTATCGAGATATTCATTCTCAGTTTCTATCGGACGACGTGGAATTCAGCCTATCCAATTTACGACAAGAACACCATATCTAGTTTATTCGAGCCTTGCATTGGCAGATTTACACTGGAGTTCATGGATCATTTGGAGACCATGGTGGCGAGTGCGTACGGCACTGAACTGCGTGACGCAGTCGATGTTGACCGGGGGCAAACCATCTTTGACATGCTGGATGAGCAGATGGATGCCCGTGGACCGGATGTGTTGTTCACCAAAGATGGTGCCGATTTCGTGGCGGCGCAATATCAAGAATAAAGCGTGCCTTGCGTGTATCATGGGTCGCGGCAATCCCGAGCCTGCCCTCGCATCACGGCATAGTCGCCTGGCACGTTCGAGATCGCCGTTCCATTTGGCAGCATGCCAGGTTATGCACCGCCCGCGCCTGGAACTCCCGGCTGTACCCGACAACCGGTGAACATGCTGCAGCGCCGCCGTCCTCAGAACGGACCGTCGCGCAACCGGGCAACAAGCTCGTCGCGCTTACGGGGTCGGCAATCTGCCACCTTCCAGCCCAACCACCACCATCCCCGTCAAATGCCAGACGGCGGCCATCATGATCCCCATATTGAAGGCGAACTCGTTGGCGCAGCTCTGCTTGAAGAACTCCCCTTCGAGGAACATGCAAGATCCCTTGCAGAGCTGAACGACGGGGCATGACATGCATTCATCTCGGAAGGCAAAATGCGTCGCGGTGTCGAGCGCGATGGCGTCGAAGTCGGCGACGTGGCCGATCTTGTGCGCTCCCTTAGCCCCGGTGTTCTGACAGGTCATGACGTTCCCGCGCAGGTCAACGGCAATGGCGTCGGGGCTGTCCATTCCGCATTTTTGGCCGAGGGCATCGATGGGCCTGCGGCGCTGGATAGCAGCATAGAACTCGTTGATGCGCTCCCCGAGGCCAAAGGCGTTGGGGTCCTCTGCCAGCGCCTCGAAGATCGACCGCGTTAAGCTGTTCAGCTCCGAGGGCTCAAACCGTCCCGTTCCGATGGCGGTCGCCGCATCATAGACATTCACGACACCCTCGAGCCCAACGAAGATGTCCGGCCCGACCTTTTCGGCGAACCATGCCTTGAGCGCCCGAAGGTCGTGATGCTGGCGCGTCAGAACCGCATTGAAACCGGTCTTTTCGGGGCGCTCAGCCAAAAGGGTTTGGATCCAGTGACTCTTGACAGGATCGTCGAACGGATCCGGCCCGCGCAGATGCTGACCGGGCCCGTCATGCGAAATCGTGATGGCGATATCGTGGGCCGCGATGAAGTCGAGCTTTTCTCGGTCGAGGAGCGAGCTGTTGGTGATGATCGAGAAGCGCGCCGCCGGGAAGCGCTCCGCCAGCGCGGGGATCAGCCGCTTGATTTTGGCCCAGTAAAGAAACGGCTCCCCACCCCAGAGCTCGATCGTCTCCGGCGCGTCGGTGATCCAGCCGTCGAGCTCGATCAGGAAGTGTTCGACATCCGCCAGTTTCGAGACTGTGGCATCCGTAATCTGGAAGGCCTGGTTGCAATAGCTGCAGGCATAGTTGCACGAGAGTCCGAGTTGGATTTTCAGGATGCGGGGAGCGCGGGATTTTCCGAGGGGCTTGTCTTTGGCTACGCGTGGCACCGGCGCGAAGATGCCAGGTTCGACCGGCAGCGGCAGCCCCTCACATTCGGAGGTGTGCGGGTTGTAGCGCATTTGATGGCGGCTGCCGTCACGCGCTTCCAGCGTCAGATCGAACCACATCAGTCAAACAGCCTTTCTTCAATGGCGGTGGGCAGGTTAACACGGAAGTTCGCGACCACCTGAACATGGGGCGCGCTCCCCTCACAGGGGTGCTGGTTGTGGGGAATGTGGGAGGGAAAGAACACGGAAAGCCCCGGTCGCGGATTAACCGAGAAGCCATGCCGGGATTCGAAGGGCAGTCGTCCCTCGTCGAAGTAGCGCGATGGGTCCTCGATCACGAAGCGCGGAGTGCCCACGCTATTCACCGGCTGGCCCGACCCACTGCCGGTCAGGAAGTGGACGCAGGTCAGATCCCCCTCGCGGCTATCCTTGTGGGTGGAGATGAAGCCACCGGGCTCGATGACCAATGCGCGGTTTTCGCAATGGTCGGGATCGAGATACTTGGCCCAAGGGCCAAGGACAGCACGCGCGCAGGCGAAGAGATGGGCTTTTATGGAATGACCTGCGTTGCTTTTCTCAAGTATGCCACGCACACGGCGCTTGGCTGCATTGGCCATCGACCCGCTTCCGGTCGCTTCGACGGCGGCGATGGCCTCGTCGGCCAGTTGCCTATTCACCATCCAGTCGACCGGTGTTTCGAAGAACGCGACCCGCGTCGGCCAAAGGTCAATACTCGTGCTGCGGATCTCCATCGTCAGCACCGGCAGTTGCAGTTGCAGTTGAAGCTGTAGCGGTTGGCTGTAATGGTCACTGCACCAGAGCTGCCGCCGCCAGAGAGGCTGTGAACCGTGCAGTTTGCCACGCAGTTACAGTTGCCGCCGGAATAGTTGTAAACGCGCGGCCAAAAAGACCCCCCAGACGTCGGGGTGCCATTGCTGAGAGATACGCCTGTGATTGTGCCTGCACCAATTGCTGGCTTGTTGCTTATCCGCGACCAGTCCACGTTGCCGCTGTCGTCGATCACGATGGTGGTTCCGACCTTATAGGCCATGGCTGCCTCCTTGCTCCTGATGGGCCAGGATCTCGGAGAGACCGGCCTTGCAGTGCGAATTGGGTAGTTTGAGCGAACAGAGGACGGGGATGCACATCCGCTCCTCGCCTTCGAAATAGGTGCTGTCGTGGGGCACATGGCCCTCGAAGACGAGCATGGAGCCCGTTCGAGGCTCGACCGCATACCAGCCGCCGACATAAGCGTCTGGGTTGTTAGAGGGCCAAAGCCGCTTGCCGACATTGGCTGGATCGTAGAAGCGCACCGAGCCACGATGGAGCGAGGTATTGGGACAATCCGCGTCGAGCACGACCCGCGGATAATAAGTGCAGATGATGTCAGTCTGGATATGGGTGTGGGCGTTGATGCCAACGTTTTCTCGGGCGGCCCGCCTTTGCCAGAAGGTGTCCGACATCATGGCGATCTCGCCGGTGTGGTCGTATCCGTAAGCCAACTGCAGATATTCGCGCACCCCGGTCGCCACCATCTGCGCCAAAACAGCGATAGCCGGGTCCTGCCGATCCACCAGGAAGTTGTGGCGCAGATGCCCGAGATGGTTGGTCTGGTCTCCAACATTTCGGCCGTCGTCCGCGTCTTGAATGCGGTTCGCCACCGCGTCCTCGGCCGCCAATGCGTACAGGCGGTCATTGAATCCCTCGGGCATCTCCCAGTGCTTGTGCATAACGAAGGCCGGATAGATCAGCTGGAACTCAGTTGTGGTGTTGATTTCCATCACACCACCTCCAGGATGATCTTGCCGATCGCGGTGTAATGCTCGCTGTTGATCTTGACCGCGATTTGGTCGCCCGGGTTGAGCCCCAGCGCCTCGACTGCAAAGGTGCCCGCCCCATTCATGTCAGTCATTAGCCGCCGTTTCGGCAGATAGCCGGCGTCACTATCGAGCTTCAGCGCCAGCGCGTGTGCGCATGGCGCGCCATCGATATTCCAGCGCAGCGCGATCGGCACATGAGCCCGCCCTCCCGCAGGAACGGTCACCGTTTCGGTCGCCACCGTATGGAAATAGAACTGCTTGAACCACTGACCATCGTTGGGGATGGTCGCGTCGTCGATCCGGCCAGCGACGGTCGTACCATTCAGTAGGATTGGCTCCTGCTCACAGAGGACTTCGATACGCGCGCTGGACAGGGGTCCCGCGATTGGCATGAAGATCACCAGCGCGTTGGAGCACTGCGTTCGGGCCCTATGCCGGAAGGAAAAGTCAACTTTTTCGCGCGCAGACTGCGCAAAGCGGTTACGCCAAGGAAGCGGGAATCCCGCTTCGTTGGTCATGATATCAATCAACGCGTAATCAGTGATTTCATCATGGCCGATCATCCCGTCGAGAAACACATAAGAACGCCCCCTATAGATCGCCCCATGGGTCAATCCGGGCAAATCTGGAATGAACACGCCGTTGCCGCGCATATCGACAAAGCCTGCGGCATTCGAGCGGTCATAAGGTGTCTCAAGCGCTGCCGCTAAGTCTGCCCATGGCAGTGGCTCGATGCCATCGCGCAGCCCTTGGCCGATCTCACAGGGATCGAACACGGCAATCCCGGCATAGGTGTCTTGGACGTCGACTGCATAATGCAGGCGGGAGCCCGTGTTGTAGATGACATGCAGCCCGGTCTCGATCACGGCGCGCTCCTTTTCAGCTGATCGACCTCCTGAGCGAGGTCCTTGATGGCCTCCACGAGGAGGCCCACGAGATTGCCATAAGCGAGGCGCAGAATGCCCTCCGCCTCGACGACGGCCTCCGGCGCAACGCTCTGAACCTCTTGTGCGATGAGGCCCATCTGCCGCGCGTCGCTGCCCGCCATGGTGAAGGTGACGCCGGTCAGGGCCTGCACCTTGGCCAGCGCATCTGCGATGGGCGCGATGTCGGACTTGAGCCGTGCGTCCGACGAGGAGACGAAGTTCGGTGCGGTCACGACACCGCTGAACGTCGCACCCGATAGGAGTGCAAAGGCACTGGCATGGCTGCCATCAAGAAGATCGGCATCAATTCCCGATCCAGAGCCATCCACCGTCAACAGTTTGGCACGCACCTGTGCTGCGGTGTCTGGGGAGCCGTCTGCTCCTGCGGGGCCTTGTGGACCCGTAGGCCCGGTGGCACCCGTGGGACCCGCAGGTCCCTGGGGTCCTGTCGGTCCTGTGGCGCCAGTATCACCCTTGGCTCCCGTCGCACCTGTTGCCCCGGTGGCACCTTTCAGGTTTACGTAAGCACCCCAGGTTGATCCGTTGAAAAAGCGGAGACTGGTGCCGGACCATTGATGCGCTGGTGTCGGTCCTGTGGCGCCCGTTGGACCCTGAGGACCTGTTGCGCCTGTGTCACCTTTCGGGCCCGTTGCCCCCGTTGCCCCAGTGGGACCCTGAGGCCCTGTTGGCCCGGTCACGCCCTGAGGACCAGCCGGTCCTGCGGGTCCTTGCGGTCCAGTTTGTCCGAGCTCGATCACGGTTTCAGCGCCAGAGACACGCTTCAGGAACAGCTTGCCGTCGGGGACATTTACCGCCAACTCACCAGCAGCGAGTTGCTCCGCTGTCGGCACCCGGCCTGCTACGGTGGTGCGCTTTACCAATACGGTGTTTGCCATGATCAGAAGGTCCCACCGTCAAGGGTGATCCCGTTGATCGACCCACCGGTGATCGCGACATTGCTGGAGGCTTGCGTGGCCATGGACCCCAGTCCGAGGTTCGACCGCGACGTTGCTTTATTGGGGACGTCGGACAGGTTCGATGCGGCAGAGAGCTTGCCTGCAAGCGCGTTGGTGACGGTCGTTGCAAAGTTTGGATCGTCGCCCAGCGCCGCGGCCAACTCGTTCAGCGTGTCCATCGCACCAGGAGCGGCATCGATGAGCGCCCCAATTGCGGCGGCAACAAAGGCTGTGGTCGCGATCTGCGTCGTGTTCGTGCCGGCCGTTGCAGTGGGGGCGGTCGGCGATCCTGTCAGCGCAGGCGATGCAAGAGGTGCCTTTGCATCCAGCGCCGTCTGGAGCCCCGTAACTTGCGCGATCGAATGGCTGTGGCTGGAGGGCGTAAAGCTCGTGGGCTTGCCGGTGATCCCGGCCCAGGGAGCGGCATCCGCAACTTCCGCGGCATCCACCTTGCCATCATTGTCGGTGTCATAGGTGGATTTTGCCATGTCGCCGGCGCCAAAGCCGGCAATGGCGTCATTGACGAAGGCCGTCGTTGCAATCTGCGTCGAGTTCGTGCCCGCAACCGCCGTCGGCGCCGTGGGTGATCCCGAGAAGGTGGGTGACGCCAAGGGCGCTTTCGCCGATAGCAGACTGTCGACCTGCGACTTGCGAACAAGATCGGTCCCGCTGCTGGCATCTTGTCCAGATTTTGGCACGAGAGAGAAGGTTTTGGCCCCACCAACTGTCTGCGTGCCCACCAGCGCCAGAAAGCCGCCACTCCCGGCTATGGGGACGATGGAGGTTGCATTGCCGCTGCCGTCGTCGCCCTTGCCGACATAGACCGTGTTGTCGACCTCGTTGTGGGCAAGCTCGCCTGATTTCAGTGCTGCGGGCGCACCCGCCACGCCGGAGACGCGGCGTTTGAGCTGGATCGTATTGGCCATCAGAAAAATCCTCCATTGATGGGGGCGTCGGTGGGCAGGATCGTGATGCCCGGATCACCTTGATCGCCTTTGTCGCCTTGTGGGCCTGTAGCTCCCTGCGGTCCTGGCTGGCCGCCAAGCCGAATACGGAATGGCCCGTTTACAACGCGCAACTTGATCGGCGCGGTGATGGTGATCGGGCCTGTTTGCCGGATCGCTTCACTCATGGGCTCAGCCCTCGCGTCACTGGCATCATCACTGGGATTTCGAGAAGAAACCCCAAGTGCAGGTCTGGCTCGAGATCGGTGCGCACCAAATCCAGCACCACGCGGCCCGGTGTGAGCACGGCGGTTTGGGACGGGGTCAGAGACAGTTCCAACACAGTTGCTGTGATGTGCTGTATCCCGCCATCAGCGCTAGACAGGTCTGCCAGCAGCGTCGGGTCACTGGGTTTGAGGCGCAGATGGCCGGCATAGCTTGCACCGTCTGCAAAAACTGGTGCTTCCGCTTCAATCTGCAGCCGCCAAGCGTAACCGATGAGGATGGCCGGACCTTCGCTCAAGGTGGCGATTGTCATGGCTGCCACCCGCAGAGCCGCGCGCCGACTTCGTTATGGGCAACGATCTGGGCCAGAGTGTCATCGCTCAGCAGGTCCTGGCGCGAGGGGCGAATAGGCTCGGCCCAATCGCAATCGTCCCGCAAACCTCGCGGGTCAATCGCGCATCCAGCGGTCAGCCCGACGCTCAAGATCGGTACGATCAGTGTTTTGAAGGTCATGACGGATGTCCTTGGACGTTTGCAGCGCGCGGACACGGGCATCGGCGCGGCGGATGGCGAGGTCGGCCTCTGCGGCGTGCTTGCCCTGCCGGAGCAGGATCCAGACTGCGACGCCAACGGCCGCAACAATTGCGCCCCAATAGGCGAAGCGTCGACCAAGGCCCGCGAACAGCATGGTCAGGATGGCACTCATGCCGGTGCCCCCGGTGAGAGGGCCAAGCAACGCGTATCGAGCAGCAGTACGGTTTGCCCGCGCGCATCGGCGTTGGCCCGCATGTGATCATACGTTCGAACAGCGGCATCTTCGCAGGCGGCGAAGTCTGGAAAGCGAACTGGGCTGATCCCACTGCCGCAGTCAGGCAGGCTGTCGCCTGCGATGCAGGAGACAACGATCAAGACCCAAGTCATGGCGTTTTCCCCGTGCGGTGATCGTCGATCCGGGCCGCCTTTGCGCGCAGCGCATAAAAGACCACGCCGATAAACACCGCCGCGCCGATCCATGGCAGGGAGACGGAGAGCCACTCTTCCAGGCCGATCAATGTGAACACGCGCCCGGCCATGTCTCGGGCCTGTTCGGCCTCCACGAGTGCCGGCGCGATCTGGCTGCCGATGGAGCCCGCAGCACCAATCGCGCCGAGACCGATCTGCGCATTGGCGGCCGTCAGGAGCCGGCTTTGTGCAGGCGCGCCAGATGCCCTCTCCGGTGTGATTTCGCGAGGAGCGGCAGTTTCCAGAGCCTCGGTCAGCGCGACATCGACGATCGGCACGAGAGCCAGATCGTTGTCGTTTCGGAAGGCCAAAATGGCAGCGCGGGTGCGTGGCCCCACTTTTCCGTCGACTTGACCGACTTCGTGATAGCCCAGATCCTTCAAGCGCTGCTGGACCGCCGCCACCGAGAGCGTCACGCTCGGCGCGACATTTCCCGCGCGCCGCACCCCGAGGAGCTTCGAGACCGGAAAGCGTTTCACATTGACGGCGTCGTCTTGGTTGCCGCCCAGGCCCCAGACCCATTGTCCCTCGATCCGGTCGATGAAGAAGACATGGCCCTGCCAGCTGGACGAGCCGCGGGGGATCACGCCGATATCGCCTTGCTGGGCATCCGCAAAGTCCACCGGCACGCCCCAGTCGAGATAAGACCGCGCGGTCAGCTTGCGGGTCGAGCGGATCCCGGCCCGCTCGAGGCAATGCCCGACGAATGCCGCACACCAGGCGACGCTATCATGCTCAACCCAGTCGTGACCGATCGAGGCATACATCTCCATGATGATGGGGTTGTCGGCGGGGCCTGGGCCCTCGGTCGTGCCGATGTAGCTGCGGGCGATGTCAAACGGCGTCATGGTTGTCTCCCATGCAATGCAAAACGCCGCCCCAGATGAGACGGCGTGTATGATTTCAGCGACGTGGTGGGCGGGTTATTTCTTACGACAGAGCCAGGCCGCCAGCAGCGCTTCCGCCCCGCGCGGGCCTAGATAAGCAAGCGTTGCCACAAACCCCGTCGAGACGGGCTGAGACAAGCCGATGTAACGCGCCGCGGCCTCCCCGATCAGGGCCATGCCGACGGCGACGGGGATTTCCCAGAGGAGTTCCTTGCCGAAGAAGCGGCGATTGCCGAGCTTCACCTCGCCCGAATGCCACATCAGCCGTCCGGTAAAGGCGCCGATCAGCGTGGTCACGGCACCTCCGAAGAACGAGTTGATCATGTCGATGAACCCACCATCATTCATGGGCGTGCCTCCTCAAGCGCCGCCACCCGGGCAGCGAGCTCCTTGACGGCCTCGATCAGAAGGCCGGTTATATTGCCGTAAGCGACGGAGAGCTGACCCGCCTCGCCCACTCGCACCACTTCGGGTAAGACCGGCTCCACTTCTTGGGCGATGACGCCGATCTGGCGGCTTCCATCCATGGTGAAGCGCACCCCGCGCAGGGCGCAGACCAGAGCCAGTGCGTTGGCGATGGTCTCCACATCGGATTTGAGCCTGATATCAGACGAGGAGACGAAGTTCGGGGCAGTGACGACGCCGGTGAAGGTTGCCCCGGACAGCGCGGCCTTCGCCGCAATCGCCGCGTCGTAGTCGGCTGCGGATTTCGTGGCCATTGTCCCGAGGCCAAGGTTCGTACGCGCCACTGCTGTATTTCCCAGCCCCGCCAGATTGCCTGCCGCATCGAGCAGCGCATCCCAGCCCGTGTTCGTGGGGTTCCGGCGGCGCAGCACCGGCGGCGAGACTGAGGTGTCGACCCATAGCATACCTGCCGTCGTCGCTGTTGGCGCTGAGGCCCCGGCACTCGTTGATTGCAGCGCCGCGATCACCTCATTGATGCGCGCCCGAACGGCCGCGCCCGCGTCGTTCGCGATCACGAAGCTGGATGTCTGGGGCATTAGGTGACCTCGTCGGCGTAAAGCCGCAATTGGCTAACGATGGGCGTATAGGACGCGTCCTTCGTCGTGAGATGCGCCCGTGCTTCCACCGCACGGGCCTCGATTTCGTGGTTGTCGAGACGGCCCCAGGGACCCCAGTTCGGTGATGCGGCAAGATCGTCATCGGTCTCGCGGATCTCAAAGAGCACATCGATTTCTGCACCGGCCGATCCGTCAAAGTCGGCCCATGTGTCCATCAAGGCAGTGCGCGCATCGATGCGGTCGTTGAGTGCCAGTGCCGCCACGCCGATTTCGGATCGGAGGCGGACACGTTTCACCGCACCGAGATCGAGCCCAGCGGCAAAGCCGTACTGCCCCTCCATCGTGCTTACCTGTGTCACGCCGTTCGCGGTTGCCGTTGCCAGCGTCAGGGTCGAACCCGTGACCTGCAGCCCAGATTTCGGGCCGAAGAAGCCGGGATCGGCCTGCAGGAAGTCCAAGGTCGAGAAGGTCAGAACCTGCGCGCCCTTGGTCGAGACCCGGGTCTCAGGCCCGGCGCGGCCGCCGCTGTCTTCAGCCCGCACCAGATAGGTGCCGGGTTTGAGCGGCACCACGGCGATGGCTTCGCCGCCCGACACCCGGTCCATCGAATAGCTGTCGGCCCAGGTGGCCGTCGCTTCCTTTGAATGCCGGATCACGATGTTGCCACCGACCCGCACATCGGGATCGGCCGAGCGTGTCCATTTGAGGATCGCAAGACCGCCCGCCGTTTGCAGTGTGACATTCTCGAGTTGGGCCGGAGGCGCGGTGAGCCCGAGTATTTCTGCTTGGGTTTCCTGCCAGGGCGAGGAGACACCCAGAACCGAGATCGCCTTCACGCGGAAGGCCCAATCCCCCGGCGCGATATCGCGGATTTCAAGGGCAGTCCCGTCGGTACGGCCATAGTCGATCCAGTCGGCAGCTCCCGTCAGTTTGCCTTGCAGCTGATAGGCCGCGACAAATCCCGAGGGTGCGGCTTCCCAAGCGACCTTGGCTAGAACCTTCAGCCCACCCCCATCCCGTGTGACATAGAGGTCCTCGGTGACCTGCGGTGCGCCGGGTGCCGGGATATCATAGGCATTGGGGAGCGCTGTCCGCGGGGCGGCTGCGTAGATCTGCTGCTCTGACGCTGACCAGTCATAGACCAAGGGCGATGTTTCGCGCAGCACGAGTTCTGGCAGGAGCAGCGCCCCATCGCCCGAGGCCGTCAGATCAAGACTGACCCCATGGACCTCGAAGGGTTTGGCCGCAAAGCCCCAGCGGCCATAGGAGAGCGTCACCACATCTCCGACTGTGGCCGCCCATGCCGACAGTTTCCCCGACAAGCGCACCGTCATTTGTCGACGCGCCCGCTCCAGCTCAATCTTGGCCAGCCGTTGGGCCATCGCAGCCGAGATCGTGAAGGGCAGCGAGATGTCGCGCCATTTCCGCTCACCCCCGTCCTCGGCGAGGTAAACATCACTCGCATAGGCCGGGAAGTCGTCGGGCTGCCAATCGTTCTCGGGGCTGACGAACTGCCCGCGCACACCGTTGAAGTTCGACGACATCGTCACGCGCGTCGCCAAGGTCAGCCCGCCCTCGCGGACATGGTCCGAAGTGAGCGCCACATCTGGTGCGCGCCAGGCCCCCGCGTGGATGCGCCAGGACCCGCTCGAGAAGGCGCAGCGGCCGGCGAAGCTCGACAGCATCCCCTCAATGATGGTCTTCGGGACCTCGGAGAGGGTAATCACCCCATTGCAGGCATAGCGCGGCTCTGACCCACCGCCTGCCAGCGCGACAGTCTCGTCGCAGATGTTCGCCGCCTCGACCAAGGACAGTTCATCAATGCCGTCTGGCTGACCAATGCGCGCGCCGATGCCCCAGGTTGAGTTGGCCATATAGTCGGCGAGACAAAGCGCGGGGTTTTCGGAATAGCCTGCGGTTTGCGTCCGCGGGTCCCAGATGTCGTCCTTCCCCTCGATGTCCACCGTAATGTTCGGGATGCCCCCCGGAAAGGCGTCCTGGTCATAGGTGAGGCGCAGCCGGATCGCAGCACAGCCCCGCAGCCGATGGTTCTCGGTCCATTTGTCGGGAAGCGCAGCTTTCAGACCAGCGAAGGCTGTCTGGTTGGCGGCGCCCAGTTTCTTTTCGACGAGGACCTTGCCGGCCCAACGGCCTTGGGCCACGCCGTCCGCGTTGAGGGCCATCTCGCCCTCGAAGTAAATCGCTCCAATGGATTTAACCCGGTGCGTCGCCAGCACGATCACCAGATCGAGGTATGTGTTGTCTGATCCTGAGGAATGCAGGAAGACGATGACCCCGCCCTTGCGGGTGCGGCCGTAGACGAGGTCGCGCGGCACGACGGGCTCGCGGATCGTCACCGTCCGCGGCTGCATTGTGGTCTGCGGTTTGGGCATCAGGGCCTGCGCCGCATAGGACAGCAGGAGTGTGCCGCCGATCCGCAGAAGTGCCGCACCAATTCCGCCTGCAGCCAATACGCTGCTGATCGCCCCCGCGATCGCGGTGACGGCTGTCACGATAAAAGGCATGGGGTCAGTCCAGGTTCAGATGGGCCAGGCAAGCTGGCAAGAGGTCAGTGGAACGGTCATGAGGCCTTCAGGGGCCATCCCAACCGCCGTGGCCCCAGTGCAGATGCCGAAGCCAAGACCGGTGTCCGCCAGAACGATGTCGCCGCGCCCAGCAAGAAGCACCGACGGGCGTGGTTCGCCCAGAAGCGCACGACCCATGTCCTCAAGCGAGGCCCAGCCCAGTCGGCGCATCACACGCTCGCCGCCGAGCGCCGTGGTGTAGCGACCCCGCCAAAGAGCAGCGACATCCTCACCACCGGTCAGGATCATGCGCGTCTCGAAAGCAAAGGTCGGGCAGTCATGAACGCCCCAGACGAAAGGCTTAGCCCTTGCCGTATCGATGGCTGCGGCTAGAAGGCGTTCCCAGTGATCGACGCGGGCCATGTCTATCCCCGCCCCCAGGTGATTTCGCGATCCTGGATTGCGGTCACGTATTCAAACCCGAGATCGCCCGGGAACAAGACTTGCTGGCTTTCATGGGTGTAGCGCCAGGTCCGGGCTACGGTGAGATCAATGAGCCGGCTCTCATAGCTGATGGTGATCGTGCAGGTATCCTCATCATCCTTGATTTCTGGCACATCGAGCCGGCCCGAGAAGGCCTGAACCGGATCAGCAATGATGCTGCCATTCTCGGCCAGAAGCCCCAGCCAGATGCGACCCGGCAAGCCTTGGCGGGCCTCCTCGATGGCCATCTGCACAAGGTCCAGCGGCACGCCGGAAAGCGAGACGGCCGTGCCGCCCGCCACAACTTCCCCGGTTTCGTCGAGGGAGCCGAGCCCGAGAAGAGACCCAGCCCCGGCCCAGCTTTGGCCGTTCCAACTGACCTCTCCCAGACCTGACCAGATACGCACCCAGCCCGTGGCGAACTGGCCCTCGAAGAAGATGACCGGCCGCAGGCTCTGATCTGCCAGCGCAGTGGCGAAGGCGATGGTGAGATCACGGCTCATTAGAGCGCCTCCCGCGCTGATATCGTGAAGCGGTGCTGATCCGCCCGGCCGATGACCGAGGGCACTGGAGCCGTCAGGCGCAACAGAACTGACGGGGTCTCAAGGCCAAGCAGCGTGCCGACCGGTACAGAAGCCCGAAGCGGCGGCACGAAGGCGAGCGTCGCCTCGCTGCCCAAGGGCGTCACATCGCCCGTCAGCTGGTAAAGCCGCGTGGTGGCATCCGAACCCACCTGGAAGAAATCCCCCGCGCGCAGACCAAGCCCCCAACCTGCCGTGCGCAAGGTGGATGCCCCTGCGACTTGCGCCTCGGTCACGTAAGGATTGCCCGCCGCCACCGGCACCTCGATCGAGGGATCGGGGAACAGGAACCGGCCCCGCAATCCACCAAGGGCGGTTAAGAAGGCCGAAAGCCGCCGCGCCTTGGCCCCTTGGGTCACCGCCATCTCGATCTGGTACTCCCACCACGACGCGCCCCAGTCCTGGATCTGGGATGTGCCGGTGAAGGGCGAGCGAGTCTCGGCAACGGATGTCACCAGGCGCCGCTCGAGCGAAGACACGAGCGTCAGTGGCAAGACAGGAATGGCCATGATTTTAGATCACCTGACCCCGGCGCCGCCCATCGGCTACGCTTTCCTTCGCAATGCGGGCGATCTCGGGGATGGCCGCGCGAAGGCGAGCGTCGATCTGCTCGGCCACGCCCATCTGTGCACCGCGCGCGTCGATGTTCACCGTCACGCCTGCGCCAGCACCGCCGCCCCTGCCATAGTCTGCCGCTTCACGCCGATTCAGCACTCGCTCACCGCGCTGCAGGATTGTCGGGACCTCATCGGGGCGGAGACCTGCCCAACCGCCGGAATGCATCCGGGGTGCCGCTGCGAAAGCCATCGCAGGCACAGAGCGGTTATGTCCGGACAGGCCTACGATACCGCCCGCATGCGAGACAGCCGCCGCAACAGAGCCGCCGCCAAAGATGCCTGAGAGCGCGGAGGCGATGGGTCCCAGCACTGCACGCTTGAACGACAGAACCGCGAGGTCTGCCAGGATCGAGCGCACGAGGCCCTTGAAATCGAATTTGCCGGTCTCGACGAAGCTTCGGAAGGCGCTTTCGGCACCACTGAAGGCTCCGGTCAGGGTTTCGCCGAGGCCTTTGCCCCAGTTCAGAGCATCCGTGGCATAAGCCTGAAGAGATTCAGAGACTGCGCGCCACCCGGTGGCGATCCGATCTCCGGCACTTCCTGCCGCGCCACCGGCGCGCCCCATGGCATCCGATAGCCGATCTGCAGAGGCCGTGGCCTCATCCAGCGCCGCCGCGCCTTCTTCGCCCGTGCCCGCAACGGCATCGCGAAGTGCGCCCCAGGAGGTGAGTGGGGCTGTCGCTCCATTCGCAAGATCCGTGGCAGCACGCCGGTAAATATTGGCTGTTTCCAGGGCATCGGCCGCAATGCCATCCAGCCCAAGGTCGGGAACAGAGAGTGGGTTATCCTCGAAGGCTCGCCGAAAAGCCTCTGCCGCAGCCGTCCCTGCATCAGCGGAGGCGCCTGCGAAAGGGTTCGGGATATCGCCGAGGTTGATCTCGCCGATCTGACCAAAGGTGGTCTCGATGCCGACCGCCGCCAACGCATCCCGAATGCGCCCCGTGAAGGCGTCAATTCGGCGAATTGCGCCGTTCAGCATGGCCTCGATCCCGTCGAGCATGCGGTTGGCCGCCGAGAAGACCAGATCCCCGATCACATCCGGCAAGCGCGACCAGATCTCGCGCACGGCCAAAAGCGCGCCCTCGAAGGTATTGGCGGTCGTGTTGCCAAAAGCCACGACACTCTCGATGGCCCCAGCCATGCCGATCGCGGCATCGGCTTTAAGATCATAAAACATGGCTGTGGCACGCGACCCGGCTGCGTTGGCCCCCATTTTAATCCGTTCCCATGCCTCGACAGCGACATCCTTCAAGAGCCGCATGGCCTCACCGAAGCCGCCGGCGCCAGAGGCGAGGCGCGTGAACCAGTAGACCAACTCGCCCGCGCCGACGATCAAAGCGCCGACGCCGGTGCGGATGAGGGCGCCTTTCAGCACGACAAGCGTAGTGGCGAGGCCTCGGACAGAGAGCGCCGCGGCGGCCATGGCGGCCACCCAGCGTCCGGCGAGAAAGGTGGCGAAGGTGCTGGCATAGATCGCCAGCCGGTCAAGGTTGGCCAGTACCGCATCGAACGCCCGACTGATCGGGCTGGTGCTGGATGCAATGGCGACAAACGCATTGGCCGCAGCCTCCAGCGTCGGAGCGAGCGCCACGGCAATCCGGTTGCGAACGCCCGTAAAGACCTGGCCGATGCTGACCAACGCGAGTTCCGACCGGCGCATGGCGGCGATGGCATCAGCGTCCAGCACCGCACCAAGCGCCTGCGCCTGCGCCCCAAGCCTGGTCATCTCTGCACCGCCGTTTTGCAGCAGGGGGATCAGCCGCGTCGCATCCGAGGCCATGGCCTCGAGATAGAAGGTCATCTCCTGTTGGCTGACACCCGCGCGCTCGAGGCTCGAGACATAAAGCTGCAGCGCTTCCGGCCCCGAAAGACGGGCGAACTGATCCGCCGTCACCCCAACGCGCGGCGCGATATTCTCAAAGAAATCCGCCATCGGGCCGCCGCCGGTTTGCAGGAAGTCGCCCACGCGGTCGTTCACGTCCTTCAGGATATCGGCGAGTTTTTCTTGTTCGATGCCCACGGTGGCCGAGGCTGCCGACCAGCGTTGGAAGACCTCGGGAGCGGCATTGGCGACCTGAGAAAGCTGGTTGATTTCGTTGGCGGCCGCGACCGTCGAGCGGGTCATCGCGACAACCGCACCGGCCAAGGCTGTGGCTGCCGCCGTCGCGGCGATCCGGGCACGGCGCACGAAGGCCGCCATGCGGGTGTTCGCGAACTCCATTTCACGGCTGAGACGGCCGAAGCCCCGCGATCCGGCTTTGCCGACACCTTCCAATTCGGCGCGCACCTGTCGGCCGCCAGTCGCGGAAAGCCGGACGGAAACGCGCTTTTCTGCCATGGAAAGACGTCCTCAATGGATGAAACCTCGTTCCCAATGGAAACGAGGTCAGGTCAGGCCTGATCCGGCCTGCATTGCTTCGTTGATCTTGCGCACCATCACCGCCTCGATGGGCGGCAGGAGTTCCGCGACGATGAGGGGCGAGAGCCCAAGGGCTGCACCGAGTTGCAGCGCTGCCCCCATATCCCAGCCAAGAGCAACGCCGCTGCTCATGCCGCCAGCAACGCGCACCTGTCCACCGAGGCGCTGCACTAGATCCCAGACCTGCCACCCCTCAAGGGTCAGCGGTTTGTGAATACTGCGCGGGCATTCCGCGCAAACACAGGGGCATGCGGCGCAATACTGACCGCCCCCGCCGAATTCCCAGTCGGCGAGAGCGGTCAGACGTTTTTTTCCGCATCCAGAATAAGCGCGCCTGCGATGTATTTCGTCTGAAAGGCCTCAAAGATCGGCCAAAGCTCCAGCAGGGCATCGATGCCCTCGGGCGTGAGAGGCATTGGCTTGCCGTCTTCATCGCCCACGCCGTCCCAATCCTTCACGACGATGCGGGCGACTGCTTTGGCGACGATCCGCGCGAGGTCATCGTTGGAATGGGCCGCATCGCCCTCAGCCTCAGCCGCCGCGGCGACAATCGCCGGATCGCTCCTCGCGGCCAACATAATGGCGGTGGTTAGCGGCTCCACAAGCAAGCGTACGCCATGGCCCAGATCGAGCCAGCGCGGTTCCGTGGACAAGTTTAAGCGCAGCATGGTCAGTAATCCTCGCGGTCATTGGTGAGCGTGACGGTGCACATCCGGCCCATGGTTGCGTCGCTGGCCGCCTGCCAATCAAAGGTGGCCTGTACGCCTTGCGGGCCGGAAATCTCGATCCGGGGACGCGGGAGATAAACGGCATGGGCCGTCAGGGTCAGGGTCTCGCCGGTGGGCAGGGTATAGGAGAACTCCAACTCGCAGGCCTCGCCGTTGATCGCTTGCGTCACCAGCGTCTGATCGGCAAAGCGGACAACGACATTACCGGTCAGCGCCGCGATAGACGGATCGGCACCATCGATCTTCCCATCAGCGCGAATAGTCTCAATCCGGTCGAGATTGTTGGCATAGGTAAGGTCGGCAGAGACAACGTTACCGATGTTGGCCCCATTCCGCGTGATGGCCCCGTTGAAATGACCAAAGCGTTTCAGCGCGATCATGGCGGGTGTTCCCGCCGCGGTGCTCGTGGCGATGTTTTCGCCCTGGGCCACGATGCTGGCAGTGGCCGTCAGCAAGCCCGACCTCGCCATCTGCCAGTTGAGGCTGTCGACCATGCAGCCGGAATACATCGCAAAGCGCGGCACCTCCGGCATCCCGGTTTCGACCGAGAACGACGGCAGTGCCCAGTTTCCAGAGCGGAATTCGTGAGTATAGGGGCCTGTACCGGTGGTTGTCGGGGTGCCAAAGGCAGCCTTGAGCCAGAAGCCGAAAGCCTCGGCATCGAGCGGCACGACCACATCGCCATCGGCCGTCACCGCATCCTTGATTGGGGCCTGCGGATCGCGGCCATAGCCAAGAAGCTCCGAGGTTTGCAGCGGTTGCTCTGCCCCCAGCGTCGTGCTGGCGAAGGGCATCTTGGTGTAGCCGCTCGCAGGCGGCGTGCCATAGGTCGTTTCGAACGCCAGCGCCATTTGCGCCCGCGCCCCTTGGGCTCGTGCCATGGTTCTCTCCTCGGGTTGTAGGGGTCAGGCCAGCGGGTGGGCCGTGGAATAGTGGAGCACCACCGGGAGTGAGTCGGATGAGACGACAGTCCAGTGGACTATCGTCCCGCCGAACGCGGCCTTCAGGCTCGCCGCGAAGTCACCCCAGCGGGTCAGTCGTTGAATAGTGCAGCACCACCGGGATCACGGCCGCCTTCAGGCTCGCCGCGCCCTCGACAGGCAGGTCGACAGGCTGCGGGGCTTTGGCCTCGACCCAGTCACAGAGCCCGCCTAGCGTCCGGTCGGCGGCGAGCGCCATGCCGATGCTGGCGATCAGCATGTCGAACGCGGCATCACGGTCCGTTCCCCGGACCACAGCTTCAATCTCGGCCCTATGCTGGTAGTGGTAAATCAGAGGCGACAAGGTCACCTCGGGTTCACCCGGTTCGCCATCGCGCAAGATCAATAGCCCTTCGGCCGGCACGCGCTCAGGCAGCACTTCGCCGCGCAGGTTGGTGGCGGGTAGAGCTGAGAGCCGCGCGTTCAGCGCAGCGAGGATGCTTTCGCGCAAACTCAACGCTTGTTCTCCACCCAGTTCGCCACGATCAGCCCCGGCACGGCCGCCTGCGCGCGCTCTGCATCCCGCGCCAGATCCAGCCGTTTCGCGAGCTTCACCTGTGGCACCAGTAGGAAGATCGGTACTGTCGCCTTACCGCGCCCGGTCTTTGAGCGAGACGCAACGCCCAGTCCGCGGCTGTTCAACCGCCCGTCGGCTACCAAGAGGCTTGGCCCCCGGCGCCGATAGACGAACCGCAGGCGTAGCCCCCTCCGTCGTTCCCATTCGCCCGGTGTGATGCGCCCACCTTTCAGGCCTTTGCCGGCAGCCGCGGTCGGTATGGCCAGCCAAAAGCCGTCCTTCGAGCGGATCAACGGGCCCGTGTCATGTGCCCCGACAATTTCTGGGGCCTTTGACCAAACGAGCGCGGCGGCTTTCAAGCTTTCACCAGCCTTTGGATAAGTCTGGCTCCGGATCGAATTTGCCAAGCGTCGGCCCAGCCCCGCTTGCGTGATCTGCCCGCGCCAGGCGGCTTTCAGGTCCGTGCCAGCTTCGCGCATTGCGGCGCTGACGGCCTTTTCGCCGGCCTTGATTTCGGCGGCCATCACGGCGACGAGGTCGGGTGTGATGTCGAGGCCCAATTTCATGCGGGGGTCAGTTCAATCGTCCAAATGAGCCGCTCGCGGTCACGGCGTGGCTCGCCCTGGATCAGGAAGGTTTCGTCCCCGATCAGGATCTGCTCCTGCGGCCGAGGTGCTGGGATATCCACCACCCGAACATCGATCCGAGTGGTGTCTGACATAAGCCGCGCCGATCCGAACTCGGTGATCTCATCGGGGCGGCGCAAGATGCCCCGGGCGCGCGTAAACTGCCCTTCGCTGTCCCGATGCCAGATCTCAACCGAGAGATTGGCATCGAGGAACAGCACCCCGAGGGCGTCAGTGAAGGCGCTCATCAGGTCCGCTTGGCCGAGCGCAGAACTTGCGGGCGCGTACAGATCGGCAGCGGGTTGCTTTCGATCTCGAGACGCACCCATTCGTCTCGGTCGCGGTCTGGGATCATGCGGGCATAGAGCGGCAGGCCAAGCGTGTTCACCGTCTCGAACGTATCGGCCGGGGCGTAGTAAATCTCGAAGAGCCCCTCGACCCCTTCAGGGTAAAAATACGCCTTGTCCGTCGGCACGCCGAAGCCGAGGCCACCGCGGTAGCGGCGGAAGGTGATGCCGCCAAAGCTGACCTCTTCGCCGACGCGGCCGCGCAAATCGGCTGCGGCAGCCGTGTTGAGATAGGTTTCACGCACCTCCTTGTGGGCCACGAGATCGGCAAAGAAAGCCGAGCCGCATTCTGCGCGCAGCTGCACCTGACCTGCGGCCAAGCCACCAAGACTATCCTCGACGCTTTCGATCAGCGACTGGCAGCGCTTTCTGAGCGCGCCCGAGGCGGGGCTTGCGTTGTCGAGATCAAAATCCACTTCAGCCGCCGGGGTGATGCCGAACTCGGTGTAGTAGTTGATGACCGTTGCCCCATCCTTCGGGTCCTTCACCACGCCCTGAATGCCGTTGAAGAGGTGGAACTCGAAGGTGGCCTCTGCGTCATTGCGCAGCCGAGCCATCTTGCGCGCCACCTCAGTTTGTACCTGCTGCACCGCCGTTTCCGATCTGAATTCGCGGATGCCTTGGATCTCGGCGGCCCAGAGCACGTCCTGTTTCTTGAACTGGCGACATACGAAGGCGCGCATGTCGCGGCGTTCGGGTACCTGCTGTTCATAGGCCGAACCCCGCTCCGAGAACGGGATCAGCGACAGTGTGCCATCGCGGCTTTCGATCATCACGGTGCGCTGGCGCACGCCGCGCGAGCCGAAGAGGCCCGCACCCGACAGGATGGCCGGTTTGAAGGGGATATTTTCCAGAGCCCGGGTGAGCTCGATGATGCTGAAGGCGTCGCCCTCGAAGATGTCCATGGTTGCCATGTGTGGGAATCCTTATGTCAGAGGGCTCAGCGCAGGATGATGCCAAGCGCGGCCAAAGCCGTGGTGGCGGCGGTGATCTGGGCCTCGGTCGCGCCATCAGGCCAGACGAGTTCATGCTGGTTCACAAGCGTGGGCCCGCGCAGCACGACAACGCCGGGTGCATCAGCTGCTGAGGCATCGACGCCAGCCCAGAGAATGCCAGCAGCATTTTGGCTGCCGTTCGTCGCGGCCGGTGCGAGCCCGGTGTATTTCCCGCCGGTGGTAATCTTGCCGAGCACGGTGCCGGGCTCGAGCTTTCCGGCACCGGAAGCGATGGTGACGGGTTCTCGGGTGTAGTCGCGGAGCACTTCCCAGACGAGGAAGCCGCCCGCGTGTTTGCCTTCAGTGAGCGTGGTCATGATGCGTTAGCCTTTCGTCTTGAAGGTGCGGGCGATCACATCGCCCCAGGATTGGGTGGCGGCCGCACGCCCGGGCTGGGCGTGTGCAGCGGTGATGTCGGGGGTGACGTCGGCCTTTGCCGCGAGAAGGCGGTTGCGGACCTCATCGAGACCCACGTCTTCTTCGAGGAACCAGCCCGCCATCTGCGGTTGACCCGCGAGGCGGCAAAGATCGATCACGGCACGCGCATGGGCGATGGCCTCTGCACGCACCGTCGCGGTGTCGGCAGTAGTGGTCTCATATGCGGCCATGGTTGGCGCCTCCGCAGCCGGATGTTCGGGGTCAGGTAGGGTGTTGGCCTCTGCAACACCCTCGAACTGGGGCTCAGGGGCTGCAGGCTCGCCTCCCTCGCTTGCTGCCTCGACCACTTCCGGCGGTGCGTTGCGGAAGCGCGCCACATCGGAGGACGCAGCAAGTTTCACAGGCTCGGCAATTCGGTCGATAAAGCCGAGATCCAGTGCATCCTTGGCATCGAGCCAAGTCTCGGCTGCCATCAGGGCGGCAATCTCTTCGTCAGGTTTGCCTGATTTCGCGGCATAGCCTTGGATCAGGCTGCCTTTGACCTTGTCGAGCGCCTCAGCCGTGGCGCGCATGTCCTCGGCCGTGCCCATGACCAACCCCGAGGGGTCGTGGATCATCAGGAAAGCGTTTTCCGGCATGATGATGGTATCACCCGCCATGCCGATGTAGCTTGCCGCCGAGGCCGCGATCCCATCGATCCAGACGGTGATCTCGCCCGCATGGCGCTTCAACGCGTTGTAAATGGCGACCGCGTCAAAGACTGAGCCGCCGGGGCTGTTGAGGCGCAGATCAATCGCGGCATCATCGGGCAGCGCGCCCAGTTCAGCCAGAAAGCCTTTCGCCGTGACGCCGTAGGCGCCGATTTCGTCATAGATCAGCACTTCAGTGCCCGAGGCACGGGCACGGATCGTATACCAGGATTTCATGAGTTTACTCCTGCTGCGGTGTCGTGGACGACCCGCTGCCGTCCTCGTTTGGGGTGTTCGGGTCAGGGATGCCCGTTGGTGTGGCGCGCGCGCCCTGCGTTTCGCCGGGGCTGGCGCGATAGCTCAGGCCCAGGTCGGCAGCGCGCTTGGCATCAGAGGCATTCTCGCGATCGACCTCTTCGATGTCATAGCCCGTAGCCTCGACCACCTTGCGCCGCGAGGTGAGCCCCGCTTCCATCGCCAGCACTTGCGCTTGGATGTCTTTGAGCGGATCGACCCAATCCCACCGTGGCGGGATCCATTGGACGGGTCGCGCGACAACCGGATCTGCATCCAAGGCGCCTGAGAGCACGGCCGTTTCCAGCCAGCGCCGCCAGATCGGGCGGCATAGCTGATGGGCGATGACCCCGTGCTGCAACTGACCGATGCGGCGACGGAACTCGACCAGTTCTGCCCGCAAGCTCGAATAATTCGCCTGCCGAACATCGCCGGTGACCAGATGATAGGGCAGCCCCAGCGAGGCTGAGACCGCCAGAAGCGTGCGGTATTGGAACGCCTCATAGCCGCCGCCGACATCGGCCGGGCTCGAGAACTTCACATCCTCGCCCGGCAACAGCACTTGCATGGTGCCGGGTTCCAGGCTGGCGATCGCCGCTCCGTCGAGATCGGCCTCGCCTTCGCCCATCATCGGGTCTTCCGGGGTCGTCTTGGTGATGAAGCCTGCGAACATCGCGGCGGTCTTTTTGCGATCAAGTTCGGCGTCGTCGTATTGGTCCAAGAGGAACAACCGCACCATCGCAGGCGCCACATGTGGCAAGCCCCGGATCTGACCCGCATCAATCGGCCGGTAGATGTGCAAGACTTCCTCGGCCGGCACACGAACCGTGTCGGGAACGGCAATGCGCTGATCCGTACTGTCCCCCGGATGGCGGCGGCGGAAATGATAGGCCACTCGCCGCCCGATCAGGTCGAACTCGATCCCACAGCGGATGCGGTTCCCGTTCGGGTCCGTCTCGGTTTTCTCAAACGGCAGCA
Source organism: Gymnodinialimonas phycosphaerae (assembly GCF_019195455.1). NCBI lineage: Bacteria > Pseudomonadati > Pseudomonadota > Alphaproteobacteria > Rhodobacterales > Paracoccaceae > Gymnodinialimonas > Gymnodinialimonas phycosphaerae. The sequence goes on along the minus strand of NZ_JAIMBW010000001.1, from coordinate 4,285,196 downwards.
TCTCGGATTGCAGAAGCTGCAATTGCAGCGGCACAAGCAGCCCGTCTTCTGCCCGGCGTGGGCGCAAGCGCACAAAGCATTCGCCGGCGACAAACATCTCCCGCGCGACCATGGCCTGCAGACCGTAGAAATCGGTCAGACCATCTGCATCCGCCTCATCCGTCCAAGCGAGCCAGAGCTTTTGCACCTGGTCGCGTAGCGCGGCATCCGTGATCAGCGAGGACGGCTTGATGCCGTCGCCCACAAGGTTTGCCGCGAAGGCTTCACAGGCATTGGCGGCATAGCCGTTGGTCACCACCAGCTCGCGTGATCGTGCCAGCAGTCTGGGTCCGCCAGAGGCGACCAACGCGTTGATATTCTCGAGCGGCGGGTTCCAGCCGCGCAAGCGGCGCTTGGCCATCGCCCCCTCAAGCCGCGCGCGCATGGCTTCAGGACCGCCGGTGGCCCGACGGCGGAACAGGTCAAACATCCCCATGGCTGTCAGAGCCCCTTGGCGGTCGTCACGCGGACCTGCCGCACGATCCGCCGCCCCTCGGCCGCTGCAATCTCGCGGTCAAGCGCCTCGATGGCACGATCGATTTCCGCGACGGAACGATAGTCCACCGTCTTGCCGTCATAGCTGACGCGCGCCACGCCCGACGCGCGTTGTGCTGTCAGACTGTCACGGCGGAGTTTCAGTGTCGCCAAATCCGCCATGCCCAAATTCATCCCATGTATGTTGACCGCGCAACGCGGCGCACCTGTGCCTTGCGGGCCAGTTGAGGGCTCCCGGCAGAGGTGGTGCCCTTGGCATCAGCGACCACAAACTGCGCCGCGAGTTCTTCCCACCGCGCGTCTGACCAGCGATCAGCTCCGAGGATCCAAGCGGCCGCGCGAGCATAAACCCGGCAGTCGAGTGCCTCGTTGCGTTCCCTCAGCTTTTGCCATTCGAGTTTCGCGAAGCCGCGCTTGTTCTTGACCGTCACCAGCTGCTCCGCCGTCAGCTGCTTCAGCCATTCGGCATCGACCCAGCCCGGCAGGTGGAGAAAGCCGGTAGGAAACCGCTCCCCATCCGCCGTGCTGGTGACTTCCGGCGGATCAAGCCGCAAGAAGCGATAGGTCTCGGCCTTAAATGTCGATGTGGCTATTGTCCAAAGCCGCGCTCCGCGGCGCAGGCGCTTGCCCGCGATCGTCGCATCGACAAACGTCGGCCCCATCACAGGGCTTGCCCGATTGAACCCCTCAAGGCCTTTGATCGGCGCGACCTGGCCAAAGCCCACCTGCCGCGCCCAGGCGTAGACGGCCGCCGTTTCATAGCCCGTGTCGATCGCGAGCCGCGCGATTGTCATCGGCGTGCCGCTTGCGTGAGCCCAAGTCCGTCCCAGAAGGTCAGTCAGTTTTTGCCAGCACGCCTGCTCGCCGGGCCCGCCATCGATAACGATGTGGTCGATGAGCCAGCTTTGCAGCCCCTTACCCCATGCCCAGACATCGACCTCGATCCGGTCCTTCTGGACGTCGACCCCGGCAGTCAAGAACAACCCGCCCGCCGGCACCGTGCCTGCACTCCAATCTTCCTTCAGACCCTGCAGGCGCTGCCAATCCGGGGCCTCGCCGCTCTCCATCCAGGTCTCGCCGAGCGAGGTGTTGATGAAGGTCTTCATCGTCTCGTCCCCACCGGCGCGCGCCGACAGAAACGCCTTGGCCATCGCCTCGAGCCGCACCCATGGCGAATAGATCTCGTTCAGATGGAATCCGGCCGTCCCGTTGAACGGCGCATCCGCAATCCAGCGGCCTTTTGAGATGGCCGCCCAGCGGGTCTCATCCTTCCAGGGCGCATCACATTCGGCGCAGTGGTAGCGTGCGGTTTCGGGACGATGGCCACCATTCCCGTCTTTGTCCCATTTCACCTGCCCCCAGGTCAGAATTTGTTCATGCCCACATTCGGGGCACGGCACCCAAAACCGGCGCTGGTCGCTTTCCTCAAACGCCGCCTCGATCCGGCTAGCGCCCTTATTCGTCGGCGTCGAGACCAGCACGATCTTGCGGTTCCAGAACGTCACCGTCCGCTTTTTCGCGAGGTTGACCGGGTCGCCTTCAGCGCCTGCACTGAACGGATAGCGGTCGACCTCATCGCACAAAAGGAGCCTGATCGGGCGGCTCGCCAGCCCCGAGGGTGCGTTGGCACCCACAATGGTCAAATGCCCGCCCGGAAACCGCTTATGCAGGATCTTGTTGTTCCCGTCCCGTGACTTCGGGTTGGCAATCTTGTCCTGCAAGCAGGGCGTATCTCGCGCCATCGGCGAGAAGCGGTCTTTTGACCAGGTTTCAGCATCACGCTCGGTCGGCATCACCACCATGATCGGCGCCGGGTCCTGATCGATATGGTAGCCGACGCAGTTATTCACCACTTCGGTCTTGCCCACCTGTGAACTGGACATAATAACGACGGTTTCGGTGGCGGCATCCGAGACCGCCTCCATGATCCCGCGCTGGTATTCGGCGCGGCTCGTGCGCCACTGGCCCGGCTCGGCGCTGGCTTCAGAGCTCAGCCGTCGGTTCTGATCGGCCCAATCGCTGATCGTCAGGTCCGGCGGCGGCCTCAGAACGGCCAGCGCCTTCGCCACCGTCCGCTTCAGGATCAGTGCCCCCTGCAGAGTGAGCGCACTCCGCGAGGTCAATGTCGGCTTCAAGTTCAATGTCTGGCTGCGCGAGATCATCGAGCACCTCGCGGATGGCGGCGCGGATCAGGTTCCGGGTGTCTCCGACGGTTGATTGTTCAAAAGCCTGTGGGGCCAGCCGGTCCGGAAGCGCCAGCAGGCGGGTGCGTAAAAGCGCAAGGACTGCAATCCAAGCCGCCTCGATCTGTTCGGCCGCGATCAGCGAGCGGCGCTTTTCCTCGGCCTCCATCTCGGCGAGGTCGGCCCGCGCCCGGATGAAGCGCGCGCGTTCGGCAGCATAGTCTGGCGCGCCCGCCTGAGCCTTTACCGCCTGATCGCGCAGATAACGGACATAGCCGCGGACCGATCCAATCAGATCATACTGGCCGCGTTCGGCCTTCGGGATGACGCCCTCGCGGCTCAGTTGTTGGACCCGTCGTTCCGAAAGGTCGAGCAGCCGCGCGATCACGCCGATGGGTTGTGTGGCGGATGACATTCGCAGACCCCGAGAGTGAAATTAACCGTATGAAATTGCGTCGAATTCACTGGATAAGTGCGCCCACCAGAGCGAAGCTAAAGACAGCAAATAACGCAATTCAGGACGCATCGAGATGAGCCACCACCCCACAGCCAAAGACGCGTTCATCGCAAAGAAGGCCGCGATCGACGCGATGCTCGCGCGGCTACAGTCGCTGAGCGAAGATCATTTCGATACCCATCCCGATGAGGTCCATTGGGGCCATGTCGGCAACCTCGACTATTACGCTGAGCTCCTGAAGCGCATCACCGACAGCGCCTTCAAGGAAGGCGAGCACGCGGAGTGACCCCCATGGAAACCACCAGCATTCGGCTTCCCATCCGGAACCTGCCCGAGCACTTTGATCGCAGCCGCATCACCGTCGTCCTTGAAGAGATCGAGATGGCATTGATGGACGATGGCGGCGTTTACGGCAAAACCTTCGCCGACAGCTTCACGATCACGGTCGAGGTGCCGACGCATCAGCTGATGGACACCGCCAGCTGCTTGAAAGGCCTCGGCCTGATCTAACTGCGCTGCCGCGCAACGCGGATGGACTCGAAGAGCCGCCTCAGAGCGAACGATCGAAACAGGCTGACGATCGTGAAGATCCCGCCCATCGCGAGGTTTTGTCCGAGTGTCGTTTGCAGCCCAAATATCGGGAAGATCAGGATCTGCGTCACGACCGCCACGCCGTAACCGACGATCACGTTGGTGATCGCTTCAATCAGTGACATGAGGCGCGACTGTTTCATGTGGCCTCACGCTCAGCTTTCAGGGCATCGAAGGTCTGCTGGCCTCCCTCAAGGACCGCCTGTTTCCCTGTGAACCTCTGCCAGCGCTGGACGGCCACATCGACGTAGGCCGGGTTCAGCTCGATACCGAGACAGACGCGGCTCGTGGTCTCGGCTGCGATCAGCGTGGTACCGGACCCCATGAAGGGCTCATAGACCGCCTGACCCGGGCTCGAGTTGTTCAGGATCGGCCGCCGCATGCATTCCACCGGCTTCTGCGTCCCGTGGACGGTCTTTTCGTCCTGATCCTTGTTGGCAATCTGCCAGAGCGTTGTCTGCTTGCGGTCGCCCGCCCAGTGACCTTTGCCCGTCTTTTTGACAGCGTACCAAGCGGGCTCGTGCTGCCAGTGATAATCGCCCCGGCTCAGAACCAGTCTGTCCTTGGCCCAGATGATCTGGGAGCGGATGGTGAAGCCCGCGACCTCGAGGCTTTCGGCCACGGTCGCCGCGTGCAGCGCGCCGTGCCAGACATAGGCGACATCGCCGGGAAATAGGGCCCAGGCCTCGCGCCAGTCAGCGCGGTCGTCATTCAGCACCTTGCCAGTGCGCTTGGTCTTCGCCGCCCCCGCCTGGTTGCGCCAGCTGGGATCGTATTCCACACCGTACGGTGGATCGCTGACAAGCAATAGCGGCTTTACGCCGTTCAGCACTCTCTCGACATCCGTGGCAACCGTGCTGTCGCCGCAAAGCAGCCGGTGGTTGCCGAGGATCCAGAGATCGCCCGGGCGGCTGATCGGATCCTCGGGGGTTTCCGGCACATCGTCCTCACCCTCCTGCGGGCCGGTGCCCGCATCGAGGCTCGACATCAGCGCATTCAATTCGTCGTCTGTGAAGCCCGTCAGCCCGAGGTCAAAATCCGCCTCGAGCAAGTCGGCCAGTTCGAGGTTCAGAAGGTCTTTGTCCCATTCAGCGTTCTCGCTGGAACGGTTATCCATGATCCGGAAGGCCCGCGCCTGGCTGACCGTCAGCCCCTTGGCGACATGCACCGGCGCGGTCTTGAAGCCGAGCTTGCGCGCCGCTTCCAGCCGCGTGTGCCCGGCCAGCACAACCATCGCCTCGTCGACAACGATAGGCTGGCGCCAGCCGAACTCCTGGATCGAGGCCGCGACCGTGGCGATGGCCTGCCCGTTGCGCCGCGGGTTGCGCGCATAGGGAATGATCTGCTCCAGCGGCAGGTCGACGACGTCCATGGTGATGTCCTTGAGGATGCTTGATGCGCGAACCCGAGGTTCGCAAAGCGAAACGGGTCTGGCGCCCAAAGCGAAATGGGGTCTGACCCCCGTTTCGGTTCAGGCGGGTTGGGTCAGACCGTCAGGCCTTTGTTTTGTTGGGGATCGGCGAAAACCGAAACGAAACGGGTATTTTCAGGGGTGTCACTGGGAAACCCTCGGGCCTCGCCCCCCCGAATACAGTTACAAACAGGAGGGACCCGTTCAATTTCAATGGGTTATGTGGTGCAACATTTTGAACAGAGACTGTTTTTTCGGAAAACCGGTCACCATTTGCCCTGTTACAAACCACCCACCCTCACGCGCGCACCTCTCGACTTACCACCCACATACCGACGAGACGGCGAAAGTGTCTGGAACTTTTTTCATCGATGCGATTTTTTTTCAGAGCGCCGGATCATCGGCACGCGCGAGGTCAATCACCTGCTGCATTGAGAGGTGCTGGCTGACGTGCCGGCGGTTCAGTTTGTGGGCAATAAAGCAGAGGCCAAAGACCCAGTGGTGATGCGCCGACGACCGCTGCAGACCCACAGCCCGGCACACCTCCCGCCAGCGATAGCCATAGGCGCGCAGCCAGACGATCTGGCCATCGATGGGCTCCAGCCCCGCAGTCCAGGTCAGCGTCTCCTCCATCCGGCTGATGGCGGCGGGCGACGGGAGCACCCGCATGGGCTTTGGCTCTTGGCCCACCTTGTCGGCAAAGCTCTGCACCACTTCCGGCCAGGTGCTGAAATACCCCGAAAGCCGCGGCTCGGGCAGACGCTTTAGGACAAAGGCAGCCTCCGAAAGGCGAGCCTCGACCAGCTTCGGTGTCCAGGCGCTCATCCGGTCTTCCCCTTTTTCCTCTTGCCATAGAGCTTTTCGCCGAGCTGGCGGACGAGTTCGCGCTCAGCCCAGGTCAGCCGGTCATCGTCGATGCTGACAGCAAACAACCCTGTTTCACGCCAGCCATCCCGTTTGAATTGATCTGGCCCCCGCCGCTCGCCACCATAGCCGGGCGGATGCCACCGCATGGATTTCATCGGCACACCTCCGAGAAAAGGGCTGCATAGCCGATAACATCGATGAGGCTGTCCTCGTGCCCCGGGTCATGGGAGAGCCGAACCAGCTTCAGATCGATCATGCAAAGGACAACCTGCGCTGCCGACACGGGGCGTCCGAGCGTGATCGACCAGCGTGCTGCAATCGCCTCAAAGGCCGCATCCGCTGCGCCATAGGCATGGCCACGCTCTTCGAGCACGCCGGCTACTTTTTCCAGAAACGCAGCGGCGCTCATGCGACACCGCCTTGGGTCTCCAAGGCCCAGTGCAGGATCGCGATGGCATCAGCCTCGTTGTCGTCCTTGGGGCTGTAGCCGCGGGATTGGGCGGCCGCGATCATCGCTTCTTTGGGCGCGTTGCCCTTCCCGGTCGCGTGACGCTTGATGGTGCCGACCGGCACGCCCTGGTACGGGACGCCCCGCAACTCGGCCCAACTTGTCAGGGACGCCATCAAGCCGCCGTAGATATGCGCCGCATCAGTGCCGAGGTGACGCCGCACCTCTTCGAAATAGATCGCCTCAATAGGCCCAGACAGGCGGTCGATCTCGGTGACCCAGTTCGTGAACCGGAGGTAACGCATCCCGCCCCCGTCATAGCGCCCAGGCTTGAAACTGGCCGTACCGCTCGTGATCAGGCCGTCGAAGCCACGCAGCGCCCAGCCAGTGGTCGTCCCAAGATCGAGGGCGAGAATTGACTTGGCCTGTGCAGAGGGTGTGACGGATGCAGCGGATAGTTCACTATCACCGTTGCGCGTGCGCGCATGCGCGCGCGTGACGCCTATATAGGGGGAACCCGTCACATCCGTCGCAGCCTTTGTTTCATTGGTCATTGCATTCCCCCGTAAATAGGTCAGAGTTGTTGTCGCAAAGCTTGATCCCGAGGAAGCCGCGGGCCTTACGGGTGTTTTCTCGAGTGAACCCCTTGGTGCTCAGCGTCTCGGAAAAGCGCTTCATCGAGCCGGCATATTCCCCGTTAGCTTCGGCCCAAGCCTTCCAGCTGTTGAAAAGATCCGTAGACCCGGCCCAGAAGGCCTTGTTGCCGGTCTCGCAGCGCTCCTCGATCCAGCGTCCAAGGGCGTCCTCAGCCTCGAAGTAATCCTCGGTGGCGGCCATCACGGCCGGCGGCGGGCGCAGGCCATGCTGTTGCCACTCCAGACAGCCTTGCAGCGCCCAGGTTAGGATGCCGTCCCGCTCGGCGAGCAGCCGGTCAGGCAGGCGCTTGTCGCGCTTGGCGGACGGGATGGTGACGGTGAACGGCACCATGTGAAGCCGCCGCTTCATCGCCTCATCCACATTGCGAATGGTGGGCTTGTGGTTGCCAACGATCAGCAGCTTGAACTGCGGTATGAACTCGAAGAAGTCCTGCCGCATAAAGCGGGCTGTGATCTTGTCGCCCCCGGTTAGCGCTTTGAGCTTGCTCTCCGCCCACCGGCTGCCTTGTTCCGTCTCGATGGACGTCACCACACGCGCGCCCCGCAGCCCTGCCATATCGGTCGGGTGCCGATCCCCATGGCTCGCCATAAACATGTCCATGGGCGCGACGGTGGCGTAGTCACCGAGGATTTCCGTCAGCGTATTGGCGAAGACGGATTTGCCATTGGCGCCTGTCCCATAGAGGAAGAAAAGCGCGTGCTCGCTGGTGACGCCGGTCAGACAGTAGCCTGCCATGCGCTGGAGGTAGGATTGTAGCTCAGCGTCGCCGCCTGTGACGGTTTCGAGGAAACTGAGCCAGGTCGGGCAATTGCCCTTGGGCGCTGCGGCCGCGATCTTCGTCATGCACAGCGCCTGATCATGGGGCTGGGATTGCCCGCTCCGCAGATCAAGCACCCCGGCTGTCGTGTTGAAGAGCCAAGGGTCACGATCCCAGACGTCGGTCGTCGTGGCATGGCGACGATCACTGCGGGCCAAGCGTTCAACAGCGGCAACCGTCGAGGCGGCCGAGAGCTTTGTGCGGACCTTTGACGATGGGGAGCGCACGGCGGCCGCCCGACAGACTTGGCGCGCCAGATCAAAGGCCTGTAGCGTGTCCTCGCGCTTCCAGATGCGACCTGTCCAGGTCAGCCATTGGCCCCAGCCAGCCACATAGCGCCAGGCATCGGAATGCTGATCCGCAAAAGTTGACGCAAGGGCATCCTCCGAGAACCGCACGGGGCTTGGACCTGCGTTACCAGAGCCATCGCCACCTCCGTGACTAGGCTCTGGCTCTAGGCCCTCTTCGTCGGGGATTTCCCCGTTGCGTGCCTGATCCAGCCGCCATAGCCGCTCTGCCTCTTGCCGGAGGCGCGCATCGGGCCATGGGGGATCAATGCGCGCGTCGTTATACGCGACGATCTCTGCCCAAGCATCGGCCGGCGTGACATGCCCTTCGCGGCTTCGGCGGATCCAATACCCAATGACGCGCGAGAGCGCGTCAAACCGGGTCGTGCCGTCCACGCCGCCTTCGCGGACCGGCTTGGCAAAGAGCTCAGGCACGCTGCCGCGCTCAGCCGGGGCGGCGTTAAAATCCAACGCCTCAGCCGCAAGGCCCTCCATTGGAGGCATGGCGAAGATGGCCTCCGCCAGTTCACCAAGGTCAAAGTCAACGGGGCGATAATCGAGGATAGAGACCAACCGTTTGATGCCAGACTTGGCATGAACGGAGCCTGCTACCCTAATGGGCTGATGCGCGGATTTGAATGAGGGATCGCCACCAACCTTGGCGGCAATCATCTGGCGCGCCCGGCAGACGCGGGCGATGTCCTCTCCTTCGGCAGGCTCTGTCAGCCGCCAGTAAAGATGGAGCTTGTCCTGCCCCTCGGGTGTCACGCCACCTGATGCAACTTCGAGCGTTGGCGTGCCGAGGTGCTGGATCAAATGGCTGCGCTTTGCTGCGATATCGCCATGATCGATGTCGACCAGGACAACCTGCATCTGGGCAATATGCTCAGAGCGTGCCGCGCCCGCCTCGTGAACTGTGCCCGGCACGACAAAGAGCGCCATGCCCGTTTGCGCGGCCCAGTCCGCTTGATGGGCAAGCTTGACGCCAAGATCCCCATCCACAGGCAAGAATGGCGTATGCGGCGGCGCATCAGCTGCACCCTTTTCCGCCAGTGCACGGACGGGTGCGAGGAACTCGCAATAGCCGAACACGACATCTGCGTAGAGCGCGATCGTATTCGCGTCTGGGACAACAGGCTCGGCCGCATCAGCTGTTTGCACGTGATCGGTCATGCCCAGCACCTCGCGGCGTAGGAACAAAACCGGCATTCAAAATGCTCAGGGTCTGTCGTGTGGCGGGGCAGCTGCTCGCCCGCATCGCAGGCGCGCAGGATCTGAACAGCCTTATCACTGGCGGCTTGCGCAAGCGCTCCATCAAAGGGCACCAACTCGTGCCAGATCTCGCAGGTGTCCTTGTTGATCGCCGTAAAGAGCGCCGGCGTCTCTGTCAGGCCCAGATAGGCCTGATAAAGCGCGATCTGTGCTGCATAGATGGGCTTGGCCTTGACCACCCCGTGCTTTTCAATGGCGCGCCAGTTCTTGGCATTGGCCGATTTGCATTCCCAAAGCGCAGGCACCGCCATGCCATTTGGCGCAGCGACAACCACGCCGTCGGCATGTCCTTTGACCCGACCACCCGCCACGGAAAATCCAAACTGATCACCATGTCGGTTGCGGGTGCGCAGATCGAAGCCTGCCTTGCGCAGCCACTCGATTGCGAGGTCTTCCAGCACATGCCCAAGCGCGAAGATCCGCAACGACTGGCCAGAAAAGCCGCCGCTCTCATCCTTCGGGGTCTTGAGGTATTCGTATTGCAGGCGCCGCGCACAGGCATCTCCCAAGCGGCTGCCGCCAAGATAATCGCGGGTTGGCCTCGCGTCGTTTTCTGTCACAAGGGCACGGTCGATAAGCGCGTTGACACCCTCGGCAAAGCTCGGAGGCTTGTCGCGGTGATTGAAGTCCAAAAGGGCGTCGGTCAAAACGGCACCTCCGAACTTGCGCGTGGCGCCGAGGCCACCATGCTTTCCTGGAAGCCATCGACGGCTGCTTCAGCCAGCTTTCCGGCCTGCATGGCCGTGAGGTCTTTGAAGCGGGTCGACCAGCCGATTTCGCCCATGAGCAGGCCCATGGATTTCATGGCATGCACGAGCGCAGCTTTCTCACGATCATCGGGGTCAATCATTGCGGCCCTCCGACGATGGAAGGGCAAAAAGCTCTGGCAAGAGCGAAGATGTGTGGTCTGTTTTCATCGAGAAGGTCTCCAGGGGGACCTTCCTCACTTACCGATGGGACCTACAAAATGTCGGACCAGAACATTATAGGAACATCGAGATTTAGCACATGACGCCAAATGACGTCATATGGCATCATTTTGCACTATATGTTGTATTTAAATGCTTACCAAAACAACATATAGACAAAAGGCGCAGATCATGTAAGGTCTTTTTACTGCCCGCGGTCCGTTCGATTCGCCTGTGCAGGACACCCCCTGGAGAAGGAAGTCGCTCATGGCCACGTTCAACCCACGTGTATTTACCAACCCCTCTCGATTGAAAGAAATCGATCCCAATCGCCTCATTGTTTTTTTATCAACATGGTCGGATTACTTCATCGGCCGAGGCCTCGACCTGACCGCTGCAGACACCTCAGACATGCCCTTTGATACCATCGCCGCCATCCTGATGAATCCGGATCAGGCTGTCCCCGAAAGCATGGTGAACGCGCTCTATTACGTGCACGAAACAGCCCGGAAAGAGCCAATGGATGAGCTGATCGAGCGCGCTGAAGCGGCCGGGCTCGACATCGATCATGATGAGAAAAGCACGCCAGCCGACGTGGCCGTGCAGATCTGGCTAGCGAAGCCTGATCTGCTTGAGCGCCAGCATGCGGAAACGGTCGCCTTCAACCGCTCGAACTTCACATATTTTGCCGGGAAGTCGATCAAGCCTGCAGAATCTGAGTGCCGAATTTTCATCTCCGAGGCGCAGTGCCGTGAGATGGAAGCCCTGATGGACCCATGGTTTGAGAGCAAACGCCGCGGTCGGGGGTCGCGGGTATTCGTGTTCCCCCAAGAGAACCGCATTTGGATCTTAGTGCGCCATGGCCAGCCCATGCGGCGGGAGGGGGAGCACAAGGAAGATGGCAAGGATGGGATTGCCTTTTATCGGCCGCAAAAGGACGATGTGCTGATTTATGATGCCGAGATCGACGAGATTGGCGTCAACGCGGAGACGAAGGGCGAGCGGGAGCTTTATCTCAGAACGCTCGGCATGGTTCTTTTCGGAGAAGATGCGCATTTTGAACGGGCTGAACGCTACAATCTGCAGCCGCTGATCGATAATGGCCCCGCCGCCCTCGTATGTGCTGACATCCCTGGCCTTTCGCGGGTCCGTTTTGTGGAGTTTGGCCGCATGTGGGATGGCACCTGTCCCGAATATGAAACTCGCCGCTCGGATGATCTTTTCGAGACCTATGGGGGCGACTGGGCGGCCCGGCTAAGCCTTGGTCGGCTGACATATGCCAAGTTCAAGGTGGCATTCGAGGGCGACAAGAAAGAACGCTCGGTGATGATCCGCCCCGTCAACATTGCCCGCTATGAACGTGATGCTGACACGAGCCTGGTAGAAGCGTGGCTCAAGGCGCGTGGATTCTGGAAACTGCAATCTGAGGCCGATCGCGATGATGATTTCGAAGTTCTGGAAAGCGCTTGACGAGCTGACCGACGGCGGATCATCGCATTGGGGCTGGCAGCAGCGCCTCGGCGAGGAATGGAAAGCGGTGGCGCCATTTTTGCCCGCAACGGGCAAAATGGCGGCGTCGCTCCCTTGCCCAAACCCCGGGGGTGAGGGCTGTCCTCGACAAGTCGTGCTCAATCGCGACGGGACCGCCAGCGCCGTTTGTGGTGACAGCCCCAAATCCTGCAAGGCGCTTGATGTTTCTATCGATGCGATCCGCATCCACGCCCTCGATGCCCGGAAGTTCGCAACCGCATTGGTCGCCGCCTTCGAGCTATCGCCACCGACCCGGCAGCCAGCTCCATCATTGGTCATGCGATTGGGCACACGCGAGCGCGCAGCCGGACTGGGTGTGCCTTTGTTTTTGTGCGTTCCCGGATCCACGCCAAAAGCAAACCCTCAAGACCTCGACGAGATACTGGAAACGCCTGCCCCAGTCGTGTTGCTCTGCCCGACAACGGCGTCCCTCCCAGATACTGTCGCCGAACCGCTTCGGCGCCATGGCGTAACCCTGATGCCGCTCGACATTGTGGTGATTGCCCGTGGGGCCGGAAAACTTGCGCTCAGCCCACAGGGCAATGACGTGATGCAAGACTTGCTTGGTCAGCTCGAAGATATGGCCGCGCAAGCTAAGGGCCCTCAGCGCGCTTGGGACCTGCCGCCTGGCACAACATGGGAAGACATGACGATCCGCTTCACAGCGGTAGCTTGGATCAACGTTTCCGTTGGCGGTGTCACCCGTGCCTTTGAGCCTGATGCCTTTGGCTTGCGGAACACCAAGACCCAGGAAACTGCCTTTAAAGAGGCGTGGAAATTCTTCTTGGAACTCGGCGCCCGAAGTGGCCGGCATGCGGTGCACTGCGCGAATTCGAAAGACACGCAGCTCCTGCAGAAAAATAAGCAGACCTTGTCCAGGGCATTGAAGAAAGCCTTTGGGCTGGATGGAGACCCAATTCCCGTCGTGAAAGGGGAATACGTGACAAGGTTCGTCCTAAGTGCAGACGATCTACGCCAAGGGCGCCAAGGACAGACCTTAACGAAACTTCGCTGAGCACAGACGAAAAAATCTCAAAATATTTCCAGATCTCAAGCCGCTGAAATCACGATGATTTCGGCGGCTTCTTTCTTGTGCGGGCCGCCATTCCAGGCCTCCCAATGAAATTTCGCCGGAGCCGGGTATTCGGGCCCTCGAGCCCGTCCACCTGGACGAAGGCGAATACCATGGAGCATCTCAACGCACTGATTGACCCCGCATCGCGCATCAATCGCAACATCAACATCCGCGCCGCGCGCTTGGCGCTTTCCGGCGCCGCCCCCGGCCTCGATGCCGAAGACATCGCACAAGAACTCAGGGAAGAGGTTCTGCGCCGCGCAGAACAGTTCGACCCCGAGCGCGCCTGCTTTGACACCTTTGTCGACCGCATCGTCAAAAACAGGATCGCGGATCTTGCACGGCAAAGTCAGGCCGCAAAGGCCAGCCGCAAGACACAGTCTTTTGAAACACCGATCTTGGGCAAGAACGGCGAGGAAGGCCTGACCCTTGCCGATACCTTGAGTGAGACCTCGCCCACTCACGGAGTTGATGATTTTGCAGCCCACCATGGTGCGGGGCTGAAGAGTGACGTCGCCACTTTTCTGGCATCCCTTTGTCCCAGTTCACGGAGCATAGCGATTGCTGTGAGCCAGGGCTCAGTTGCAGATGCGGCGCGTATTTTGGACCTACACCGCAGCACAATCTACGAGCGCCTCAGCGTCATTCGAAAAGCCGCCATTGCCATGGGGCTCGACGGGTATTTCGAGGCAGCGCCCCGACAGTTTGCGCCCCGCGTCGGTAAGTAGGGCCAAGAGAAATTCACTAAACATGCCGGGCCTTCGGGGGAATGCAAAACCCTTGGGGAAACACCTCGACCGCAAGCTCCAGGGCGGCGTCGGGCCCGGCAGTTGTCACCCTAATGACGACCCCGGAGCATGACGAAACAGGAGCTGGATGATGTTCACATCACCTCTGAAAAAACTCCGCCAGTCCACCTGGCTCAGCGCTCTTCCCGACACGATCGCGGTCCCTGCCATTGGCGGCAGGCTGGCCCGCAATCAGCCCATTGAGCGCGCTACTCTCGATCAAATCGCCTTTGCGCTTCTGCCCTTGGAGCAGGAACGCCGCGCGATTGGTCAGAAAATCATGGCCCTCGAAGAGATCATCACGATGGCCCGCAAACAGGGGGCATTGGGCGCCGATATCGCACTGACCGCTGCCGCCGCGGAATTGGAGGCCCGCCAATGATGAGCCCAAACACGCCCTCATCGTTTCGCATCATCACCGCAGATGAGCGTTTGAAAGAAACCCGCGGCATCAAAGGGGTTCTCACCGGGATTTCCGGGATTGGCAAAACCAGCCAGCTTTGGACCCTCGATGCGGACCGCACGCTCTTCGTCAACCTCGAGGCCGGCGAACTGGCTGTCCAGGGCTGGCCCGGAGACGAAGTCCGCGTCCGCGACTGGGAGCGCGCCCGTGATCTTGCGGCCTGGATCGGCGGCCCCAACCCGGCGATGCGGGACGATCAGGCCTATAGCCAGAAAGACTATGAGCGGGTTTGCCGCCTCTTTGGCGACCCAAGCCTGCTGGACAAATACGACACGATCTTCGTGGACTCGATTTCGGTCGCCTCCCGCATTTGCATGCAGTGGTGCAAGGGCCAGCCACAGGTACAATCCGACCGCAACGGCAAGCTCGATCTGCGCGGCGCCTATGGCCTGCTCGGCCAGGAAATGATCGGTTGGTTGACCCATCTCCAGCACACGCCCCGCAAAAACATCTGGCTCGTCGGGCTGCTCGACAAAAAGGCTGATGACTTCGGCAAGACCTATTTTGCACTGCAAGTCGAAGGCTCCAAGACCGGCCTCGAACTGCCGGGAATTGTCGACGAGGTCATTACCCTCACCGAAATCCAGCCCACAGAGGGCAAGGCGTATCGGGCCTTCGTGTGTACCACGATTAACCCCTACGGCTATCCGGCCAAGGACCGTAGCGGGCGACTGGGCACGATTGAGGAGCCCCACCTCGGCCGTCTGATGACGAAGATCCGAAACGGTCAGCCCACGAGCAGCGCACGCGCCTTGACCTTCGACATGCCGTCCGAGGCCGACGCCATTCCCACCCCGACACAGACGCAAGGAGCATAAGGCATGGCAAGCGATATGGATTTCAATGGCGCCGACAGCCAAGACGCCGCCTTTGACCTCATCCCGGCCAATACTCTGGTCAAGGTCACGATGATCATTCGCCCGGGTGGCGCTGGCCCTGAAGGCTGGTTGACACAAAGCCAGGCGAGCGCCGCGCAGTACCTCAACACCGAGGCCATTGTGATGGAGGGGCCATTCGCCCGCCGGAGGATTTACACGCGCATCGGTTTCCGTGGCAAAGGCGTGGATGCCAGTGGCGTCGACAAATACGCCAACCGGGGCCGCGCCCTCATCAGGGGTATCCTCGAGTCCGCCCGGGGCATCAAGGCCACTGACCAGTCCGAGGCCGCACGCGCGGCCCGTCTGATCCGCAGCTTGGGCGATCTTAACAGTCTCGATTTTGTCGCCAAGATCGGCATCGACAAAAATCGCGATGAGCCTGACGAACCCGGCCGCAATGTCATCAAGGCTGCTGTTGGGCCAGAGCATCGCCAATATGCTGAGATTATGGGCGGGCAGCCAGCACCGATCCAAACGCCTATGGGAGCGCCGCAGGGCTACAGCGGCGGCGTGGTGCAGGACCCTTATGCAGGGTCAAATACCGCCTCTGACGGCGGCGCACCGTTCTGGGCACGTTGAGGGAGGTACGCATGATCCCTCGTGATTATCAAAGGGCGGCGGTTGACGCCGCCCACGATAGAACAGCCGAACATGGCAACACGATGCTTGTGCTTCCGACCGGCGCAGGAAAGACGGCTATCGCAGGCTTTTTCGTCGGTGAAGAGGCAGAGCGCCAGCGCGATGCGAAGGTCCTTGTCCTCCAACACACGGATGAACTCATCGAACAAAACCGCACTGCGATTTCCCGCATCTCGGGTCTGCCGTCCTCCGTTGTCAAAGCCGAGCGCGATGACTGGGGCGGACAGCTAGTCTTCGGGAGCGTGCAGACGCTCGCGCGGGCCAACCGGCGCGACGGGATGCCGGCTGTCTCACATCTCATCATCGATGAATGCCACCGCGCCGCAGCGACCAGTTATCAGTCGGTCATCGAGCATGTCCGCAGCCTGAATCCGCAGGCGAAGCTGCTGGGTCTCTCCGCCACGCCCGGGCGTGGTGACGGGCGCAGCCTGCGCCGTACCTTCAGCAATGTCGGCTATCATCTTCGGATCGGCACGCTGATCGCCCGCGGGCTTCTGGTCCCGCCACGCACCTTTACCATCGATCTTGGCGTCGATGATGAACTGGCAGGTCTGGCCAGCACGGCCGGTGACTATGACATGCGCCAGGCTGATAAGGTCCTGAACCGGTCTGTCCTAAACGAAGCCGTGGTCGAGCATTGGAAAGACAAAGCGTCTGACCGACGTACAATCTTTTTCTGCGCCACAGTCGCACATGCCGAAGCCGTGGCAGAGGCCTTCATGGCTGAGGGGATTTCAGCTGCTGTCATCTCTGGTGACATGGCCAGTTCTGAGCGCAGCAATCTCATCGCGCAATTTGATCGCGGGGACATTCAGGTTCTCGCGAACTGCATGGTCCTGACAGAAGGTTTCGACAGCCAGCCCGTGGGCTGCATCGGCATACTGCGCCCCATGTTGCACAAGGGGACATTCATCCAGGCCGTCGGCCGCGGTCTCCGCCGTGTCGATCCTGAGCGCTATCCCGGCATCATCAAGACTGATTGTATTGTGCTGGATTTTGCCGGTGCTGCACTCCGCCACGGGTCCTTGGAACAGGACATCTCTCTCGACGAGGATGAAACGCCCGCAGGCGCACAGCCCTGGAAAACCTGTCCCTCTTGCGAGGCGGAACTGCCCCTTGGCGCTTCGATCTGCGATTTTTGTGGCCATGAATTTGCCCGTGCCATCAGCGAAGCACAGGTTCTGACTTCGTTCGAGATGACAGAAATTGCCCTGCTGGATAGATCGCCGTTTTCCTGGGTCGATCTGCACGGTGACGGTCAGGCCCTGATGGCCAGCGGCTTTGAAGGATGGGCGGGTGTCTTCCATGATGGAACGCTCTGGCATGCGCTTGGACGCCCTAAACACCGCTATATCCGTACCTTGGCTGTCGGCACCCGCATCCAAGCGCTCGCAGCAGCTGATGATTTCCTTCGGGGAACCGAAACCAGCAGTGCGGCCGCCAAGAGCAAGCGTTGGATCAACGATCCTGCCAGCCTGCGTCAGGTCGAACTTCTGCACAAAGCCGGGCTAACCGCCAGCGGCCTCGACTTCGGCCTCTCGAAATATGCCGCCAACTGCCACCTGAACTTCCGCTGGAACCAGGCGGCAATCAAAGCTGCGGTCCTGCAAGATATGCCTCGGAGCGCGGCATGAAACGCCCCAACCCACTGTCACCAGACATGATGTCGGCCGCCGAACGGCGCGCGGAACTCTGCCGCTTACTGGCAGTAGGGCTGGTCCGCCTCCGGCAGCAGAACATAGTGCAAATATCTGACGCAAATGGAGAAAGTTCGCTACACAACTCAGCCGACCAGAGCGTTCATGCAACTCCCACAAACAAGGAGATTGCATGACACAGCACGATCCCATCCCTGCCCGCTTGGTAGCGCTGAAGACCACGCCGACGCCCGACCTCAAGGCACAATGGCGCGAGTTGTTTGACACCGACCCACCGCCGTTCAACCGGCGCTACCTTGAGAGCCGCCTCGCCTACCGCATCCAGGAACTCGCCTATGGCGGGCTGAAGCCCGAGACGATCCGGCGACTTGAACGGCTCGGTGAGGAACTAGATGGCGGTGATCGCAAAAAAAGCCGCATCCGCGCCGACATGATGCCGATCACCGGCACGCGGCTGCTGCGCGAATGGCAGGGTGTGGAACATGTTGTGACAGTTACGATGGATGGGTTCGAATGGCAGGGGCGCCCCTATAAGTCGCTTTCGGCCATCGCGCGCGCCATCACCGGCACACGCTGGAACGGCTGGGTGTTCTTCGGCCTCAAGAGCCACAGGGGGCGGTCATGAACAAACCCGTTATTCGAAAACTCCGCTGCGCCGTGTACACGCGGAAATCCTCCGAGGAAGGGTTGGAGCAGGAGTTCAACTCACTCCATGCCCAGCGCGAAGCCTGCGAGTCCTACATCGCCAGCCAACGGTCCGAGGGCTGGGTGCTGGTCCGCGATCAGTATGACGATGGCGGCATCTCGGGTGGCACCTTGGAACGGCCGGGGCTGAAACGGCTGCTGGCCGACATCGAGGATGGGCTGGTTGATGTGGTGGTCGTCTACAAGATCGACCGCCTGTCCCGCTCGCTGATGGATTTCTCCAAGCTGGTCGAGGTGTTTGATCGGAACGGCGTGACCTTCGTCTCGGTCACCCAGTCGTTCAATACCACCACCTCCATGGGGCGGCTGACGCTGAACATCCTTCTGTCCTTTGCCCAGTTCGAACGCGAAGTGACGGCCGAGCGCATCCGAGACAAGGTGCGCGCCAGCCGGATGAAGGGCATGTGGATGGGGGGCTGCCCGCCGCTGGGCTACGAGGTCAAGGACCGGAAGCTGGTCGAGAACCCCGGCGATGCCGATCATGTCCGCTGGGTCTTTGCCCGCTTCATCGAGATCGGATCGGGCACAGAGCTGGCGCGCGAACTGGCCGAGCGGGGCGTCACGACCGCGCGCGGCCATCGCATCGACAAGAAGTTCATTTACCGGATGCTGAACAACCGGGTCTATATCGGCGAGGCGGTCCACAAGGGGACCAGCTATCCCGGCGAGCATGATGCCATCATCGACAAGGGTGTCTGGGACAAGGTCCACGCCATCCTGACCGAAAGCCCGCGCAAGCGCGCAGCGCGCACCCGTGCCGACACGCCCGCGCTGCTGAAAGGGTTGCTGTATGGCCCGGATGGCGCGGCCTTCTCTCCAACCCACACGCGCAAGGGCGGGCGGTTGTATCGCTACTATGTCAGCCAGACGGTGCTGAAGCACGGTGCAGGGTCATGCCCGGTCAGCCGCGTGCCTGCTGGCGAGATCGAAGCTGCCGTCATCAACCAGCTGCGCGCCGTGTTCCGCCAGCCCGAAATCGTCGCGGGCACATGGAAAGCGGCACGCGCACAGGACGGCGAGATCACCGAGGCCGATGCCCGTGACGCACTGACCCGCCTCGATCCGCTTTGGGATGAACTCTTCCCGGCAGAGCAGGCGCGCATCGCAGCACTCTTGGTCGAGCGCGTGGACATCGGCACGGATGGGCTGAATGTTCGCCTTCGCATGGACGGTCTGACCGGGCTGGCGCGCGAAATGATGGCTGATCTAGGTACGGCGGCATGACCCGCGCGAAGCCAGTGCCGGAAACGGTGACAGTGCACGTCCCGTTCCGCCTTGTTAAACGGGGTGGCCGCAAGGAGATGCAGCTGCCGGATGGGGCATCCAGCCACCGAAAGATGGACAACACGTTGGTCAAGGCGCTGGCGCGGGCGTTTCGCTGGAAGCGGATGCTCGAATCCGGCGAATTCACGACCATAGCCGAGCTCGCAGAACGCGAAGGCATTGCACCGACCTACATGACGCGCGTAATGCGGTTGACCCTGCTCTCGCCAGACTTTGTTCAGGTGATTCTCGACAGGACGCAGGGACCGGGTGTGACGCTGGCGCGGCTTCTGGAGCCATTTCCGATGGACTGGCGACAACAGCTGGAACACTTTGGCTAGCGAAACAATCTGGCGGCCACGATTGCGTTCGTGCCGCGCTGCATTTTTAAAAAGTGAGCGTTGCTGCATTTCAGCACAACTCCAAGTCAACCCGTGTGTTCACCGATCTCTGAAAGTCCGCCGCTAGAACGACTGACTTTCGAGACTGGCCGTGGCAGAATAGATTCTATGACCACACAGATGTTCACGCTTTATTCCGTGAATCTTGTTATTCCATCTAGATCGAAAGCTAGATATGGTACCATCAGAGAGGGTCAGCTCATGCACAAAACGCCGAGTAGTTTTAGTTTCATCGATCTGTTTGCCGGTATCGGAGGTTTGCGCGTTGGTTTCGAAGCTGCCGGAGGAACCTGTGTATTCACTAGCGAGTGGAACCGCTTCTCACAAGAAACCTACTCCGCAAATTTCGGCAACGAGCACGCGCTCACTGGTGACATCACGGAGATTCGGGAAGCGGAAATTCCTGCTCACGATGTCTTGCTTGCTGGCTTCCCATGCCAGCCTTTCAGCATCGCCGGGGTAAGTAAAAAGAACTCACTAGGCCGCGCTCATGGCTTTCTGGATGAGACCCAAGGAACGCTCTTTTTTGATGTCGTGAGAATCATTGCCCATCATCGCCCGCGCGCCTTCCTCTTGGAAAATGTCAAGAACCTGCTGTCTCACGACAAGGGTAACACCATGAGGGTCATCCTACATGCGCTTGACGAACTCGGCTACGAGGTGGATCACAAGGTGATAGACGCACGCTCATGGGTGCCACAACACCGTGAGCGCATCTTTATCTCGGGCTTCCGGCGCGATGTGCCTACGCGTTTCTGCCTCGACGATGTGGTGATCCCTCCAGGACCGAACCCGCGGCTTTCAGACATCCTTCACCCCGAAGACGGGTCCGAGATCGCCGAGCCTCCCTATACAGAAGGTCGGCTAGGACGGGTTGCGGACAAGTACACGCTGTCTGACAAGCTTTGGGCCTACCTCCAGAACTACGCCGCAAAACATAGAGCAGCCGGTAACGGCTTCGGCTTCGGCCTTTGTACTCCTGAAAGCGTCGCCCGGACACTCAGCGCAAGATACTACAAGGACGGATCCGAAATTCTGATCGCACAGCCAGGAAAGAATCCTCGGCGATTGACGCCACGCGAATGCGCACGCCTCATGGGCTTCGACCGCCCCGGCTCCAACCGTCCATGGGTCATCCCGGTTTCCGACGCACAGGCTTACCGTCAATTTGGCAATGCGGTTGCAGCACCGGTCGCGATTGCAATAGCTCAAGCCATGGCACCTTGGATCGAGAATACTGTCGCATTGAGGCCACGGAGAAACCAGAGTGCCTGAGAGACGATCACCGATGACGAGATCGGAAATGATGGCTGGGATTGGGCCAAAAAATACAAAGCCCGAGATGATTGTTCGCACGGGATTGCATGGTCTGGGGTTCAGATTCCGCCTCCACAGCCGCCATCTTGTGGGCAAGCCCGATCTCGTGTTGCCGAAATACGGGGCAGCAATTTTCATTAACGGTTGCTTCTGGCATGCCCACAAAGGTTGTTCCTATTTCAGGTTGCCGAAAACCCGGACTGAATTCTGGCGGGAGAAATTGGCAAAGAACGTCGAACGCGATCAGAAGACTACACAGGCGCTCATCGCGTCAGGGTGGCGAGTACTGACAGTTTGGGAATGTGCGACAAAGCGATTTTTCTCGGAGGATCTCTTGACTGAGATCGCCGAATGGCTGCGCGGTAAAGAATTCTCTGGCGAGCTGCCGAATAAAAGAGAGACTATTTGATTGAAAATTCCGGATTGCCGGAAGGACGCTACAGAGAGGAAGAGCGGGATGGATGATCTGATAAATGAACCGGATGCCCCGCGCCTAATATTCGGGCTGCGCGACACAGGTTACAATGTAAAGACCGCCGCTGCTGACATTATTGACAATTCAATTGCTGCCAAAGCCGACCACATCAATGTCGAGATTGTTCTTCACGAAGACGGAAGAAAACTGGTCTATTTTGGCGACAATGGTATCGGGATGGATGAAGAAACGATCCATCGCGCCATGCGATACGGCGCGCCTGTGCGCGAGAACCCTGAAAGCCTGGGGAAATTCGGCCTCGGGCTGAAGACGGCTTCAAGTTCGGTCTGCCTGAAATTCACTATTGTTTCGCGGGCGGCCACGGAGCAGCCCTTGGCAAAACTTGCGTGGGATCTCGACCATGTGAAGGCGCGCGGCAGGTGGGAAATGCTGCGCGAGCCGGTAACGACCGATGAAGAAGAAATGTTCGAAGAGCTCTGTGGAGAAACGGGAACCCTCGTAATCTGGGAAAAATGTGACCGGATCCTTTCCAAAGAGTACGAAGCTGGGGGGACAAAGGAACAAGCTGCAATCAAAAGGCTGTCTGACACCCTCAGCAAACACCTCTCTCTGGTCTACCACCGCTTTACCGACAAATCCGACAAGCGCGAGCGGGATATAGATATTTTCATCAACAGCTGCCCGGTCGTGCCATGGAATCCATTCTACCCCAAAAGGTCCGAGCAGGTTCTTCCAGAAAAGAAACAGACGCTATTGGTTGAGATGCCTGACGGATCGGAAGAACGTGCCACGATCCGCGCCTGGATCCTTCCCCACCGTCGCGACATGACGAAGGATGAGGAACGTGAATACGCCCGTATCTCGAACCGGGCTCAAGGCTTCTACGTATTCCGCGAGGGGCGATTAATCCAAGACGGCGGCTGGATGGATGTCTTCGGCGCGCCCGAACCTCACACTTCCCTTTTGCGGATCGAATTCGATTTCGGGCATGAGCTCGACGACGCTTTCAGAATTGATGTGAAAAAGTCCCGTATTCTTTTCCACCCTGATCTCGAGGACGGGCTCCAAACGCTTCTCCAGCCGATATACCGCGAGGCAGGGAACCGTTATCGGCGGCAGAGTCGAGCGCAGGCCAATGCGAAAAACAAGGTGGATCACGGTAGTTCCAATAAGAACATCGCGGCGACGACGAATGCAGCGAAGGCACTGGTGACGTCGGTGGACCCAGAAGGCCAATCTGCTGAGATATCCAACAACATGGGTCCGAAGATCCGGATCAAGTCACCGATCCAGAACAATGTAAGCCCCGATTACGTGCATGTTGAAGCCGTTGAATCGATCAATAGCGGGGAACTCTGGCAGCCAGCTTTCCGGAGCACCGGCAACGACGGGCATGTGCCCTCCGTTCTTCTGAACAAGCATCACGACTTCTACCAGAAAATCTATCAACGTGCCGCTGCCAACGGCTATGCAGTGGAAGGCATTGACCTTTTGCTTTGGGCATTCGCAGCGGCCGAACAGAACAATACAAATGATGAACTTGAGCCCATTTTCGAGGATATCCGCACAGAAATATCAAACAATCTCCGCAAGCTTTTGCGGAACCTGCCGGATCCTGAGCCAAGCGAACTGGCAGAAGATGATGGCGACTGATGCTGGCAGCGAAGCAGGAACTAATTGTCCGCGAACTTGAGGAAGGCACAGGCGCTGTAATAGCGGTAGCCATAGACAATGGCGGGCTGCGATCTGGTATGAAAATATGGTTCGCTGACCTTGACCAGCAGCACGGTCCCGTTGCCGAAATTAGACCCCGCGGCCTCAAAGCGCACCACGTCAATCTGACATTCGGAAATTTCTCTGGGCCCATTATCCGCCAGATTCGTCAGGCATCGGCCGAGGATCGACAGCTGGCTATGGCGCTTGTAGCATCCATTGACCAAGCTGCGGCACTTTCTTTGGGAGAGCAGGCGCTTGAAGATTGGACTGTCACCGATGGCTCCTTCCGTATGGATGCTACCATACGGCACGACGTTCGACCCGACACAGATGAAGCGGTCTCACTTACCTGCCGTGAAGTCATCGTACCCATGATGGCGGCGATGGCCGAACTCATCGGGTACGACATGGTCGAGGACGACGCGGTTGACGATGAGCCGGCTTTCGAGGGGGCAATAAAGCCTTCCGTCATCAATCGCCGTGAGCGCAACCCTCGCAACCGGCTTCTCTGCATTCGCTTGCACGGCGAGAGTTGCGCGGCTTGTGGACTCGAGCCCCGTCTGCGCTATGGCGAAATCGCTGGCGGCATAATCGAAGTGCATCACCTGGAGCCATTGGCAAATGTCGCGGCTCCCAGACCCTACGACCCCGCAACCGACCTCCTGCCTCTATGTCCCTCCTGCCATCGGGCGGCCCACACGCGGCGACCGGTACCTTGGGATATCGAAGACATCAGGTGCATGTTGGAGGAACACGGTGGTTGACTACACGAAACTCCCCGAGTCGTTTGCAAGTCTGAAAGAGGCTCCTCCTGGTGGTCATTCTATTTCGGAAAGACTTCTGGAACCGATCGTCCGCCTCGAGCGTGAGGAGAACCGAATCGTCGCGCGGTTGGGCGGCGTTAGGATAGTACGGGGCGAGCGGCATGAGTTCATGGCCCCTACCAACCGCCATAGCTGGGTGGTCGATGGTACGATACTTCGGCCCCTCCCACGCGATGCAACGCAATTGCTCGTGCAAAAAATCGGCGATGTCGATCCCACTGATATTCCATTCAGCACTGCAATCCGACTCATGAGGTCCGATGAGGACGGCATCGCTACCGAGCCGTCGGAAGCGATTATGAAACCGGGCAAGGAGGCTGCAGATTTAAAAAGCGATACGATCGGTATCGCGGGCTTGGAGGCGAAGCTATTTCCCTATCAGGCGAGGGGCGTTCAATGGATGTGGGAAACGGTCTCCCGAACTGGCGGACTGATTCTCGCCGATGAGATGGGCCTCGGTAAGACACTCCAAATCATCGCGCTGCTCATGATCGATCGGCCCGGGACCCAGGCACCGGCACTGATTGTCTGTCCCACCAGCCTCATTGCCAACTGGGTACGCGAGATTGCCAGGTTCGCGCCGACATTGGGTGTAGCTGTTCATAGAGGAGCGCACAGGACTGGGGTGGTTTCAGGGCTGCAAGGGTCCCAAGTGCTGATCACAACCTACGATACTATGGTAAATGATATTGCCATTTTTTCGAGCCTTGAATGGTCTTGGGTGATTTGCGATGAGGCCCAAGCAATCAAGAACCCACACTCGAACCGTCGCCAAGCAATCGCAACCATCCCCCGGAAACGGGCCATTCCTATGACCGGGACACCCGTCGAAAATAGCTTGGTCGACCTTTGGTCTTTGACGGATTTCGCCATTCCAGGGCTTTTGGGCAGCCTATCGGAGTTCGAGAGCAGTTTTCCCGATAGTCTCGACTCAGGTCAACGGTTGCAGCGTCTCACCGACCCAATCGTCCTAAAACGCCGGGTGGCGGATGTCGCCAGCGATCTGCCGGAAAGGATTGACGTGGATGTTCCGCTCGAACTCGACGACCGGCTGATCGACCACTATCGCGATGTACGTGACGCCACTATGGAGAGGTATCCCGTCGCGGGCGCCCTTGTTGCTACTCTACAGTTGCAGCTCGTTTGCGCTCATCCGTGGTTGCGCAACTCGGCGGAAACCGAAGAGGATGCGGCCATTGTCTCAGCCGCAGACATGCCTCTTATGACACCCAAGATGGAGCGAGCAGTCGCCCTTCTTCGTGAGGCGTTTGCCAATGGTCGAAAGGTCATTGTTTTCTCTCTTTTCAATCGGATCGGTGACCTCCTTAAGCAAGCGTGTTCCCATATGCCCGATACCCATTGGGGGGCCATAAACGGTTCAACCCCTCAGGAGGACAGGCAAACCATCATCGATTTATTCGCAGCTCACGAAGGATCGGCCTGCTTGGTCCTCAACCCAAAAGCGGCGGGGGCAGGTTTAAACATTACTGCAGCAACCGTTGTGATCCATTTCACCCCGGTGTGGAATCCCGCGCTTGAAGCCCAAGCGAGTGCACGGGCACACCGAAGAGGGCAGACCGAACCGGTCACTGTCTATCGGCTCTTCTATTTGGATACCGTGGAGGAAGTTATGATCGATCGGTCCGCCTGGAAAAACGACCTTGCGAACGAGACCGTGCCAGTCTCGACCCGTGACGCCGATGATCTCAAACGTGCCCTCGAAATTATGCCGGTGAAGTCATGAGCAGTGAAAAATTCAGAAAGCGACTGAGTGCCAATGATGTCGGAACGACCGGTGGACACCAAGGCGGCGTCTTGATCCCCAAAGGCGAGAAGGAACTTCTCGCAATGCTGCCGGCTCTTGATCAGGACGTAAAGAACCCTGACGCATGGATCGAGTGCATCGACGAAACCGGACACACTTTGAAATTCCGTTTCGTCTACTACAACAACCGCCTTCACGATCCGGGCGGCACCAGAAATGAGTACCGGATTACACACATGACGAGCTGGTTTCGGGACGTTGGCGCTAGGGAAGGTGACGAGTTCGAAATATCACGGGCTAGCTTCGGCAACCGGTATTCGATCGGGATCAGACCGAAAGACGCTGAAGAGCCTGAACCTGATCAAGGCGTTCGAATCCGTTTGACGGCCTGGCGGCGGGTCCATTGAAGGTGGCAGTCCTATCTTAGTGCTGTCGTGACAAGGAGGATATCCGGACCCTTGGAGATTCGTCCTCGTCCGCGTAGCCTTCCTCTCGGGCCCGCTCAAGAAGATCGAGTGCGATGACCGATTGTTTTTCCGACGGCAGCTTGGACGGGAAGAGGCTGCAAACCTTTAGTATGCCATCCTCCTTTGGACTGAATATCCTCTTGCCTCCGCCCCATTCCCTAAGCTGGTTCCAGAATTCACCTCCGGCCTCAATCACCGAAGTCTGGGCTTCGATGCCAGAAATTACTGCTTCTTCGCGACGGCCATCTCTCTGAACAGCGCGCGCCTGCTCTGGCTCGACGAGACAGTTCATAAACTCAGGCCCATAGTCGATATCAGCCCGCTGCAAGGTCGCCCAACACGCCTGTTTCTTTCCCCATTCCGTTATATTGTTCACGCCCGCTTCGGGGTGGGTGATTACTTCCACTGCCGCTTCGGCCGCGATCAATAATGCGTCACCTAGATCCCGCGATACCGATTGGCGCCGCCATACGGCATCAAGATCAATAACCTGGTCCCTTTCATCCGCGTCCGAGACCAATTTAGCGATAGAATAGGTAACAATGTTCGCGCGATATCCACCGGGATACCACGACTGTTTCGGAATTGTCTTTTCGAGATGCCGGAAGATTATCAGTTTAGAGACTAGGCGCCGATACCATGTCTCATCGAACTTCTTGTCACTCCGGTTCCATTCCGCCCCGATCATCTGGGCAAACTCGCCGAAGTTTTTCTGCGCGCCCTTGCTGACCGTATCAGGCCGCATGCGGAAACTCATCTCGACCTTCGCAAGGTCGGTTTTGACGAAGTATTGCGGTTTCGGGTTTTCAAGATCAAAACGCCGACGTTCAGCTTGGGATTTCTTGGCGCGTTCGACAAGGTACTGACCCCTTGCGCGCTCGTAGAACCATTTTGTCTCCCGGTTTGTACCTTCGGCGGCCGGAGCCAAAACTCGTCTCGAGTATTCTTCCATCCTCATATGGAACGGGTGGTTCGAGAAGAAATCCGCCGCGCTGACCTTGTTCTGACTGTTGGCGTATTTCGAGATGAACGGGACGACCTCTTCGGAAGCATCCGACGGAACAACTGTCAACTTCATTTGCACGTGGACCTGTTCGAGCGTTTCTGGCGAGATTTTCCGAGCCGCGTGGAGAGAAGCTGTGGTTTGACCACCATTTACTACCTGCAGGTTTGTCGCGGACACGATCCTGAGACCGTTCGATGTCTTCTCTACCTCGACACTGTCGGCCGTTGCCGACAGCCCGTTGTTATAGCTGAAGAACATTGCCGGTTCATCCTTGATGGTGTCCCGAATACCCCGGTTCACAGCGCCGCGCGCCTGAAGGAAGCTCCGAACGTTCGACTCCAAAAGCCGCGCCCCCCATTTGTCATAAATTTCAGCCAATTGATGGCCGCTGATCACAACAAGATAACTGTCGAGGTGTTCGCCGCTGCTCGAAGCAGCCAGTGCCGGGATGCTTGCGCCGAAATCTTCCCGAAAATTGACGATGATCTTTTCCCGAGCGTGTCCCGACGTCTCGTAACGATGGAAGCGTGTAAGATCCCAGATGTTGTAGGTGACTGGAATGCCATCAATCTTGCCCGCAAGAACCGCGTCTGTCCTGGCACTATAGGTCGCGTTGGTCATGAGAATGAGTTTGATCTTCGTAATAGATGACCACGCCGATGTAATAATCGAGGCGGCACCTGCTTCAGCACTCCCTTCGATCAGGTCCTCCCGGAAGGCTGCTCGACGCGCGGCAGCGACAAAGTTGATAAGGTGGCCGAAGGCCTTCTTGGCATCGCTTGCATTGATCTTCTCCGCCGCGTCTCCATCATGAAAATCGCTGACGATGACGCTAAGGATACCCTCGGACTCACGGGGGTCTCCGCCAATCCCGTCGAGCCTTACGGTCTTGCCCTGACTGCTGGCGAGAAACGTAACTCGGTCAGCGGTCGCAATTTCACCTTCTGCTTCCAGGAGGGCCGCCATCCGCTCGAAAAAGGCGTCAGCCTGTGAAATGCCACTTGCTGATGCTTCTGCGGCGACTTCCTCAATCAATGAATTATTGAATTCGACCAGTTCATCCAATTCGTTTCATCTCCCAATAACCGTCGAAGTTCGGCGCACCGGTTTCATTGCACACCGGAGACAAGCGCCTGTATGCAGGTTCCTGCATTCCCACTAAAATATCGTCGGCTTCAATATAGGGAAGGTCAAGCGTCGGATCCAACATCTACCAAGAAGGTGACCACCTCCCGAAGTCGCCTTGGCATCACAAAATTGCTTTGGACCATCCCATGGATAGAGCTTGCCAGAGTTCAGTTTTGTTTCCAAGAAACCTGAATGCAAGCGGCTGGAGAAACTGAACAAAAAGGTAGGTGGGGCGCTGTCGTCCTCCCTCCTTTGCGGATCTTGCGAGCGACCTGACCACAACGTCGAATTCTGCTCTTATTTTGACATCGTCACAACTGGCGAGGTTCGAACCGGGTCGCTTTAATGCGGTAGAGACCGAAGTCGAAGTGCTTAGCCGCACTTTAGGTAAACCATTTTGTATCAGAGACTTATAACCTGAACACCAAATCAGCGGAGTCATGAGGTCCGGAGAATACCGGCCCGGAGAGACCGCTTCTGACCATTCCTCCCCACCGGCCAGTGCTCAGCCCCTCCCGCATAACCCTCGAAAACAACGGAAAAATCCGGCCGCAGCCGGATCGGGAGAAACGTTTCTCAAGGGCAAGTGGCGGAGGAGGTGGGATTCGAACCCACGGTACGCTTTCACGCACGCCGGTTTTCAAGACCGGTGCATTCGACCACTCTGCCACTCCTCCGGGCGGGTCTGGACACCGCGATACTGTGGCAAGTGTGATTCTGAAACCCACTCTGCGCAGCGTTCTGCACAAGGCGGCTTTTCAGATGCGAATCGGTGATGTAACGTAACGGTAATACAGGCGCGGTCCATGCAACCGGATCGCACTCCGGCAACGTCCGGGATCGCAATAAAAACACCTGCGCGCATGACGCGTGGGGACAGAGTGCAGAGATGAGCAGTATGACCCCAATCCGCCAAACGTCCCGAATCCGCGCGTTAACCTTCGCGCTTGTTCCAGTCATCGCCCTTGCGGGCTGCGTCGAAGAAGGCGGAGGCGGGCTCTTCAGTTCCCGCAATGCCGATGCCGACGGTCCGGCCCCCATTGGCGCCACGCGCCTTGTGGAGCGCGACGTCGAAGCGCCCGAGATCTTCGAGGCCACGACCGAGGGCCTCTGGGACGGTCGCCCGTCCCTTGGCGGTGTCTGGGTCGCGCACCCCGATGTCACGGACCCCGAGCGGGTGATCATCCGCAACGACGAAAACGGCCGCTTCGTGATCGGCGCCCTGTTCCGGCGCGAGCGTGACAACCCCGGCCCCGACCTTCAGATCTCCTCGGATGCCGCCGCCGCGATTGGTGTGCTGGCAGGCGACCCCACGATGCTGAACGTCACGGCGCTGCGCCGCGAAGAAGTGGCCGCGACGGCGGATGCCGCCCCCGACAGCTTCGCGCCCGGCGCGGATATCGCTGCCTCTGCGGCGGCGGACACCATCACCTCGACACCGCTGGAGGGAGCCGACAGCACCATCGCAACTGCCGCCGCCGCTATTGATGCCGCAAGCCCTGCCGCGCAACCTGCGGTCGCACGCACCCCTGCGGCCAACGCGCCCGAGCAGGCCTATATCCAGATCGGCATCTTCTCCGTGCAAGAGAATGCGACCAACACCGGGCAAGCGCTGCGCAGCGTGGGCCTTGAGCCGACGATCTACGACCAGACCACCAATGGCCGACAGTTCTGGCGTGTCGTCGTGGGCCCCGCCGACAGCGCGGAAACCCGCGAAGCGATCCTGGCCAACGTCCGTGACCTTGGCTTTGACGACGCCTTTTTCGTTAGACGTTGACCCGTCCCGCGAAAAGCCTGCGTAAGCAGATTTTCGCGAGGCGCGGTATGGCACCTTGATGTTGCGCAGGTTTCGCCTTTAGCTGGACCCCTGTTGCACTTGAAACGCTTGAGGGGCCCATGCACATCGCATCTTTGACAAAACCCGCCGCGACCTTCCTCGCGGCGGTTTTCGTTTGTCTCTCTGCCCTTGTCGCCCCCGCGGTGGTTCAGGCGCAAGGGTACGAGACCCAGGCCCGCGCGGCCTATGTTTATGACCACGCCTCGGGCCAGGTGCTGCTGGCGTTGAACGCCGATGAGGCGCTGCCGCCCGCGTCGATGTCCAAATTGATGACGCTTCTGATGGCGTTTGAGGCGCTCCGCGATGGCCGCCTGTCGCTGGACACCCGCGTGCCGGTGTCCGAGCATGCCATGAGCTTTGGCGGCTCGACCATGTTCCTCAACACGCAGGACCGCCCCACGATCGAGGATCTGATCCGCGGGATCGTGATCGTGTCGGGCAATGACGCCTCTGTGGCCTTGGGTGAAGCGCTGTCGCCCGACGGCACCGAAGAGGGCTTCGCCACGATGATGACCCAACGGGCGCAGCAGTTGGGGATGATGAATTCCACCTTCAGGAATGCCTCGGGGTGGCCCGCCGAGGGCCACCGCATGTCGATGCGCGACCTGGGTATTCTGACCGTGCGACTTATCGAGGAGTTTCCCGAGTATTACGCCTACTTTCAGGAAACCGAATTCGATTATGAAAACCGCAGCCCCGCCAACCGCTTCAACCGCAACCCGCTTCTGGGCCTTGGCGTCGGCGCAGATGGCTTGAAGACAGGCCACACGCAAGAGGCCGGGTATGGGTTGGCCGGGTCGGCCATGCAGGGGGACCGGCGCGTAAGCTTTGTGATCACCGGCCTCAGCTCGGCCGAGGCCCGCGCGGCAGAAGCCGAGCGGATCGTGACATGGGCGTTCCGTCAATTCGTCATGCGCGACGTGGTAGAGCCGGGCGTGGAACTTGCCCGCGCGCCGGTATTCCTGGGCAGCCAGCCAACCGTGGGCCTCGCGCCTTCAGAAGGGATCGAGATGTTGCTTCCCGCGCTTCTGGATCCTGAGATCGAGGCGACATTGACCTACACCAGCCCCCTGCCCGCCCCGATCAGCGCCGGCGATGTCGTGGGCGAACTGCACGTCGTGCAAGGCGTGCATGGGTTCGAGGCCCGCGTCCCCGTCGTGGTGATGGAGGACGTCCCGCGCGGCGGCCCCATGGTGCGCATCGGCGCGGCCTGGTCCAACGTGATGGGGCTGATGTCCCGCAGGGGCGACGAAGCGCCCGCCTCCTGACGCGATCACCCAGCCCTGATCCCAGACACTCCCGTGCTGGCCCCGCGCCCTGCGGGCGCTTGCCTGCGCTTTGGGCGCTCCCCCTCTGACGTGGGACATGAGCGGCATCAGCGTCGCTTGCCCTCTCCCGTGCAGCGTGCAAAACCTACGTCACACACAGCAAGCCGAAGGCACAGAACCCGGATGCCCCCTCTTTTCATCAGCCTCGAAGGCATCGACGGCTCTGGCAAATCCACCCAAACGCAGGCGTTGGTTGAATGGTTGCGCGCCCAGGGCCGTGATCCTTTGCGCACGCGAGAGCCCGGCGGCTCGGACGGTGCCGAGGAAATCCGCCGCTTGCTGGTTGAGGGCAACCCGGACCGCTGGAGCGCCGAGACCGAGATCTTGCTGTTCACCGCCGCCCGTCGCGATCATCTGGAGCGTACAATCCGCCCCGCCCTGGCCGCCGGACGGGATGTTGTGACCGACCGCTTCGCCGACAGCACCCGCGTCTATCAAGGTGCCACACGTGGAGAGTTGCGTGGCTTGGTCGACCGCATCCACGCCGAGGCGATCGGGGTGGAACCAGACCTAACCCTGATCCTCGACATGGACCCGGAACTGGCCCTGTCGCGGGGCCTTGCCCGTGATAGCGGCGAGGACCGGTTCGAGGACTTCGGCCTGGCCTTCCAACAAAAGCTCCGCGCCGGGTTCCAGGCCCTGGCAGAAGAGGCACCAGGCCGCTGCCACCTCGTCGATGCCTCCGCCGAACCCGACAGCGTCGCCCGGGCTCTGGCCCAGATCGTCGCCTCCCACCTCACGCAATAGCCTTCCCGCTTTCGGCAACTCTCGCTCTCTTCATCTTGCCCCATGCAACTCAACGCCATTGCCCGGAAGGCGGCCAAGCCGCCGAAAGCAGGGCGTCCCACGCTCTCCGCACGCGTCACGGATTGAAGGCGGGCGCGACACCTCCCTCCCAAAATTGATATACCATTGATCTACCCTGCACCCCGCCCGCGCCCCATGCTACACCTGCCCCATGGCCGATGATGCGCTTCCCGAATCCGACCGCCTCGACGGCGCGCCGCACCCCCGCGACGCCGCCCGTCTCTTCGGCCATGCGGCCCCCGAGGCAGAGTTCCTGAGCGCCGCCACCTCGGGCCGCCTGCCCCACGGCTGGCTGCTGACCGGCCCCAAAGGCATCGGCAAAGCCACCTTCGCCTGGCGCGCGGCGCGGTTCCTTCTGGCCACCCCCCCGCCCGAGGATGACGGCATGTTCGGCGCGCCACCGCCGCCCGAAACCCTTGATATTGCAGCGGATCACCCTGTCGCCCGCCGCATGGCCGCGCTCAGCGAGCCCGGCCTGTTCCTTCTGCGCCGTCCCTGGGACCATGACGCCAAGCGGCTCAAGACCCAACTGACCGTGGACGAAGTGCGGGGCTTGAAAGGTTTTTTCCAGATGTCAGCGGGGGATCACCGCCGCGTGGTGA
Organism: Gymnodinialimonas phycosphaerae; assembly: GCF_019195455.1. Lineage (NCBI taxonomy): Bacteria > Pseudomonadati > Pseudomonadota > Alphaproteobacteria > Rhodobacterales > Paracoccaceae > Gymnodinialimonas > Gymnodinialimonas phycosphaerae. The sequence continues at coordinate 4,252,131 of NZ_JAIMBW010000001.1, read as the reverse complement.
TCGTGGACAGCGCGGATGAAATGAACCCCTCCGCCGCCAATGCGCTGCTCAAAGAGCTGGAAGAGCCGCCCGAGGGCGCGGTCCTGTTCCTGATCTCTCACCGCCCCTCGGGGTTGCTTCCCACGATCCGGTCGCGCTGCCGCACGTTGCGGTTCAACCCGCTCGGGGACGCCGATCTGGCCAGCGCCCTGCTACAAGCGGGTGCCGAGCCGCCCGAGGGCGTGGCGCTGGCCACGCTGGCCCAAGGCTCTGTCGGGGACGCGATCCTGCTGGCCGAACAGGGTGGGCCACAGCTTTACGCGGATATCGCCAAGCTACTGGGAACACTTCCCAATATGGACCGCCAGCTGGCGCTGCGCCTGGCGGAAGGCACTGCGGGCAAGGCCAATGAAGCGCGTTTCACGCTGACCCTCTCGCTGCTCGAAACCGCGCTGGCCCGTGCCGCGCGCGTCGGTGCCACCGGTCACTTGCCGGTCGAGATCGCCGGCAATGAAGCCGCCATGCTCACCCGCCTCGCGCCCACTGCGCACCACGCCCGCGAATGGGCCTCCCTCGCGCAGTTCCTGACTGCCCGCGCCCGGCGCGGCAAGGCCGTCAACCTTGACCCTGCGAGCCTTGTGTTTGATATCTTCCTCGACCTGGACCGGATGGCGGCCCGGCTGGCCGCATGAGACCCGAATGACACCTCCACAGATCGTCGACAGCCACTGCCACCTCGATTTCGACAGCCTCGCGGATGAGCTGCCCGATGTCGTCGCGCGCGCCGTGGACGCGGGCGTCACCCGAATGGTGACGATCTGCACACGCCTGAAGAACGCCCCCCAGGTTCAGACAATCGCGGAGGCCCATGCGCCCGTCTTCTGGGCCGGGGGCACCCACCCGATGTCCGCCGCCGAAGAGCCGATGGCGACCCTCAACCAGTTGGAAACGCTGGCGCAGCACCCCAAATTCGTCGGCATCGGAGAGACCGGGCTGGACTATCACTACACCTCTGACAGCGCGCAGATCCAACAAGACAGCCTGCGCCTGCATATCGAGGCCGCGCGCCGGACGAACCTGCCGCTTATCATTCATTCCCGTGACGCCGATGACGACATGGCCCGCATCTTGACAGAAGAGCATGCCAACGGTGCCTACACCTGCGTCATGCATTGCTTCAGCTCGTCCGCCGCGCTGGCCAGAACCGCCCTCGACCTTGGCTTCTACCTGTCGATGTCCGGCATCACCGCCTTCCCCAAGTCGCAAGCCCTGCGCGATATCTTCGCGCAAGCCCCGCTGGACCGCATTCTGGTGGAAACCGACAGCCCCTACCTTGCCCCCCCACCCCATCGCGGCAAACGCAATGAGCCCGCCTTCACGGCCCATACCGCCGCCAAGGCCGCCGAGACCTTTGGCCTCAGCTATGAAGAGTTTGCCGCGCAAACCACGGCCAATTTCGACCGTCTGTTCTGGAAGGCTGCCTGATGGCCGAGCTGCGCTTCACCATCCTTGGCTGCGGGTCGTCGGGCGGTGTCCCGCGTCTGGGCGGGCATTGGGGGGACTGCGACCCGACAAACCCGCGCAACGCGCGGCGGCGCTGTTCGTTGCTGGTTGAAAGGCAGGATGAAAACGGCACGACGACGGTGCTGATCGATACCTCCCCCGACCTGCGCGCGCAGCTTCTGGATGCGGGCATTGGGCGGCTGGATGCGGTGCTTTACACCCATGCCCACGCCGATCATGTCCACGGCCTCGATGACCTGCGGATGATCGTCTTCAACATGCGCGCACGCCTGCCCGTCTATGCCGACGGGCCGACCACGAACGATCTGCTCAACCGCTTCGGATATGCCTTCGTGCAGCCGCCCGGATCGGCCTATCCGCCGATCCTCGACATCAACGGGATTGACGGCGACGTGACCATCGAGGGCGCGGGAGGGGCGATCACTTTCACGCCCTTCGAAGTGACCCACGGCAACATCGACGCACTCGGTTTCCGCATCGCAGACGTCGCCTATTTGCCCGATGTCTCTGGCATCTCCGAGGCTGTCTGGCCCATTCTCGAAGGCCTCGACACCTGGATCCTTGACGCGTTGCGCCGCACCCCGCACCCAAGCCATAGCCATCTGGAGAACTCTCTGGCGTGGATCGCACGGGCCAAGCCGCGCCGGGCAGTGCTGACCAACATGCATATCGATCTGGATTATCAGACGGTTGCCGACGAGACGCCAGCGCATGTCACCCCGGCTCACGACGGCCTGACCCTGACCTACAGCATCTAGATGGGCGATCTACTTACCGTTGTCCTGCCAGTCTTCCTTGTTGTCGGCGCGGGCTACGTCGCGGTCTGGCGCGGCCTTTTCGCCGACAGCGCTGTGGATGGCCTTATGGTCTTCACCCAGAAGTTCGCGATCCCCTGCCTGCTGTTCACGGCGATTGCGACGCTCGACCTCGGTGCCGAATTCGATCTGACGCTGCTGGCCGCCTATTATGGCGGCGCGGGGGCGTGCTTTGTGCTTGGCATCTTCGGCGCTCGGCTGTTGTTTGACCGCCCGTGGCCCGACTGCGTTGCCATGGGTTTTGCCGTCATGTTCGCCAACACCGTCCTTCTGGGCCTGCCGGTGATGGAGCGTGCTTTCGGCCCCGCTTCGCTGGCGCCCAACTATACGATCATCGCCTTCAACGCGGGATTCTGCTTCCTGATCGGCATTACCACGATGGAAATCGTGCGGGCCGAGACGAGGGGCCTTGCGTTGGCAAAAACGGTAGCCGACGCGATTTTTCGCAACTCCCTGATGATCGGGATCATGGCGGGCTTTGCGATAAACCTCTCGGGGCTGAGCATCCCGGCAGTGGCTCAGGATGCGCTGGATCTGATGATCCGCGCCGCACTGCCCGCAGCTCTTTTTGGTCTGGGGGGCGTGCTCTATCGCTACAAACCCGAAGGCGACGCCGGCGCGATCGCGATGCTTTGCGTGCTGGCGCTGGTGATCCACCCCGCGATTACCTGGACCATCGGCACGCTTGGCGGGCTGAGCACCGGGCAGATGCGCAGCGCTGTCCTGACGGCCTCCATGGCGCCGGGGGTAAATGCCTATATCTTTGCGAACATGTACGGCGTTGCGCGACGTGTCGTTGCCTCCACAGTGCTGATTGGCACCGCGTTGACCGTGGTCAGCGCCTCCGTATGGTTGCTGATCCTGCCGTAGTCACCATCATGTCCCTATGCCGCCAAGGCTGCCCGCGCCTCGATCGCGCGCAGTGACGGGCGAGAGGTCGCACGACGGCTCAGGCGCTCAATTTCGGGGAACATCGCGAACAGCTCTGCCTCCGCCGTGGCCCCCAGTGAGCACAGCGCAACATCGCCGGGATGCAGGCTCTCCGCCTCCACCCCCTCTGCCAGCAGGGTTCGGTGACCGTCCAGAAGCACATGGAAATACGTGACCATGCCCCCTTCCACGACACGGACGCCGGGCCAGTCGAGGAAATGGGCGGCGGGCACCCAAACGGCCTCGTCGCCAAAAAACAACTCGGCCCGCCAGCCAGTCAACAACAATCGATGCTGGCGCGACAGGCGCAACGCGCGCGTGTTCCCGATCGCGCCGGGCGCGAATTCGATGGGCGCGAATTGTGCCTTGGCCGGAAAGGTCTTGTGCCCGATCCAGCGCACCGGCTCTGCCCCGTTTTCCTCGGTGTGAACAAGGTCCCCAACACGAAGGTCTTCGACCGCCACCTCGCCTTTGGGCGTGGTCATCAACGTCCCCTGCGCAAAGCAAATCGGCGTCGCATAGGTCGACGCGGCGATATTGGGGCCTTCCTCGTTGCTGATCACCGTCAGCGGCACACCGATAGGTGGAAACCCCCCTTGCGGGCCGATGAAGGCAAGGCCTTCAACGTTGCCATAGGAATTGCTGTCGCCAGACTGGCGGATATTGAACGCGACAAGCTGGTATTGGTTGCCAAGGGGATCCTCGACAATGACGGCATACTCGGCCTCCACGATCGAGTTCGCCGGGAAGGTCTGACCGCCAAAGGTTTCCGTGTTCACCAAGGTCTGGCTGGTATCACTATCCCCGAAGTTCGCGTCGTCGTCATCGATCTCGATCTCTTCCCACGCATTGGAATTGAGCGTGATAACCGCCCCGGAGCTGCTCACATTGGGCGGGGCCAGATGAACGCCGGACCCTTGGGTTTGGCCATCTAGCCCGCTGCCGCCGTTGGTACCGGTCACGGTAATCAGCTCTTCGGGGAGCATGAAGATCGAATAGGGCATGGTTTATCCAAAGTTGACGCGCGCGTCTGTCCGTACTGCCAGCTGAAGACGTCGCAACTTTGAAAGAAACTTGGCACAAAAGGGGCGGACATCCGCCCCGGATTGCGTCTCTAGTGTGGGGCGATACCGCGCAAGCGCTCAGAGCGTTGGCGGAGAAGCTCCACGACCGTCAGCAAGATGATCGAGATTGCCACCAGCACCGTTGCTGCCGCCAGGATGACCGGGCTGATCTGTTCTCGCAGGCCGGTGAACATCTGCCATGGCAACGTCTGCTGCCCGGCGGATCCCACGAAGATCACCACGACCACCTCATCAAACGAAGTGATGAAGGCGAACAACCCGCCCGAGATCACGCCCGGCAGGATCAGCGGCATCTGGATGCGGAAAAACGTCGTCACCGGGTTCGCCCCAAGGTTCGCTGCCGCCCGTGTCAGGGATCGGTCAAAGCCCACCAGCGTGGCCGTGACGGTGATGATCACGAAGGGAATGCCCAGGGCCGCGTGGGCCAAAACCACGCCCATGAACGTGCCTTGCAACCCGATGCGCGAATAAAAGAAATACATCCCCGCCGCCGAAATGATGAGCGGCACGATCATCGGAGAAATCAGGATCGCCATGATCGCGCCCTTAAAGGGCACGTGGCTTTGGCTCAGGCCAATCGCCGCCAGCGTGCCAAAGCCCACCGACAGAAGCGTCGCCACCGGCGCGATGCGCAGCGAATTGCGCATGGGCGTCATCCACTCCTCGCCCTCAAGGCCCGACAACTTGCCGACAATCAGCCCCACGATCGCAAGGATCAGGATCGGAAAGAAGTTGGTCGTGCCCTTCCAAAGCTTCAGAACCAGCGTGATCGCCACGCCGAGGCCAAGACCGATCAGCAGGCCGTACCAGGGATACCCCCCGGTGCCGAAGAAATCCCGATAGTGGCGCAGGCTGTAGGCCTCGGGGTCAAGCGCCAGCATGCCCGGTGTGAAGGTGAAGAAGTCCTCGGCATTGAACGACAGCGGGATGATCGTGATGATCGGCGCGATCAGGAAAAAGAAGATCAAGCCGCAGATCACGCGAAAGCCATAGAACCAAAGGCGCTGGCCGAACGTGGCATAGGGGGGAAGTTTCGTATCCATGATCTTATCCCAACTTCACGTTATCGATGCCGACGATGCGGTCGTAGAGCCAGTAGAGCACCATCACCAGCGCCAGCAGGATCGAGCCAAGCGCGGCCGCGAGACCCCAGTTGAGGCTCTGACTGATGTGATAGGCGATCCGGTTGGAGATGAACGTGCCGGTGCGGCCGCCCACGATTTCGGGCGTGATGTAATAGCCGATGGCGAGGATGAACACGAGGATGCACCCCGCCCCGATCCCCGGAATGGACTGCGGGAAATACACGCGCCGGAACGCGGTGAAGTTGGTGGCGCCCAGGCTTTTCGCGGCCCGCACGTAGCTGGGGGGGATGGTCTTCATCACCGAAAACAGCGGCAGGATCATGAACGGCAGCAGAATGTGCGTCATCGCGATGATGGTGCCAAGCTGGTTGTTGATCAGCGCCAGCCGGGCGTCATCGGCCACGATGCCGAGCCACACGAGGATATCGTTGATCACGCCTTGTTGTTGCAGCAACACTTTCCAAGCAGAGGTCCGCACCAGAAGCGATGTCCAGAAGGGCAACAGCACAAGGATCAGCAATAGGTTCGACGACTTCGACGGCAGGTTCGAAAGCAGATAGGCAATCGGGTAGCCCAGAAGCACGCACATCAGCGTAATCATCCCAGACATGAAGATCGTGCGCCAGAACAGCAGCAGGTAGATGCGTTGCTCTTCGGGCTGCGCCTCGATCCCGTCGGGTGTTAGGCGCAGGTCGATGGAGGTCAGGAAATAGCCGGCGGTGTAGGGGTCCGAGAATGCCTCGATCGTGGCCCAGACGTTGGTATCGCCCCAATCGTCATTGACCTCCAGCCATTGCTCGCGCGGGGTCATGCCGGTGAAGGCGTCCACTGCGGTATCAGCCTCGATCAAAAGGTCGGCCATGGGGCCGTCGTAGCCAGAGACGTCACTGCGGCTGAGGTCGCGGTACAGCGCCATGTAGACGGTGAACCAAGGCTCTTCCGCCGTGGGGTTGTCGTCGTCTTCCTGCTGCACCGTGCGCGCGAAACTGCGATAGGCGTCGGCGGTCTCGGGCAGGGTTTCCATTGCAGAGACGGACAAGCGGAACGGCAATCCGGGGCCATCCGCCCCGGTGGCGTCCGCGACCCAATCGGGCGCGCCCATCAGGGCGGCCCATGTGGCGGGCTCTTCCCACGCCTCGTTTAGCGCGATGAACTGATCGGCGTAGTCTTCACCGATCTCATCCACACCGCGCCCCGATTGACGAAACAGCGACGACATCCCTGTCGTCTCGTAGTTCAGGCGCGAGCCCAGGCGCGTGTGATTACGCCGCTCGGCGGCTTCCATGAAATCATAGGCAAGGGCCGCGAACGTGTCGTCATTCGGCAGATCGGCTGGATCCCAGTCCTCCAACGCCACAACAGTGCGCGGCAGGGTTTCAGAGGTGATCTGGTTCTCGACCGAGCGGAACAGCATGTCGACGATGGGCGCGATGAAGGCGACCATGATGAAGATGAGAAGCGGCGCGATCAGCATCAGCGCGCGCAGCTTCTGGGCGCGCAGCGCACGGCCAAGGCTGCGCTTCAGGGGCGTGCCATCAGCGGCAAGGACGGGTCCGTTGTCGGTGTCCGTGGCGGTTGCGTCTGTCATCTACACGCCCTCCACGACAAGGATCACGCTATCGGCGGTGCGGCGGCGGATCTCGGCAACTTCTTGATATTCGGGATCATTGTAGGCGGCGAGTGCCGCATCGTAGCTGTCGAATTCAAAGACGACATGGCGCTGAAACGTCTCGCCTTCCAGCACTTCGGCTTTGCCACCCCGGACAATCGGACGCGCGCCGTGGCCAAGCAGGATCGGCGTGTCACGCTCGATGTATTCCTTGTAGGCCTCGGGGTCGTTCACCGTGATATGGCCGATGATGTAGCCTTTGGGCATGTCGTGCCGCCTTCGTATTTGGGAGTTGGACGGGCCACCATTGCGGCCCGTCCGATATCGTCCACAGACCGGGCGTCACGCCCGGGGTCAGTCGCTTACTGCGCCAACCATGCCTGGAAACGAGCGTCCATGTCATCGCGGTAGTCTGCCCACCACTCGTAGTTGAACAGGAACGTCCGCGTGGCGTTGGCCGGATCGGTCGGCATGTGCTGCGCCATCTCGATGCCAAGGTCGGCGTGCGTGCCGACCAGCGGTGCGGAAGACGCACGGGCCGGACCGTAGGAGATCCAGCGCGACTGGTCCGCCAGACGCTGGGTGTCCGTGGCGAAACGCACGAAGTCGAGCGTCCGGGCCAGGCGATCCTCGGGCAGGCCTTCGGGGATGATCCAACCGTCAAGGTCGAACACCTGGGCGTCCCAAAGCATCGCAACGGGCTGGTCCTGCTCTTCGATCAGCGAGAACAGGCGACCATTGTAGGTGGACCCCATGACGACTTCGCCATCGGCCAGAAGCTGGGGCGTATCGGCACCGGCGTTCCACCAAACGGTGGTGTCCTGGATCGTGTCGAGCATGGCGAAGGCTTGCGCGACGCCTTCTTCGGTTTCCAGCACGTCATAGACGTCTTCCATCGCAACGCCGTCACACATCAGCGCCCATTCGAGGTTGCCGATCGGGCGACGCTCCAGCGACCGCTGGCCCGGGAAGGTCTCGGTGTCGAAAATCGCGCAGATGTCGGAGGGCGTTGCGCCATTCCACTCTGCCACGTCCGTGCGATAGCCCACGGTCGTGGAATACACGATCTGCGGGATGAAGCAGTCGGACACGATCAGGTCGCCAAAGTCTTCGGACGCGGGCGTGCCATCGGGCGCGGGTGCCAGCATTTCGTCATGGTCGATTTCCATCGCCAGGCCTTCGTCGCAAAGACGGATGGCATCGGCGGCCACAACGTCCACGAGGTCCCAGGTGATGTTACCGGCCTCATTCATGGCACGCAGACGCGCCACGGCCTCGGCAGAGGATTCATCCCAGATGATCTCCAGGCCATCGTTCATGGCGGCATAGGGATCGGAATAGGCGTTGATCTGGCTTTGCTGGTAGGCGCCGCCCCAGGACACGAGGGTCATGGAACCGGCCATGTGGCCGTCGGCCATAGCGCCGGTGGCGGCCATGCTGGCGCCAGTTGTCAGGAGCATAAGGCTCTTGAGATTCATGTGGTCTCTCCTTGGTTGAACTTCGGTCGGGAGTTGTCCCCCGAGGTTTTTGGCCAGCGTCCGCCCATATCTTCCGAACGGGCGCAGGCAAGCTTATGCATCAAGTGCGCGGCAATCCTGTGGACGCCAACCAATCTCGATGCGCTCCCCCGGTTTCAGCCTGCGCTGATCGGGGGCATTTCGTGTCTTGATGATGAAGTCATCGATCCCGGCAACCCGCAGACGGGTTCGATAGATGTCGCCCATGTAGACGAACTCCAACACTTCGGCCTTCAACGTATGGGCGCCAGGTGTCAGACGGCTGGAGTCCATCTCGACCCGCTCGGGCCGGATGGAGACTTGCGTCTTCTCACCCACCTGACTGACATTGACCGGCAGCGCATCAATGATGGAGCCATCGGTCAGCGTCACTTCGCACATGTCGTCCGCCATCTTGGAAACGGTGCCTTGCAGCGTGTTATTTTCACCAATGAACTGCGCCACGAAGCTGTTTTGCGGCTGCTCATAAAGTGTATCAGGCGCGGCCAACTGCTGGATGCGGCCATCGTCAAAGACCGCAACGCGGTCGCTCATGGTCAGCGCTTCGGTCTGGTCGTGGGTCACGTAGACCGTCGTAATCCCCAACTCATGGGCCAGATTGGTGATCTCGAACTGCAACGTTTCGCGCAGCTGCTTGTCGAGCGCGCCAAGCGGTTCGTCCATCAGCACCAGCTCCGGCTCGAACACCAAGGCCCGGCTCAGTGCGATACGCTGCTGCTGACCGCCCGAAAGCTGCGCGGGACGGCGATTGATGAAATCGCCCATCTGCACCATGTCGAGCGCGCGCTTGATCTTGCCCTCACGCTCAGACTTGGCCATGCCGCGCACTTCCAGCGGGAACGACAGGTTCTCCCCCACCGTCATGTGCGGGAACAAAGCGTAGTTCTGGAAAACCATGCCGATGCCGCGCTTGTGGGGCGGGATGTTGTTGATCGGCTTGCCGTCCAGCGTGATTTCGCCGTGGGTGGCGGTTTCGAACCCGGCCAGCATCATCAGGCACGTCGTCTTGCCTGAGCCCGAGGGCCCAAGCATGGTCAGGAACTCGCCACGACCAATGTGCAGGTTGAGATCCTTGACGACGAGAATCTCGCCGTCATAGCTTTTCTGGACGCGATCGAATGATACGAACGCTTGAGATCCGTCTGAGGTCAAACCTCACTCCTTGTTGTTTTGCTTTAGTGTCTCCGGTCCACCGACCGCGCCCAAGCTTATCTGCACATAGCCTAGACGCAGCTTGCGCCGGGTTTCAACCAATTGGTGCGCTGATACCTCAATCAAAGGCGGATTTCCTGTGATTACGGACATAATTCGGCAATCTACGTCCTAATTGGCCCCCATCTAGGCAGTCTGGCCAGTTCTTGTGCTGATGGCAGACTTCGCATAACCCTAAACGGGCCGCCTTGTGATCCGTGAAATGGGGCGCAACCGAAGACGGCATCCCTGCCGCCCAACCGTCCCGACTGCTTGGATCCGCCCGCCGTGCCTGCCTCGTCCACGCCCGAAGCCCGCAACGATCTGGACCACTCTGCCAAGCCGCGCCGCCTGCTGCGTCGGCTCTGGCGCGAACATGTCGCCCGGTTCTGGCCCATCATCGCAGTGGCCGTCGTGTTGATGAGCGTCGAGGGTGCCGCGATCGGGGCCTTCGCATGGTTGGTGCAACCGCTTTTCGATACGCTGTTCAGCGCAGGCTCGATGGAAGGGGTCACGTGGGTGGCGCTGACCGTTGGCGGGCTATTCGCGATCCGCGCCACGGCGGGGTTCTTGCAGCGCGTCCTGATGGTCGGCGTCGGCCTGAAGGTGATCACCCAGATCCAGACCCGGCTGGTGCAACATTTCCTCACCCTCGACATGAGCTTTTTCCAAAGCAACGCCCCCGGCGCCTTGATCGAGAGGGTGCGCGGCGACACCGCCGCCCTGCAATCGCTGTCGTCCTCGGTGCTGGTGTCGCTGGGGCGCGATAGCGTCACGCTGATCTCCTTGTTGGTCGTGATGCTCTGGACGGACTGGCAATGGACGCTTTTCGCGCTTGTCGGTCTGCCCGTTCTGATCCTGCCACTGCTGGCGGTGCAGGCCTTCATCCGTCGCACCGCCATCGCCGCCCGCGCGGCCGCCGCGCGGCTCTCGACCCGCCTGGATGAGCTTTTTCACGGCGTCCAGACAATCAAGCTCAACCGTCTTGAGGGCCATGAAGCCACCCGTTTCCGCGATGAAATCCGCCACTTTCTGCGGCCGTCGATCAAGGCGCAGATCGGTGTCGCCGCAAACCCCGCCATGATCGATATCATCGCCGCAGCGGGCTTTGTGGCCGTCCTCTATTTCGGGGGCCAGGACATTATCGCCGGCGACAAGACGGTGGGTGAGTTCATGTCTTTCTTCACCGCGTTGGGCCTGTTGTTCGAACCGCTGCGCCGTCTGTCCTCCATTGCGGGACAGGTGCAAGCGGCGGGTGCATCCCTGGAGCGGATCTACGCGGTGTTTGAGACCAAGCCCACAATCCTGCCCCCCGCAGCCCCCCGCCCGCTAACCCCCGGCGACATCACCTTCGAAGACGTCCACTTCGCCTATGGCGATGCGCCGGTGCTTCACGGTCTGTCCTTCACAGCCAAGGCCGGTGAAACCACGGCCCTTGTCGGCGCATCCGGGGCGGGCAAGACCACCGTTTTCGCCGCCCTCACGCGCCTTTTCGACCCACAATCAGGTGTCATCCGCATTGGGGACGTCGCGGTCGGCGAGGCGGACATCACGGCCCTTCGCGACACGATTGCCGTCGTCGGGCAGGAAACCGCCCTGTTTGACGAGACCATCGCCGCCAACATCCGCATGGGCGACCTGAACGCGCCGGATGCCGCCGTGCTGGATGCCGCGCGCAATGCCTCCGTGCTGGAATTCACCGAAGGCCTGCCCCAAGGGGTCGAAACGGCCGTGGGCCCGCGCGGATCGAACCTGTCCGGCGGGCAACGTCAGCGCGTCGCCATCGCGCGCGCCATGTTGAAAAGTGCGCCGATCCTGCTGTTGGACGAGCCGACCTCGGCGCTTGATGCCCAGTCCGAAAAGCTGGTGGGCGCGGCCCTTGATCGCCTGGCCAAGGGGCGCACCACGCTGGTGATCGCCCACCGCCTGGCCACCATCCGCGCGGCCCACAAAATCGTTGTGTTGGAGGCGGGCCGCGTGATCGAGGAAGGCACCCACGACGCGCTTCTGGCCAAGGGCGGCGCATATGCGCGCCTCTACGAAATGCAGATCAGCGGCCAGACCTAGGGCGTCTCGAAAAGCGCGCGCAACGCCGCTTCGCGCGAGGCCAACGCCCCGTCACGCATCACAGCCAGCACCAATTTGCGCTCCAAACCGTCGGGGGCGGGCAGCGTGCGCACGCTCCGCGTCAGATACCGCTCCACATCCGGCACCGGCAGCAGCGTGAACCCCAACCCCGCCGCGACGCATTCCATGATCGCCTCCAGATCATCCAGCACGATGGACCGCACGCCTTCCGGTCGCGCCTGATCCAGCATCGCCCGCGCGATCAGCTTGCCGATGCCCGTGTCCGGCATGAAGTGGAAGAACGTGTGATGCGCCATCAACCCCTCCAACCCGCCCGCCATCAGATCATCGTGGGCGGCAAAGACGAAGGGCTCGCGTCGCAACACGCTGGACGACAATCGCGGCGGCAAGCCATCCGCGTCCGTGACGACAGCGGCATCAATCTGGCCATTCAGGACCTTTTCTTGCAACACCGCCGACAGGCCCGTCTCAACCGCGAAATTCGCCAGCGGTGCCGCTTCTTGGGCAGCCCTCAGGAAATCCGGCAACAGCCGTACCGCCGCCGTTGTCACGAAGCCCAGTTTGAAATGCCCCACCAAGGCGTCGCTGGGGCGACACAGCTCCAACAGCCTGTCCTCCCGGGCCAGCAACACGCGAGCCTCCGCCACGACAGCCGCGCCCAGGGGCGTCAGCCGAGGCGGGCGGTGGCTGCGGTCAAACAGCGCGACGCCCAATTCTGCCTCCAGCGCTTTCATCTGCATCGACAGCGCGGACAGCGTGATCCCCAGTTGTTCAGCCGATTGCACGAACGACCCTTCAGACGCGATTTTGACAAGGGTTCTTAGCGCGCGCGTTTTCATAAATTCAATAGTCCTGAATGTAAGATCAAATCTTATACGATGGAAATGAACTACCAAGGCCCATATGGTCAACCCATCACGCATCCGTGATCACGACCGGAGCCCGTTATGACAGACCCGCTGCTTGCCGCCGCCAAAGACCTTGCCCCCACCTTCGCCAGCCGCGCTGCCCATTGGGACCGCTCGCGCAGCTATTGCTGGAGCAATATCACGGACCTTGTGGACGCAGGCCTGATGGGCATGTCGATCCCGAAAGCCTACGGCGGCCAAGGTGCCAGCTTTCTGGACGTCGCCATGGTGGTGGAGGAAATCGCCAAGGCCTGCACCCTGACCGCGCGGGTGGTGGTAGAGGCCAACATGGGCGGCATAAGCGCCGTAATGGCCTATGGCACCGAAGAGCAGAAAGCCTTCTGTGCCCCGATCGTTCTGGCTGGCGACAAGCCCGCCATCTGCATCACCGAGCCCGAGGCCGGATCTGCCGCGACCCAGATGCAGACCACCGCCCAGAAACGCGGCAAGACCTACGTTCTGAACGGGCGCAAGCACTGGATCACCGGGGGCGGCGTGTCCAAACTGCACCTGATCTTCGCGCAGGTGCTGGCCGAGGATGGCACCCCCCAAGGCATCGGCGGCTTCATTGTTCACGTGGACCACGCCGCGCCGCCCAAGGGCTTCACCGTCGTGAGACGAGAGCACACCATGGGCCTTTGTGGCATGCCCGAAGCCGAACTGGCCTTCGACGATCTGGAAATCGACGCCAAGTGGCTGCTTACGCCCCCTTCCGGCCTCAAGCGGGGCTTTGCCGATCTGATGACGGCCTATAACTCGCAACGTGTAGGCGCAGGCACCATCGCGCTCGGCGTCGCCGCAGGGGCGCTGGAGCACGCCAAGCGCTACCTGCTGGAGCGTCAGCAATTCGGCCGCCCGCTGGCCGAGTTCCAGGGCCTGCAATGGATGGTCGCCGACATGGACACGCAGGTCCACGCCGCTCGCCTGATGCTGCACGATGCCGCCCGCTGTGACGGGACCTTTCCCGACATGATCAAGGCCGCCCGCGCCAAGCTGTTCGCCTCCGAAATGGGCATAAAGGTCGTCAACGACGCCCTGCAAATGTTCGGTGCGCGCGGTTATGGCGATCAAGAGCCGCTGGAGCGGATGTACCGCGACGTGCGCATGTTCACCATCGGTGGCGGCACGGCGCAGATCCTGCGCACGCAGATCGCGGGCGCGGCCCTTGGCATCAAGGTGCCCCAGACCCGTGACGGCTACGGCACGCCTTCGCAGCAAATCGCGGCGGAATAGCTACGCGTCCTTTGACACGAAAAACCGGTTCTCGATCCAGCGCGCGCGGATTTGTCCGGCCCAGGCAGCGTGCACCTGATCTTCGGGCACGCCCTCCCTTTGGGCCAGCAGCGCAAGGGCTGCGCCCACGCGGCCCACCTCCTGCATCGCGCTCAACAGTCCGTAGTGCAGCCGCGAGATCGGGAAAGACGACGTCACATAGTCATACCGCGCAATCGCGACAAAGCTGTCGACCATCGGCGGCAGGCTCGGCTCTGCCTGATCGGTCACGCTGTGGTAGTATTGCGCCACCGGGAACCGATAGGCCCCGATGACAAAGCAGGGCTGTAGCACCAAGTCCGCATCGGGTGTGTCGACGGTTGGCCAGTGCTTCCCCTCATGGCCCGGCGCATCGAACAGCACGAACAACGCCCGCTCGTACCGCGCCAGATCAAGCATGAAATCCACCCATGCCTCCGGCGCGTCCGCGTCGGGCCGCGAGGCTTCCAGGAAGGCCGGAAACCGACGCCCCAATTCGTAGAGCGTGTAACTGTCGGACGGCGCTTCGGCCAAATAGACACGGGCGAACTGATCAAACAACGCCGCGCCCAAGGCATGGCGCGAGGCGGGAAACTGCTCGGCCAGACAGGCGCAAAGCCGGGTGATGTAGCTGCGCTGGTAGATCCCCAAACGCGCCCCAGCCGACAGGCGATTGGACGGCACCAAATGCTGCGCCACCTCTGCCGTCCGCACACCTTGCGGGTCGATCAGGGCGTTTTGCATCCACACCTGCATGTCGCGTAGCGAGGTCATGCGTCCAACTTTGAGTGGCCGCACACGGAAGAGACGATGTGATCCACCGGGTTGGACACCCGCGCAGGGCCGACCGCCGGATCTTCTGCATAAAGATGCAGGGCCTCCACCTCGCCTGCCATGAAGGCGCGCGCCTTCAGCACCTCGGCGTGCAGGTCTTCGAAAGCGGGCACGTCGCCGTCCCATTCCAACAGGGTCGAGGCCCCGCCCGTGCGCCGCCAGGCCAGTCGAAACAGCTCCCACACGCCTCGGGTCACGGGCTTGTCGTGGGTGTCCAGCAGGTAGTCCCCGCAATGGGTGTGGCCTGCCAGATGCATCTGCACCACGCGGTCGAACGGGATTTCTTCAAGGTAATCAAGCGGGTCCGTGCCGTCGTTGAAGCACGAGACATAGACGTTGTTCACATCCAGCAGCAGCCCGCAGCCCGTGGCATCCGACAGCGCCCGCAGGAACTGCGGCTCGGGGATATCGGAGTTCTGGAACGCCGCATACGTCGACGGATTCTCCAGAACCAAAGGCCTGCCCAACACGTCTTGCACATGATGCACCCGCGCGACCACGTGGTCCAAGGTCTCCTGGTTCAAGGGCAGCGGCAGCAGGTCGTGGCTGTTGATGCTAAGCACGCCAGTCCAACACAGATGATCGCTGACCCACCGCGCCTGCACGTCATCGGCCAGGACCTTCAGCTTGGACAGATAGCTTTCGTTCAGCGGATCGGTGCTGCCAATGGACATCGACACCCCGTGCAGGACCATGGGATAGTGCTCGGCGATCTGGCGGATTACCCAGCCGGGGCGACCGCCGGAGTCCATGAAATTCTCGGAAATCGCCTCGAACCAATCCACATCGGGACGGGTATCCAGAATGTGGTTGAAGTGCTCATTGCGCAGGCCCAAGCCCAAACCCAGCTTGGGCAGGGCGCTGACCTGGGCTGCGGCATCCACACTCAAGCGCAGCTTCCCGCGCCGCTCATGCCGCTGGACCCGCAGGCGGTCATCCCTTCGCCGCTGGCGTTGGCGATCCATTCGATGGTGGGACCATGGGCGAAAAGCGCGGTATCTGCCGGGTAATTCTGCCCATCCGCAGGCGGCGGCACCGTCCCGCCGCCCGAGGCCGGAAGCGTCGGCCAGACCGCGCCGTTGAAATGCGCGCGCGCCTGTTTCCACACGCTCTTCTTGCGGTTATCCCCCTCGGTAATGAAGCGTTCCGCGTTGATTGGTGTGGCGCAGGACCCCGTCGTTTGACAGGCATTGCCGCCGGGCACATTCAACTCGTCCTGCGTGCCATATAGCCCGCAGCCGCCCTGCCCCTGGCAGTCGTTTTTCACGTGGCAGGTGTGGTCCGATACCAGCGGTGCGGCCGGGTTCGACGGATTGTACCCCAACGAGGTCGCGCACCACCCCTGTCCCGCGCAATCATTGTTCAGCGTCCGGCCCTGGTTCTTGCACGAATTCAAGCCCATGCAGGCATGACGCACCCAATTGCCCGCGCCCGCGGCATGGTCAAGCTGCGCATCTTCTGGGGGTGTGGCGGGGAACTTCTGCGTTCCCTGATAGGTCGGATGGGCCGCACCGATGGGCGTCTCGGGCAGCGCGGGGCCTGCATTATTTTCATCAGGGGTGACGGCGGGCACATCAGGCACAATGAGGAACGCAGGCAGCGGGGATGGCACCACCCCGGTGTCGCCCCTCCAGAACGGTGACACATCGGGCAAAGCCGCGATGTCATCAAGGTTCCAGCCAAACGCCTTGTACCCATGCAGGGTATTAGCCTTGGCCTTGCACGTAACCACCAGCGCCTGCAATTGGGCAAAGGCGTTTTCGCGCGTCGTGCCGGTCGGGAATGGGTTCTCGAACGTCGGCACGATTGCGCGGCCGCGATCCTGCACGTGCCGCAGATCCTGATAGAACTTGTCCATCACCCAGATCATCGACTGGTGCATCGTCTTGTTGAAATAAAGCTTCTGCTGCGCCGTTGGCACCAGCAGCGTCGTCTCGGACATGATCAGCATGTATTGGAACAGCCCATTGGCCACATCGACGACGGACCGGGCGGCGGTGTGATAATCGCTGGCCTTGGGATTGGTGGGGAAGTCATAGACGAACCGAGCCCCCAGATCGATGATCTGCGGCGCAATCGTGGCAGGTGCGGGCAGACCTGCGACTTGCGGTGGCGTCTGCATCTGGGCCGGGTAGCCGTCAAGCTGCGCGCAAAGCGACCAGAACTTGTAGTAGTGCGACTCCTCCAGATCGTCGCGCTCGACAAAGTCGGTGAAATCGGCTCCCTCCCCTTGCTCGCAAATGGTGTTGATGGCCGAGATCGCGTCATTAGCGCTGGCAATCCTGAACAACGCATCATCGCCTTCATGGTCGTGATTGTCGTCATTCTCGAACTGCGCCACGGTCGAAACCGCGACCTGTGCAGGCGGCGCGTCGGTGCCCACAACGGGCGGATTGTCGAAGGTGAACCACTTGTTTCCCGACGACAGCGTATCGATGCTACTGGCCGAGTAATTGTCGCTGCCGATCTGGGTGGCGCCGGTCTTCTGGAACACGGCATCGTCCATCGATGCGCCGCTGTTGCCGAATTGGATCAGGGCTTTGGCGTAGTCGTAGACCTCTCCGATGGTGGCCCAATCAGGGGCCAGGGGGTCCACCACAACGGATACGGAATCCTTCTTGCCCGGATACTCGATCCGCATGAAATGATGCAATTGCTCAAGGCTCAGCTTCGCCAGGGGGATCTCCAGCGCGTTGCCCGTGATCGTCTCCACAGGCAGCCCGCCCGGGGTGCGCCCGGTCTGCGGCGTCAACGTGCTCAGCGCGGGCAGGACAATCCCGCCGGTATTGCCGAAGGTCAGCCCGTCGTAGATCTGCGGCAGGGTCTCTCCGGCATCGAGCATGGAGGTCAGCAGGTTCATTGCCAGCGACATATGCAGCATCTCTTCGACGGCGACGCTCATGATCACCGCACCCGCCTGGTTGCCGTAAAGCGACCCAGCCAGCGGGAAGGCCTCGGACGGCGGCACGGGCTGGGTCGGCTCGGTCGCCGGATCCTTGCGCCCCGGCTTCCGACACACGGAATAGTAGGTGTAGAGGTAGATCGGGATCGTCGCCATCTCCAGCTTGATCGCGGCGCGCAACACCGTCTTCAACTCGGCCACCGCCTCGGCCTGGGTCATGGCCTTGATCGCTTGCAACGTTTGCGCGGGCACGGATGTGGGATCAGACGTCATCATGAAAATACCTCCTGAAAAATTGGCTTCAGACTTGCAGAGAGGCGTGTGACTTGGCCAGTGATTTCCAAGGCGTGCCGCGTTTCACGGCGCGCGCGCCTGAGGACACCGGTAATTCACGGATCATGGGGACATCGAACCAAACGAGCGCAGATCGCCGGATAGAACTGATTTTACGGCAATTTGCAGCGCACAGGCCCAAGGGTCGCGGCCCGGCGACGCCCCGGACTTGCCCAAAGGTTGATCAAACGCGCCACAGGATATGCCTATCGGATCAAGGACAGTCGGTCGGGCCATAATGCTCGGCCGCGACTGGATAGCCGGGAAACAGTGACACTAAGGAGAGGAAGGGCCTGGGAATTGCCCGGCCTCAAGTAGCGCAAAGCGCGGTAGGCCAATGAAAATGGTGCGCTCGGCGAGACTCGAACTCGCACGGGTGTTACCCCACAGCGACCTCAACGCTGCGCGTCTACCAATTCCGCCACGAGCGCACGTGATCAGGTAGTGCGCGGTCTCTAGCGGCTTGAAGAGACCTTGTGAAGGGGGTCCGAGGGCCGGAGCCACAGTTTTTTCACCCTACGCAGCACCGCCGCCCACCCATGGCAAAACGGCGAACCCCCAAGGGGTCCGCCGTCCATGTCAAAGCCTGCGATGTCGGCTTACTGATTGACCTGAAAGGTCGGCAGCGCATTCTGCGCGGCGGGCGCTGCCGGGGCTGCGGCGGGCACCGGCACCGGCTGACCCCCAAGGGTCATGGCCACGGCTTGGCGGATCAGCGGCAAGCGACCGGCGTCAGCAGGGTTGAAGACGGAGGGCGCACCGGCCTCCACAGCGGTCAGCGAGATGTCGTACCAGGCGCGGGCGGCATCGCCATTTGCCGCGATCCCGAAGCCCTCGCGCAGATGGTGACCCAGCAACTCGCCATAGGCAGGCTCGCCCGTGGACACCAGGATCAGGGCCGAGCCCAGCGCCATCTCCATATCATCGGCGTCGTAGCCCACGCCAAGGCACACGCGGGCGGTCCCGGCCAGTTCAGCTTGCGGGATGCCGGTGCTGTAGGCAAAGCCCTGCGCCGAGCCAAGCGCCTGCTGCGGCGTCATCGTGTCCAGCACCGCCGTTTGCGCGGCAATGGCGTCCGAGAAGCCCTCGCACTGCACGGTGATATCGGCAAGCGTCAGGTTCGGGATCGCTTGGGTCAGGTCCTGGCCCTGGCTCACGGCACCGGCGCGTGCGACGCAGAACTGCTCGGACAGCGCGAAGCCGGGGTTTGACAATGTGCCAAGCGTCATCATGCCACCATTGGCCTGCCCCTGCAGGGCCACCGCGTCACAGCGAGAGGACAGCGACGGCGCGGTCGAGGCGCCCGCGAAAAGGTTCGGGATGGCACCGCCCGAGGTCGCCGCAACGACCTGAACCGGCCCATTCGTGCCGGGCGCGGGAACGACCGTGGTCGTGGCCGGGTTGACGATGACCGTCGTGGTGGCGGCGGTTGCGCCCGCAGGCACCACGGTGGTGGCCGGCAAAGGCGTGGCCGGGGCCAGGGTGCCTGCCAGATGTTGTGCATAAGCATTCAACAGCGGCTGCCCTCGCAAGCCGGTCTGGGCGGCGCCACCGTTGTTGGCCCACTGATAGGCCTGGATCAGATGCAGGGCCTGGGGCTCGGGGAACGAGCGGCCGTTGACCGGGTAGCCCTGGAAGGCCTGGTAGCGCTCTACGGCGCTGCGGGTCGCGGGGCCGACCTGGCCGTCGACGAAGCCCGCGTCAAAGCCGAAATAATTAAGCGCGGTCTGCACCTGACGCCCGGCCTCCGTGGCGGGAATGGCGGGGCGCACCACTCGGGGCTGGCTGGGGCGCGCCGGCTGCGTCTGCGGCTGTTGCGGCACGATAACGCGGGTGCGGGGCTGCTGGCTTGCAGCGCCGATCGCCACGCCGATCGCGCCGCCCAAAAGCAGGCCGCCGATCACGTCGCGGGCGTCTTGCGCCTGTGCAGGGGCCGAGGCCATGGGGGTCAGTGCAATGGCAGCGACCAGCGATGAGGTCATCAAATATTTGGCAAACATGAATAAATTCTCCGCAGACAAGAAAGGGGTATTCCACTGCCAAGAACCGTAGCAGGACTTTTTCTGATTCGCGGATAGGGGAATACCCTACCTTTCAGATAATCTGCCGCCCCGCCTGTCCCGCCTGCCCAAGCCGCCCCGTCCGACGCAACCACAGCACCAGGATCGTGCCGACCGCGAGCGCAAGCATGACCCAAAAGCCCATCATCTCGGCATCCCCGAACAGCACCGCATTCAACCGCCGCCCCGGCAGCAGGGTCAGCACCCCCGTGATCCCAAGCGCCTGCCAATAGAGCGCCCGCATCTCAGCCTGGTGCGCGGCAATATCCCGCCGGAAGATCGCCCGCATCCCACGCGTCAGGGAATACAGCGTCCAGATCACGAACGCATGGATCGGCCCAAACGGCCCCAAAAGCGGCAGGACCGCCGCGGGGATGAAAATCGCGGATATCGCCAGCGTCGCCATCGCCAAGACCCACATGCGCCCGACAAGCCGATGCAGCATGTCTCGGCGCGCGCGGTAAAGGGCAACGGGGCCGATCAGGATCGCAACCGTGGCGGCGACAACATGAACCTGCACGGCGAGCGGCGCGGTCACTATCGGGTCGAGTGTCATGGGAACCTCCGTGGTCAGGGATACGGGTTGAGCTTGCACGCCCGCTCTGGCACGCTTCCCCCGATCCGGCGCAACCACGCCTACGCAAATGACCCCGAGAGTACCGTGAACACCCCGTCCCCGTCATCCGCGCTTCGTGAATTGCGGACGCACTTCAGCAATCCGAAGGTCGCCCTGGCCCTGGCCGCCATCGGCGCGGTTTTGGCGTTGATGGGCCCGTTCGGCACCGGTGACGTCATGGCGTGGGGGCCGCGTATCGCTTATTGGCTCATCGTGCCCGCCGTCACCTATGCCATCGGCTACGGGCTTGGCGTCTTCCTGGCGCCGCGCCTGCACGGCGCGTTCACCGCCACCATCGCCCGCACCGCTCTTGCGTTGATCAACAGCGCTGTCATCACCGCCGTCGTCTTTGGCTTGAACTACCTGGTCTTCGCCCTTCGCCCCACGGTGCTGGACGTGGCAATCGTCTTTGGCATCACGCTGCTGATCTCGTTCCTGATCGAGCTTTTGCCGAATGGCCCCTCCGAAACGGCCCCGCCCGACCCTCCGGCCATCCTTGACCGCCTGCCGCTTGACAAACGCGGGGCGCTGGTCGCCCTGTCGGTAGAGGATCACTACGTCCGCATTCGAACCACACGCGGCGAAGAGATGGTGCTGCTGCGCCTTTCAGACGCGATCCGCGAGGTCGGCGACACGCCCGGCCTTCGCGTCCACCGCTCGCACTGGGTGGCGACGGCGCAGATCACGGCAGCCACGCGCCGGGGCGATGGCGCCGTGTTGAGCATGACAAAGGGGCAGGACATTCCTGTCAGCCGGTCACAGATGGCCACCATCCGTGACGCGGGGCTGTTGCCCCGATGACCCAGCAAGAGCACCCCCATGGTTGAATGGATCACCTCGGACGCCCCCGTCCCCTACGACATCGCCGTGACCGAGATGGAGGCGCGCGCCAACGCCATCGCGCGCGGCGAGGCAGGGGAAGCGGTCTGGCTGCTGGAGCATCCCGCCCTCTATACCGCCGGGACCTCGGCCAGGCCCGCCGACCTGATCGACCCCGACCGCTTTCCCGTCTTCCAGACGCGGCGCGGCGGGCAATACACCTACCACGGCCCGGGTCAGCGCGTGGCCTACGTGATGCTGGACCTCAACACCCGCGGCCGCGACGTGCGCGCTTATGTGCAGAAGCTAGAGGCGTGGGTGATCGGCGCATTGGACGCGTTCAACGTGCACGGTGAAATCCGCGACGGCCGCGTCGGCGTCTGGGTCGCGCGCCCCGAAAAACCACCCCTCCCCGACGGTTCCCCGCGTGAGGACAAGATCGCCGCCATCGGCGTGCGCCTGCGCAAATGGGTCAGCTTCCATGGCGTTTCCATCAACGTGGAACCGGACCTGAGCCATTTCGACGGCATTGTGCCCTGCGGGATCAACGGCCATGGCGTGACAAGCCTTGTGGATCTGGGCCTGCCGGTGACGATGGATGACCTGGATGTGGCGCTGAAACAGCGCTTCACGACCGTCTTCGGCTCGGCAGAGCCTTGACCGAAGACCAGAACCGGAAGCCCGCCGATCGCCCCGCCCCGCATCATGGGCGCGATGGGCTGCATGCGCGGCACCGCGCCCGCGCGCAGTGACGGGCACCCTTCAGCGGCGCTCTTGCTCTTCGACGAAATTGATCGCCTGATGCACAAGGGGCAGCGCGCGTCCATCGAACGTGCCGCCCCCGTCGGTGATCGGCGTTTGGCCGGGCCAGGTGTCCAGTGCGGACCTGAGGTCTGGATAATCAAACATCTCCGACAACAGCGGGTGTCGCGCCGCCCGCTCAACCGCGGCGCGGACGTCGTCCAGCTCGCGGGTGAACTTCAGATGCCAATCCGGGGCTTGGCGGCCGATATACCGATCTTTGTATAGCACCTGGTCCGGCAATCGATTTGCCATCATACGGGTGATCAACCAGCGGGTCTGACCGTTGCGGGTGAACTGATCCGCCGGCACGCCCAAACTCCACTCCACCAACCGGCGGTCGGCAAACGGGTCGCGCAATTCGATCCCGTGCATTGCGGCGAAACCTTGGTTCATTTCCCCCGTCAAGGCGGACTGATGATGCTTCAGCAAGACCAGCCACTTGTCTTTCGAGCTTTGGTAAGGCCCGCCAAGGGTGCGCCCGATCCGCTTTTCCCACCGCGCGACCGAGCCGAACTGATCCAGCACATCCGATGTGACAACCGATTGCAGCAGGTCCGCCGACCGCAGGCCAAGGGCGCGTTGGCGCGCCTTTCGGATCACGCGCGGGGTGCGTGACAACACCGCCCAATTGGCAAGATGCCGGGCAATGGCCTTGGCCGAGCGGGGCACGGACCCCTTGCGACGCGCTCGGAACTCGCGCGCGAAATGCACCAAGCGCCCGGACATTAGCTGTTCGATGAACAGATCATCCCCGCGTCTGGAGAACGTCATATTGCCGAAGGTGCCATCCAGCAGGGCCGTGACGCCCTTGGCCTTGGCGGCCTGACCAATCGCAGCATACCAATGCGCATTGTTGTAGGCCGGAAACAACGTGTCGCTACACCGGAAATAGTCGCCGGAACCATAAGACAGCTTAAGCCCTGCACAATCCACGTAGTTAAGCGTAATCCCCGGCTGACGCGCGGCAATTGCTTCAACGAACGGCGTCTCATTCCCGTAAACATGTGCCTCAAGTCGTCCATCCCACGCCGCTTCCGGGATGGAGGTGAAGGTCTCCAACGTCTTGCCAGCCGCCATAAGCTGACCCGCTGCCTCGACGGCAGCCGATGACGAATCCAGCCCGCCGCTCAGGAAGCTGCCGACGGGCCCGCCACTGCGCAACCTTGCCTGCACCGATTGCGACAGCAACTCTGATGCCGCCTCCACATACTCTGCGTCGCTGCGGTATCTGATCGGTTTGATGCGCGCCTCGATGTCATAGAAACGGTCCCGCTGGGTTTTTGTTGGCCCCACAGTCAGGATCGTTCCGGCAGGCACCCTCGAAATACCCTCGAACAGGGTTTCATCCTGGACGACAAACATCCGTCCAACCGCTTCGGCCAGCTTTCGGCGATCCACGACGCGGCGAATGTCCGGGTGGGCCAGAACGCCCTTGGGCATCGAGGCGATGACAAGGCGCGTGTCGGTCAGGTGATAGCTCAGGCAGCGTCGCCCAAAGGGATCGACCGCAGCGGTGATCTGGCGATTTCGCGCGTCCCAGTGAAGCACGGCGAAATCGCCAACCCAATGGCCCAGCGCCTCTTGCCCCCATCGAAGCCAGCACGCCTGCGCGATGGCGGAATCGGGCAAGGTGCCCGCCTCTTGCGCGCCCATGCCAAGACGCTTGGCAAGGTCTTCCCGGTTATCGAGGCGGCCGTCGAACAGGAATACCGTGTCACTCGGCGCATGGTGCAGCGGTTGGGCGTCAGCCCGCGCCTGTGGGGTGTTGGTAAGATGAGCATAGGCGAACGCTGCGGGCCCGGACACCAGAGTGCGCGACCATTCGGGGCCGTGGGGCTTCAACGCATCGGCAATGCCCTCAATGATGGCGGGACCGGCGCCCGTGCCATTGCGTTCGAACACCGCAGCGATCCCGCTCATGGGACGGGACCTGTCGCGGACGCCGCCACCCTGCCCTTGCGCGCACCCGGTATCCCAAGTGCCTTGCTGACACGCATTCCCCAACCCTCCGTTTGCAATCGCTCCACCACAGTCGGCGCGTTCCCCGGCAGACAGTTACCCGACATTCGGCGTTTTTTTTGCTTTCGGATGCGCCGAAACTGCTGTACCCCGTGTCTCATCGAGATGGACTGTCAAGACAACCGAAAAGAGAGCCAAAAGCAATGAATTCCAAGACAGAGCAGACGCAAGGCGCCACCGAAACGCGCCAAGCATACGAGACACCGGTTGCCCTAAAAGTTGGTCGCATTGACGACGTTGTCGAAAGCGCCAGTGGCTCCAATACCGACGGTATCACTTACTCTTCCTGAACACGGCCTGCGCCACGCGCGACAGTCGTGATGTCGGCAACCCGGCCAGCAGTGCCGTGCCCGCCTAGGTCCGTGAAGATTGGTGTCGGTCTTGCGCCGCGGGAAATCTGATCGGATAGGCGGCGGAAACCTCTGGATCATCCCCCAGAACCTGGCCGTGTAGTTCAATCCACGCGTGGCCGATGACCTTGCCGCTTGCCTTCCTGTAGCCAATCCGTAGCTCTGCGGGATGCCCACAGCGATGCAGATACCAATGGGCAAGTAAGGCACGGCGCAGGCACTTGCGGTCTTTCCCAAGCACCTTGTCACTGGCGAGGCGGCTCAAGCGCATGATGTATTGCGGGTCCAGATCAAGCGGCGTACCGCGCCAGCGGCTTAGTCGCGCCGATGTCCGAGAGTAGCCAAAAATCCGAAGGTGAGCCTCGATCAGAAGCGCCATGCAAGACGCCTCCAATACCAGGCGTCTCTGGGCCGGGGTCAGCGCCCGCAGTCTGGCAAATGCCCGCACAAACTGCATTGACGTAACCATCCGTTTATTGATTTCAGCATGTATTCCATGACACCGCTTACCACTTACCCCGGCAGGAGGGAATGACACTGTGCTTGACTACAAACGGTTCTCGATACCGGACGGCTTGATCGCGTCTTCGTCTGCCGACGGCATGCTGATCCTGAAAATGGACACCGATGAAGTCTATGAACTCAACCCGGTGTCCGGTGCCTTCTGGGAGGCGATCGATACCCATGATGGGGACGCGCAACGCATCTTTTCCGATCTTCGCAACAGGTACGAGGTTGAAGACGACAGGCTGAAGGAAGATCTGGAGAAGCTGATCACTTTCCTGGTCTCAGAGGGTCTTCTGAATGCCGAGTGATCCCGTGCGCGTCTGCGGCACAAGGCCCGTGCGATGGGTGGACAGCGCCGTTGCCTGACCGGACCTACCGCGCATTGGGGTACACGATACAATCCGACGTGGAACTCGAAGGCCTCCCCGAGGGCACTGCACCGGCGTCGCGCGACACGCCCCTCAGGTTTACCGTTCAGGGCAAGCAGGTCGCATGGCCCCCCGCTGGCGGAACCGTCACCTCCCCTGCTCACCTTGACCCACACGCGCCCCTGCCCGCCAACACGCTTGTGCTTTACGAACACGATCCTGACACATGGGATTGGTTCGCCGCTTTTGACGGCTTGCCCACCACCTCTGTGCGCTGCAATCTGGCTGACAGGTCCATCACCTTCACCTGCGCTGAGGCTCTGGATCCCTTCCGCGTCTCGTATCACCTGATCAGCCCCGTGTTGCCTTTCTGGTGCCGACGCGACGGGCGATTGACCCTGCACGGGGCGGTGATCGACATTGGGGGGGAGGCGGTCATCGTGCTGGGGGAAAAGGGCATGGGCAAATCCACGATCTGCGCCGCCTTCATCCAGAAGGGATGCGCGATCCATTCCGAGGACGTGGCCGCGATATCTGCGGACCTCGCGTCGGTCTATCGCGGCAGCAGCGTGCTCAGGATCGAGGCAGACACCGCAAGCGCCATCCTGGGCGATGGCATTCGCTTGCATCAGCCCGCGTTTTCCAAGCCTCTCTTGAAGACAGATCGAAGCACTGCACCCCTCGGACGTGACAGCCTTCCAATCCGCGCGATCCTCGAGCTTGCGCCCTTCTCGGACGTCCCCTGCCCCGGCCTAAGCCGCGTGGGCGGCCACGGGGCGAAAATGTCCCTCCTGCGCCACCTCAGCTCAAAAGCGTACCCCGTTCCGACCGCGGTCAAGAAGCACGAGTTCATTGCCGCAACGGCGC
Organism: Gymnodinialimonas phycosphaerae; assembly: GCF_019195455.1. NCBI lineage: Bacteria > Pseudomonadati > Pseudomonadota > Alphaproteobacteria > Rhodobacterales > Paracoccaceae > Gymnodinialimonas > Gymnodinialimonas phycosphaerae. Next base: position 4,225,670 of record NZ_JAIMBW010000001.1, on the reverse strand, counting down.
TGGCTGACAGGATCCCGGTTTTCCGGATCGAACGGCCGCGTGATCTTGCGGCGCTTGGCGACACTGTGGACAAGGTCATCGCTTGTCGTGACACGATGGGGGACGTGTCCCATGTCCAATAAAGGGTTCGGAGAACGCATCGACGGCCGCGTCTGGTGGGATGTCCCGACCAAGCGCAAGAAAACCCTGGAGGGGTTCGAAGCGGCCCGCGCGGCGTTCCAGACGCGGCGCTACTTTCTGGAAGAAACCCAGACACAGGAACCTACCCCTGCCGAGGGCGCGCGCGGCCTGCAACGTGCGTTTTGCCGCCATTGGCAGTCGCGCTGGGTGAAATCCTATACCTCCGACGCAAGCGTCGGGCCGGTCGCCAAGGCCGAGATCCGCAAACGCCAGGGCGCGGCCTTCGAAAAGCGCAACACGCGGATGATCCGCAAAAGGCTTGGGCAGGCTTTTGATGGGCTGACCGCCGGCGAGACCTTCGAGCTGAACCGCGATTTTGCGCGCCCCTTCAGTTTCATGACGGCGGCAGACCTTCTGGGGCTGGATCTGGAACCGGACCTCTGTCACCGGGCCGCAGAGGCGGGCGACCTGCAAATTGCCCAGGAAAGCGCCCCGGAAGACAAATACCCCTCGTATCGCGCCCTGCAATCCCTGCATCGCGCGATCACCACCTGCCTTGATACGGGCGGCGTGGCCGACGGCGGGTTGATGGCATGGCTCCTTGATCTGGAACAGGCGCGCAACCTGGATCGCGACTTCAGCGTGATGAGCGCGGCAAACCTGCTTGCAGGCTCCGTCACGCTGGGGACGGCCTTGGCGATCTGCCTCGACCAAATCCTGAAATCGCCCGCGCTGCTGCAATGCCGCGAAGCCGATCTGCCCCAATTGATTGATGAAATCCTGCGCCTCGCCCCTCCGGCGCGCAACGTGCGGCTGATGGGCCAAAGTGCCGAAGAGGGCACGCCGGAACTGCTGTCCTTCAACGTCGCCCGCGCGAACCGTGATCCGGCGGTATTCTCTTGCCCCCACGAGATATCCTTCGACCGCCCCCCGCATCAGCATCTGTCGTTTGGTAGCGGCGCGCATATCTGTGATGGCGTCAAGCTTGTCCGCCTGTCCCTCAAACTCGCGATCCCTGAAATCATCCAGCGCGCGCAGGGCCTGAAGGTGTGGGAGGTTGAGAAGATGATTTTCCACGCCCGCTTCACGGATCTCACCCCGTCGGAAATGACCTGAGGGGACGGCGCGATGCAGCAATCCCTCTCCACCGTCTTCAGTGTCCTTGCACCCGTGACGGGCAAATCGTTTCCGGCATCGGTGATCGCGGATGCACAGCGCATCGCCGACGTCATGCCACCGGTCGCCAAGGGCGGGTTTGAATTCGATCTCCTGGCCCCCCTCACATCCGTGGACGTGCTTCAGTGCTTTGATGTCGAGGGTGGGGGAATGCGGGCGCTTGCAACCTACCTACCCACATCGCGCATCGCACCGGGCCGCGCCTTGAGCTGCCTGGAGGGGCTGGCAGACACTCTGTCACCAACGGCCCAGGGATGGCGCGCGAAGACCGCAAGCGTCTGGCTCGAGGTCGACGCGCACACCTTCACCCCGGACTGCTGGCAGCCTTCCGTGTTTCTGGAATTCCACAAGGACGCACGGCTTTGTCAGCAGGATCTGATCGACGCCCTGGGCGCCCTGTCTCTCGTGGATCTGGACGCAAAGGTGCAGGTGCTACGCACCATCATGGCAAACCTGGAAGGCGACGCGCATGTTTCCCATCTTGGTGCGATGCTGTCGCGCGATGACACGCCGCTTCGCATCAACATCAAGCGCCTGACGCGCGGGTCTTTCGAAGGTCTCCTTCGTGCGTTGGGCCTGCGGGTATCCTCTGCCCCCATCGCCACGATCATCGACGACGCCTATCGCACCACGCTGTGCCTGGATGTCACGGACAGACCCTTGCCACGGGTGGGGGCAGAGTTTCGGTTCTCCGCCTTCCCAGCGCGTGAACGGGGATGGAAATCCCTGACAGAGCGTGCCGCATCACGTCCCCTTGCGCCTGACTCCTGGAACGCGATGGAAAGCTGGCAGGCAGAGCTTGCGCCCCACGATATGGCAGGGATCTGGCCAGACACGATGATCCTTGCGGATCTTGCGGGCGGCGACGACAACGGCAACGGCAACGGCAACGGCGATTATCTGGCGCTTGAAGCCATTCCCAGCCACATCAAGGTGACGGTGCAGGGCGACAGGCTTGTCTCCGCCAAGGGCTATGTCGGGTTTCAACCGACATGGCGCAGGTTCGGGGCGTCCCGCGATCCCGCACGCCATCTTGCACCCAAGGCCGCTGTGGTGTCTCGGGCGCATGACCAAGACGACGCGCTACGCGATGCCATGAACAGGGGGCTCCGGTTCCTGCTGAAGGAAAGATGCCAGAACGGCCTGTGGCGGGATTTCGACTTCGCGCAACGCTACAGCGACGAATGGGTCACCGGATACGTCGGAACGCAAGTGGCCGCCGTCGGCTCGCCAGAAGCGTTACAGGCGGCGCGCGGCGCATGGGATCAATTGCGGCACAGACGGCCGCCCGGCGCGGGATGGGGATACCAGCAAAGCACGCCGCCGGATGCCGACAGCACCGCCTGGGCGCTGACCTTGGCGCGCGACTTGGGCCAAGACACCTCGGACCACGTATCGCGCGGCTACAGCTTTCTCGAAGCGCACCGCGGTGACAACGGCGGGTTCAAGACCTATTCCGACGCAGAGCTGGCACGACTGGGTCACAGCCTGCCCGACACGCAGGCCCACCGGGCCTGGCGGTTTGAACAGATCGAGTTGACGGCCTCCGCGGCCCGTGCGGGACTTGACGTCGCGGTCACGGACCTGTTGCGCGTGCAGCAAGCCGACGGATCATGGGCGGGCTCGTGGATGGAGACGTCCGAATATGCAACGGGACTGGCGACAGAGGCCCTTTGCGGGCAGGACCGTCTTGACGCCGGGGACGCCATCGACCGCGCGATCCATTGGGCGGCGCGCCACCTGCCCGCGCAGCACAACAGCTTCAAACTGGCTTGGTTGCTCCGCATCTTGGCTTCTGGTCCCCGGGCCGATGCCGCAGCACACGACCTGGACGCGGCGATTGAACGCCTTTTGCAAACGCAACAGGCAAACGGCTCCTGGCCCCCCGGTTGCAACATGATGGTCCCGTTACCGTCCGGCTCGAACGACCAGACCCGGATTGAAAGCTACCTTGATTGCCACGGCACGTTCACCACAAGCACGGTGGTCGGAACGCTCGCCCTTCTTGTCTCGGAAGGGTGCTAAGGGATCATGTCGATACACGCGGCGATGAAATATCTTGATGGCATAGCGCAAGGAAAGTTCGATACCTCGGCACTCTCGGCGGCACAGGGCAGCTTGAACCTCGACCCTGTTTTGGCCTTGGCTGCGCAAGAGGGGTTCGTGTTCTCGGCTCAGGATCTGAGGCGGGCCTACATCCAACGACAACGGCTGATGATGTTCCGGCACAACCACGACACATAGGCGGGCCTTTGGACCGGCAGACAGGGCATCGAATAGACGCGCGACCCCCGTCAACGCCCTGAACATCCGCGAAACACGCAGTATAGTGCCACTTCGCGCCCATCCCGACGCGCACTGCGCCAATTTTACCCACCACAAAGATCACGTCCGCGCGAGTTGTCGCGTTGATCCGGCCCGTGTCGCGCACTACACCTCATCTGGACGTAGAGTTTCGGTGCCGGATTCTGGTGCCGTGCGTGTATCAAGACGCGCATCAAAGACGCGAACAGGAGACGACCATGGCAGACGCCACCCTCACAGGGCATGACGGCCACGACCGGCCGGGGTTCTTTACCCGCTGGTTCATGTCGACCAACCACAAAGACATCGGCATCCTTTATCTGTTCACCGCAGGCCTTGTCGGCCTGATCTCGGTGGCCTTCACCGTTTACATGCGGATGGAGCTGATGGAGCCGGGCGTACAGTACATGTACGACGCCTTTGTCGGGTCGACCGACAGCATTACCGGCATTTTTGATCGCCTCTCCGAGGCCCTGGCCACGGCCGGAGGGGGCACGAACACCTTCGCCGAACCGCTCGCCGCGATGCAGGCGCAGATCCTGGCCTCCGGCACGGATGCCATTGAAATCACCGGCGGTCTGCGGGCCGACGTCGTCAATGGGTTCGAGGCGATGCTGGCAACGGCAAACCCTGCGGAAGCCCAAGCCCTGTTGGGCACGATGGACCAGTTGGACGGCAACCCCGACGGTCACCTGTGGAACGTTCTGATCACGGGCCACGGCGTCCTGATGATGTTCTTCGTCGTGATCCCGGCGCTGTTTGGCGGCTTCGGCAACTACTTCATGCCGCTGATGATCGGCGCGCCGGACATGGCGTTCCCACGTCTGAACAACCTGTCCTACTGGATGTATGTCGCCGGTACCGGCCTTGCGTTCTGCTCGGTCATGATCGACGGCGGCGCGGGTCCGGGCTGGACGTTCTATCCGCCGATCTCGGCCCAGGGTGTCGAGACATCGCGCGCCGTGGACTTCGCGATCTTCGCCGTCCACGTCTCGGGCGCGTCCTCGATCCTCGGCTCGATCAACTTCATCACCACGTTCCTGAACATGCGCGCACCGGGCATGACGCTGCACAAGGTGCCGCTGTTTGCCTGGTCCGTGTTCGTGACCGCCTGGTTGCTTCTGCTGTCCCTGCCCGTCCTGGCAGGCGCCATCACGATGCTGCTGACGGACCGGAACTTCGGCACCACCTTCTTCGATCCCGCCGGTGGCGGTGACCCGATCCTGTTCCAGCACATCTTCTGGTTCTTCGGTCACCCCGAGGTCTACATCGTGATCCTGCCCGCCTTCGGCATCATCTCCCACGTCGTGGCGACCTTCTCCAAGAAGCCGATCTTCGGCTACCTGCCGATGGTTTACGCGCTGGTGGCAATCGGTGGCCTGGGCTTCGTCGTCTGGGCACACCACATGTACACGGTCGGCATGACCCTGACCCAGCAGGCCTACTTCATGGTGGCCACGATGGTGATCGCGGTGCCCACGGGCATCAAGATCTTCTCGTGGATCGCAACGATGTGGATGGGCTCGATCAGCTTCAAGACGCCCATGATGTTCGCTATCGGCTTCATCTTCCTCTTCACGCTGGGTGGCACGACGGGCATCATCCTGTCCCAGGCCGGTGTGGACCGCGCCTATCACGACACCTACTACGTCGTGGCGCACTTCCACTACGTGATGAGCCTTGGGGCCGTCTTCGGTATCTTCGCCGGGGTCTACTACTGGATCGGCAAGATGTCGGGCCGCCAATACCCCGAATGGGCCGGTCAGCTGCACTTCTGGGTGTTCTTCATCGGTACGAACATCACGTTCTTCCCGCAGCACTTCCTCGGCCGCCAGGGCATGCCGCGCCGTTACATCGACTACCCGGATGCCTTCGCGCTCTGGAACTATGTGTCGTCGATCGGTGCGTTCATCTCGTTTGCGTCGTTCCTCTTCTTCATCGGCGTGGTGTTCTACACCCTGCGCGCCGGTGCCCGCGTGACCGAGCCCGCCTACTGGGGTGAGCATGCGGACACGCTGGAGTGGACCCTGCCCAACCCGCCCCCGGAGCACACGTTTGAAGAGCTTCCCACGCGTGAGATGTGGGACAAGCAACCGGGCCACTAGAGCCAACAAGACTTTTGAAAGCGGCGCTCCGGATCGGGGCGCCGTTTTTCTTTGGGCCCTGTGCCGTGGCCGAAGTGGGTTTCCCCGCCTGTCGGCGGCGACCGCGCCGGGGGGCCAGCCCCCCGGACCCCCCGGGATATTTGAAGAACGGGGAATGAAGGGCGAGGGGCAAAAGGCGGAGGTACGAGAGGCGTCTGCGGCGGTCCGTCCCTTGTCGTACACAGGCAACGCCTTATCCTATGCGTTGCAAAGAACCCGAGACCTGACATGCCCATCCAAACCGCCCCTGCCCCCTCAGATACCCCCCGTGGCACGCCGCGCCTGTCCCTGCGCTTGACGCCCTACAAGAGCCTCACGCCCGAGGGCTTCGTCTGGTTCATCGCGGTGACGGCGGCGCTGATCTCTCTACCGCTGTTCTCGATTCTCGGCACCTCGGTCTTCTGGGCGCTGTTGCCGTTCCTGATCGCCGCCATCTGGGGCATTTGGGCCGCCCTGCGTCGGTCATGGCGCGACATGGATCTGTTTGAAGACGTGATGATCTGGGACGACCTGATCCGCGTGGAGCGGCATGAGCGCAAGCGCGACACGAAGGATTGGGAGGCCAATCCCTATTGGGTCCGCATGGTCCTGCACGCCAAGGGCGGACCGGTGCCGAATTACCTGACGCTCCAAGGCGGCCCGAGAGAGGTCGAGTTGGGTGCCTTCCTGACGCCTCTGGAACGGGTGGAGCTGAAGCGTCTTCTGGACCGCAATCTGAGGGTCTGAGCCAGCTTCCCCGCGTATCCGGCCGCACATCCGGCCGCGCGTCGGGCCGCGCATCAAACGACAAAAGCGGCCGGGGGCGGGGCGGAGGGAGGTTAAAATAACCTTAACGGAAATGCGTATATCTTGGCTTATCAAGGCCTTAGCAGGGGTGCTCAAGCTTGAGCACCCCTGCCCCCCCTGATCGGCCCCGCAGTCAGCTCAGCCGGTCTTTCACCCGGGGCCCCACCGCGCCGAAGTCCATCCGACCGGCATATTTACCCTTCAGCGCCCCCATCACGCGGCCCATATCACGGATACTGTCGGCCCCCGCCTCGGCGATCGCGGCGTCGACGGCTTTGGCGACCTCCTCATCGGACAACTGGCGCGGCAGGAATTCCTCGATCACACCGATCTCGGCCTGTTCCTTCTGGGCCAGTTCAAGCCGACCGCCTTCCTCATAGACCCGAGCGCTTTCCTGGCGCTGCTTGACCATCTTCGCCATGATGGCCAGCACCTCGGCATCATCCACGCCGTCGGCATTTCCCTTGGCGCGCGCCGCGATGTCCTGGTCTTTCACGGCGGCATTGATCAGACGCAGCGTCGACAGGCGCACCGTGTCCTTCTCGCGCATCGCGTTCTTGATTCCGTCGGTGATCTTGGTTCGCAAGCCCATGGTCGTACCCCATGTGTGTGAAGGTTCAGGCCGCTTAGGTATGCGATCCCCCCCGATACGACAAGGTGCGCCTTGACCCGGGCACCGCCCCCCCCTACACCACCGAAAGTTTGCCCCGCCCCTGCCATATTCCGGAGCCGTCCCCATGTCCGATCATCCCACCGCCTGCCTCGTCCTCGCCGATGGCACCATCTTCTACGGCAAAGGGTTCGGCGCCACGGGCATGCGCGTGGCCGAGCTGTGCTTCAACACCGCGATGACCGGCTATCAGGAGATCATGACCGACCCGTCCTATGCGGGCCAGATCGTGACTTTCACCTTCCCCCATATCGGCAACACCGGCACCAACACCGATGATGACGAGACAGCCGATCCCGTGGCCGAGGGAATGGTGGTGAAATGGGACGTGACCGAGCCGTCGAACTGGCGCGCCCAGGCGCATTTGGTTGATTGGTTGGCAAGCACCGGTCGGGTTGGCATCGGAGGCATCGACACAAGGCGGCTCACCCGTGAGATCCGGCAACAAGGCGCCCCCCACGTGGCGCTGGCCCATGATCCCGACGGCAACTTCGACATCGAGGCGATGGTCAAAGCCGCCCGTGATTTTAGTGGCTTGGAAGGTGTGGACCTGGCCAAGGACGTCACCTGCGCCCAAAGCTACCGCTGGGATGAAATGCGGTGGGCCTGGCCCGATGGCTACACGAAACGGGAAGGCCCCGCCCCCAGGGTCGTGGCACTGGATTACGGCGCGAAGCGCAACATCCTGCGCTGCCTTGCCAGCGCCGGCATGGACGTCACCGTAATGCCCGCGACGACAACCGCAGAAGAGGTGCTGGCCCAATCGCCCGATGGCGTGTTCCTGTCCAATGGCCCTGGTGATCCCGCCGCTACGGGCGTCTATGCCGTGCCAACGATCAAGGGTGTGTTGGCAGCCGACATCCCCGTTTTCGGCATCTGCCTTGGGCACCAGATGCTGGCGCTGGCCCTCGGGGCCAAGACGGTGAAGATGAACCACGGCCACCACGGCGCGAACCATCCGGTGAAGGACAATACCACCGGCAAGGTTGAGATCACCTCGATGAACCATGGCTTTACCGTTGACAGTCAAAGCTTGCCAGCGGGCGTGTCCGAAACCCACGTGAGCCTCTTTGACGGCTCCAACTGCGGCATCGCCGTGGAGGGCAAACCGATCTTTTCCGTCCAGCACCACCCCGAAGCAAGTCCCGGACCACAAGACAGCTTCTACCTGTTCGAGCGTTTTGCAGACGCTGTCAAAAGCCGCACAAAAACAACTGCTTGACGATCAAAGTTCCCATTTTACCCAACCTGTTTACGATTTCTTAACCTGTTCCGTCGAACAACGGTACGGCACGGTTAATGCCAGATGGCACGGCCTGATCGAAGGAGTTGTAATACGTGGACGGGGACACTCCCCACGTCACTCGCCCCCCAGGGGGTCGCACCGCCAGCGCCACGCAGGCGGCCGTGGATACCTTGCGCACCCCGCCGGGACTGGTTCTGCCCAAACCACCAAGGGATGAGGCCTCGGATCTACGGGGCCTTTTGCTCATGCGGGGTCTTGTTTCTCCGGCTGAAATGGAAGCGGCGCTGGGGGCCGTTCGGGGCACACCGCTGTCGTTGGGACAGATTCTGACGGCACAAGGCGCGATCAGCGAGGCAGAGCTTCTGTCCGCCTTGGCGCAGGTCTACAACGTCGGTATCGCAGATCTGTCCGGTGAACCACCTGACCCCTCCCTTGCCAAATACTTGCCCGCCCACGCCGCCATCACCACAGAGGCGGTGATCTGGAAGCGCGCGGGCTCTGCCCTTGTCATCGCGACCTCACGTCCCGACCGCGTCCAAACCCTTCGGGCTTTGCTACCGGACGGCCAGCGCATCGTGACGGTGCTGGCCTCGCGCAACCAGATCACCGAAGCGCAGCGCGGCCTTTACGGCGCGCATCTGGCCCGCGAGGCCGAGGGCCGGGCACCGGCGCGGCATTCTTGCAGGTCATGGCGGGGCGGCCCCTTGGGCCTTGGCATTCTGGCGGCGACGATCCTTGCCCTGACGGCGTTTCTGCTGGCCCCCGTCATTCTGGCCAAGGTCTTCTTCGGTCTGGCGATCTTCGTGTTCATCGCCAATTGCGCTTTGAAATTCGCCGCCTTCGCGCAATCGGTGCGCGGCGCGACGCAAGCGCCACCGCAACCCGCGGCCACGGCGCAATTCCTGCGTAATCCGAACGTCTCGATCATCGTGCCCTTGTTTCGTGAACCCGAGGTCGCGGGCGCATTGGTGGATCGTCTGCGTCAGATCGATTACCCCCGTGAACGTCTCGACGTGATCCTTGCCGTGGAAGAGGATGACCCCCTTACCCTGACCGCCCTGCAAGCGGGCACCCTGCCTGCGTGGATGCGCGCCGTCGTCGTGCCCAGAGGCAGCCCACAGACCAAGCCGCGCGCACTCAACTATGCGTTGAACTATGCGCGCGGCGATATCGTGGGCATTTACGATGCCGAGGACCGGCCCGAGCCGGATCAGATTCACCGGGTCGTCCAGCGCTTTGCCGAAGTCCCGCAAGATGTCGCTTGCCTGCAGGGACGGCTCGACTACTACAATGCCCGCCACAACTGGCTGAGCCGCCTGTTCACCGTGGAATATGCAGCGTGGTTCCGGGTGCTGTTGCCCGGCGTGCAGCGCATGGGTCTTGTCGTGCCCTTGGGGGGAACAACCGTTTTCTTGCGCCGAAGCGTGTTGGAAGCCGTGGGCGCCTGGGACGCGCACAATGTGACCGAGGACGCGGAACTTGGCCTGCGGTTGGCGCGCGCGGGCTATCAGACCGAAATCGTGGAAACCACCACCTTTGAAGAGGCAAACGCCGCCACCCTGCCGTGGATCAAGCAGCGGTCGCGTTGGCTGAAGGGCTACCTGATGACCTACGGGGCCGCCATGCGCCGCCCCGGGGTGCTGCTCAACGAATTGGGGGCTTGGCGCTTTTTCTGGCTTCAGATCCAGTTCGGCGGCGCTGTTCTCGGGTTCCTTACCGCGCCTTTATTGTGGAGTTTTACGCTCAAGCCCTTCGGGGTCTGGCACCCCCTCGACAGCGTGTTGTCGCCTGCGGCTTATGGGGCCTTGGCGGCAGTGATGCTGACCGGGCTCTTCGGATCCATCGCCATTTCGCTCTATGCTTGTCGCGCCAAGCATCTGCGCCACTTGCGCCCGATCTCCCCCTTGGTGGAACCTTACTACCTGTTTGGCACCATTGCCGCCTGGATCGGTCTGTTCGAGTTGATGGCCAAGCCGTTCTTCTGGGCCAAGACAACCCATGGCGGCTTTGGCGCAAACCAGGCCGAGCCCGAGGATCAGCCCCGCTGCGCCTCTTCGCGCAGGCGGACCTGAAACGCCGTCGAAAGATGCGACTTCAAGGCGTCTGCCGCGCGATCCCCGTCGCGTGCGGCAATGGCATCCACAATGGCGGCATGTTCCACCATCGCATCATCCCCGCGGCCAGCAGCCGCCAGAGAGGTTCGGGCCATCAGGGCCATGGACCGGTAAACAAGGTCCAATTGCTGCACCAGGTAGCGATTGTGCGACGCAAGATGGATTTGGTGATGGAAGCGTCGATTGCTGCGGGCCAAAGCCTCTGGATCACCCAGAAGGGCTCGGTCCTGCTCAACCATATCGCGCAGCACGGCGACTTCTTCCGTGGCCGCATGCTGTGCTGCCAGCCGCGCGGCCAGCCCCTCCAATTCCTGGCGGACGGCGTAAAGCTCGGCCATTTGTGCATGGTCCAGCGACGCCACGATCAGCGACCGCCCATCGCGGGTCAGGAGCGATTGCGTTTCAAGCCGTTGCAGCGCCTCTCGGATGGGTGTTCGGCTCACGCCGAACCGATCAGCCAACTCGCTTTCTACCAAGCGCGACCCAGGGCGATAGATACCGCTATCAATCGCCTCCAGGATCATTGCATAAGCGTCTTTTTGTGGCGCATCAGTCATCGCAAAATTGTTCCCTTATCAAGGCCATAGACGCTACGGCGCAGACCGCCGCCTGTCCAGTCACTTGCAAGGACTCGGTGCCGCGCGTAGGGGAAAGGGATGGCTCAACTGACCGACATCGACACTTGGGTATTTGACCTCGACAATACCCTCTACCCGCCTGACATGGCGCTGTTTCCGCAGGTGAATGCGAAAATGGCGGCCTATGTGCGCGACACCCTTGGTGTGTCCCAGGCCGAGGCAGACGCCCTGCGCCACCACTACTATACCGTGCATGGTACAACGCTGGCGGGCCTTATGGCGCACCACGACATTGACCCGGCTCCCTACCTCGTGGCGGTGCATGATATCGACTTCACCGTCCTCTCGCCCGATCCACAGCTGGCCGCAGCCATCGCCGCCCTGCCCGGCCGCAAGATCATCTACACCAACGGCACCGCCCCCTACGCCGAGACCGTGGCCGAGGCCCGGGGTCTCGGCGGGCTGTTCGATGCGATCTACGGGGTGGAACACGCCGACTATCATCCCAAGCCCTCGGCGCTGGCGTTTGACACGGTCTTCGCCAAGGACGCCCTCACCCCCAATCGCGCCGCGATGTTCGAGGATGAGGCCCGCAACCTCCGCGTTCCCCATGCCCTGGGGCTCACGACGATCCATGTGTCCCCCACGCCAGCACAAGACGACTTCATCCACCATGGCACACAGGATCTGACGCAGTTCCTGCAACGGCTGCCTTACTGACCACCGCCGTCGTTGTCGCGCAGGGCGATAGGTGCTGCGGGTCGGTGAGCGGGGCCGTGTTCGTCGCCTTCCAACGCCCGCCCGAGACAGATGGTCGCTTTCCCCTTGGCGTGACACGACCTACATCTGAGTCATGACTGACGTGAAAGACATCGACATCTTCATCTCCGGTGGCGGCGTTGCCGGCCTGGCAGCAACCATTGCCTTCGCGCAGGCGGGATTTTCGGTGCTCTGCGCCGACCCCTCCCCCCCAATCACGACCCGAGAGGACACGGGCGCGGACCTGCGCACCACGGCCTTCCTGCAACCCGCCCAGGCCTTTCTCGACAAGATCGGCCTTTGGTCCGCGTTCGCGCCCCATGCCACGCCCTTGCAAGTCATGCGCATCGTCGATGCGGGCGGTGATTTGGCCGCGCCCCGCGCCACCCATGATTTCAACGCCGCTGACATCTCGGACCGGCCTTTCGGATGGAACCTGCCCAACTGGCTCTTGCGCCGAGAGATGGTCGCGCACCTGAAGACCCTTCCCAACGCGACATTTCTGCCCGGCACGGGAACGGCCCATGTCCTGCCCCGAGAGGCCGAGGCGCGCGTAACCTTGAGCGATGGAACGCGGTTGCGCGCCAAGCTGATCGTCGCCGCCGACGGCCGCGCCTCTCCGGTGCGCGAGGCGATGGGCATCGACGTCAAGACAACCCGCTATGGGCAAAGGGCGCTGGCCTTTGCCGTCACGCACCACGCCCCCCACGACAATATCTCGACCGAAGTGCACCGCACCGGCGGTCCCTTCACGCTGGTGCCCCTGCCGGACCATGAGGGCAAGCCGTGCTCGGCCATTGTCTGGATGGATCGCGGGCCAGAGATTGCCCGTCTGACCGCCTTGCCCGAAGCCGAGTTCGAGGCGGAAATGACCGCCCGCTCCGCCGGCCTCTATGGCCCGCTGACCCTCGCCTCACGCCGCACGGTCTGGCCAATCATCAGCCAGATTGCCGAGCGTATGGTGGGTGAGCGCGTCGCATTGGTGGCCGAGGCGGCCCATGTGGTGCCGCCCATCGGCGCGCAGGGGCTGAACATGAGCCTCGCCGATATCGCAACGCTGTTGGAAATCGTCTCCAAGCACCCGGAGGACCCCGGCGCGGCCACTGGCCTTACGCAATATTCCCGCGCACGGCACACTGAAATCAAGGCGCGTGTGACCGGCGTGGACGCGCTCAACCGCGCCTCCATGGCCGATGCGCAAGGCCTGCGCGACATGCGGTTGCGGGCGTTGAATAGCCTCTACTCCGTGGCCCCCGTCCGGCGCATTCTGATGCGCGCGGGGCTTGGGGCCACGGGCTAGATCGCGACTTTAGCCGAAGATCTCATCAATCGGGCCTTGCAGGCGTGAAAGCGCCGCGTCGACATCATAAAGCTTGTCGAGGCCGAAAAGGCCAAGGCGGAAGGTCATGAAGTCTGCAGGCTCATCGACTTGCAGGGGCACACCAGCGGCGATCTGCATGCCGAGGGCTGCGAATTTGGCGCCGGATTTGATCTCGGGGTCATCGGTATAGCTGACGACCACGCCGGGAGCGCCGAAACCATCGGCTGCCACGGACTGCACGCCCTTGGCCTTCAGCATCGCGCGAACGCCGTTGCCCAAGGCCCATTGCGCGTCTTTCAGCTTCTCAAAGCCGTAATCGCGCGTCTCCAGCATCGTGTCGCGGAACACACGCAGGGCGTCCGTGGGCATTGTGGCAAGGTAAGCATGGCCGCCGCCTTCATAGGCCAGCATGATCTTGTGCCAGGCCTTCAGATCACCCGCGAAGGAGTTTGACGTCGTCTCTTCCATCCGGGCCACAGCACGCTCGGACATCATCACAAGGCCCGCACAGGGTTGCGCCGACCAGCCCTTTTGCGGGGCAGAAATCAACACGTCGACGCCGGTTTCCTTCATGTCGACCCAGGCACAGCCCGACGCGATACAATCCAGCACCATAAGCGCGCCAACCTCATGGGCGGCGGCGGCCAGCGCTTTGATGTAGTCATCCGGCAGGATGATGCCTGCGGAAGTCTCCACATGGGGGGCGAAGACGATGCCGGGTTTGGCTTCCCGGATCTTGGCGGTGACTTCGTCGATCGGAGCTGGCGCGTAAGGCGATTGCGGCGCATTACCCGCAGGGCGCGCCTTCATAACCGTCACGTCCCCCGCGAACCCGCCTGCGTCCAGGATCTGCGACCAGCGGAAAGAGAACCAGCCGTTGCGCACGACAAGGATATCTTCGTTTTGCGCGAACTGGCGGGCCACGGCTTCCATCCCAAAGGATCCGCCCCCCGGAACGAGGGCCACGGCGTCGGCGTTATAGACCTCTTTTAGCATGGAGGAGATGTCCGTCATCACGGTGCGGAAGCTGGCGGACATGTGGTTGAGGGACCGGTCAGTGAAGACGACCGAGTATTCCAGCAGGCCATCGGGGTCGATGTTGTCGAGAAGCGCGTTCATGGGTGTGATCCTCCGTTTGAATAAAGAGATACGGGGGCCGCGCGGCGGGGTAAACCCCGCCCTACAGCGGGCCGGGGCGTTGTTCCTCGGACAAAAGCACGTTGGCCTCCACGTTGCCGACGCTTGGCAGCGTCATGATGCGGCGGCGCAGGACACGTTCGAAATCCGCCAGATCGCGGGCAACGACGCGGAGGCGGTAATCGTAAAGGCCAAGGACGTGTTCTACCGTCTGCACCTCGGGGATCGCAGAGATCGCGCGTTCGAAATCCTCAAGGCTGACGCGGGATTTTGTCGCCAGCTTGACGCCGAGAAACACGGTAACCCCGAAGCCCAGAGCGGCAGCATCCAGATCAAGGCGGCGCCCCGCGATGATACCCGCCTCGGTCAGTCGCTTGATCCGCCGCCACGCGGCGGGTTGGCTGAGGTCCACGCGACGCCCGACCTCAGACGCCTTCAGCGTCGCATCCGCCGCCAACAAGCGCAGGATGGCGTGGTCGGTCTGATCCAGATCCATCATATCGGGAAACTCGTGGAGTTCTTGATCTCGGCCACCTGCATCAGCGCCTCGATATCCGCCATATGGGGCAAGTTGAGGATACTGTTGCGATAGACCTGCTGATAGGCCGCGAGGTCGCGCGCAATCACCTTCAGGCGCGCATCCACGCGGCCAAGGAAGGTCTGGATCTCGATCACCTCGGGGACCTTACGGGCGGCAGCGAGGAATTCGTCAAAGGCACGCGGGTTGGTCTTGTCCAACGTGATGCGCAGGGAGACCTCAACCTCGAACCCCAAGGCGCGCCAGTCGATCACCGCGCGTTGGCCCCGCAACACGCCGCTGGATTGCAACTTTTCCAACCGTTTGTAGGCACTGGCCAGCGGCACACGGGCCGCTTCGGCCAGATCACCGACCGATTGCGCCGGATCGGCTTGCAGGTGCCGCAGAAGGCGACGGTCGATGTCGTCAAGCATGAAAATATCCAAAATCTCTTATTAGAGGAATAATTTTCTCACTTATCATCAAATTTCATCCAAGTCGAATGGCGATTTCCTCCTTAAACCTCGCCATGTTCGCCGCAATTCATACACCTCAAGGAGAGAGACATGCGCGTTTACTATGATCGCGATTGCGATGTGAACCTGATCAAAGACATGAAAGTCGCCATTCTGGGCTATGGCTCCCAGGGTCACGCCCACGCGTTGAACCTGCGGGACAGCGGTGCGAAGAACGTCGTCGTGGCGCTGCGCGACGGCTCCGCTTCGAAGGCGAAGGCCGAGGGTGAAGGCCTCAAGGTCATGGAAATCGCCGAGGCCGCCGCCTGGGCCGACCTGATCATGTTCACCATGCCCGATGAATTGCAGGCCGAGACGTACAAGAAGTACGTGAAGGACAATATCCGCGACGGTGCCGCGATTGCCTTCGCCCATGGGTTGAACGTGCATTTCGGCCTGATCGAGGCGTCCGACAAGGTCGACGTCATCATGATGGCCCCCAAGGGCCCCGGGCACACCGTGCGCGGCGAATACACCAAAGGCGGTGGCGTGCCTTGCCTTGTGGCAGTTCACAACGACGCATCGGGCCGCGCGCTGGAAATCGGCCTGTCCTATTGCTCCGCCATCGGTGGCGGGCGCTCGGGCATCATCGAGACGAACTTCCGCGAGGAATGCGAAACCGATCTGTTCGGTGAGCAGGCCGTGCTGTGCGGTGGCTTGGTTGAGCTGATCCGCATGGGCTTCGAGACGCTGGTGGAAGCCGGATACGCGCCCGAGATGGCCTATTTCGAGTGCTTGCATGAAGTGAAGCTGATTGTGGACCTGATCTACGAGGGTGGCATCGCGAACATGAATTACTCGATCTCCAACACGGCCGAGTATGGCGAGTATGTCTCTGGCCCGCGCATCCTGCCCTACGACGAGACGAAGGCGAAGATGAAAGCGGTTCTGCGCGACATCCAGACCGGCGCATTCGTCCGGGACTTCATGCAGGAAAACCAGGCGGGCCAGCCGTTCTTCAAAGGCACGCGCCGCTTGAATGACGAGCATCAGATCGAGCAGGTCGGTCAGAAACTCCGTGACATGATGCCGTGGATCTCTGCTGGCAAGATGGTCGACAAAGCCAAGAACTGATCGCCCAATAATTGCGCACGAACGAAGGGCAGGCCCACAGCGGCCTGCCTTTTTTGTGCTTTTCGGGATAAATTGGCCCCGAAAGGAGCACTCCGATGGAAATCACACGCAAGACACTCCCCGCCCAACCCTACCTCTACGTGGATCGCGAATGTCCCTTCGGCCCTGAAATCGCTGACGCGATGGGCTCCGCCTTTGGCGAATTATTCGCCTTCGTCGGGCAAGCCGGGGTAAGCCCCATGTCGATGCCGATGGCTATCTATACCGAGATGGACCCGAAGATCATGCGTTTTCGCGGGGCCGTTGCCGTGTCGACTGAAGATGCGGAGAAGGCCACCGGCACGGTCAAATCCGATACCCTGCCCGGCGGCGACGTGATGCACGTCACCCACACCGGCCCTTATGACCAGCTGCGCCAGACACATGAAACGTTGTTGGCACATATGGAAGCAGAGGGGATCAAGGGCACCATGCCCACCTGGGAGCACTACATCGACGATCCTGGCGACACCGCGCCCGAGGACTTGCGGACCGAGATCTACTACAAGATCGGATAGTTCAAAGCCCTTGGTTGACGCCCCGGACACCGCGGGCCAAGTCATCGGGTATGAATGACTTTTCCAGTTTTGGCCGTCGCGTGGTTCTTTGTAGCGCCCCGTGCCTTCGCGAAGGCCCCCTATGACGGCCCCCTCACCCACAAGTCCCGGCGTCGCCAATACGCTTTTGATCCTGCTGCTTGGCGTGATCTGGGGCACCGTGTTCATGAGCACCACGCTGGCGCTTGAGGGGATCAGCCTGTGGTGGGTCGCGGCCGGGCGGCTGGCGATCGCTGCCGCGTTCCTGCTGCCGTTGGGCGCCCTCATGGGACAAGGCCTCGGCACCCTCAACAGCGCGCGCGCGTGGGTGTTTTCAACGGTGATCGGCGTCGGGGCCTATGCGTTGCCGTTGACGTTACTGGGCTGGGGGCTGAGTTATGTGCCCTCGGCATTTGCGGGCGTCGCAATGGGGGCGATCCCACTGATGGTGCTGCCGCTTGTGGCGATCTTCTCCCGCGAGGAAGGCATCGGACCGCGTCGGATTATCGGCGTGTGTCTCGGCTTTGTCGGTCTGGTTCTATTGGTCGGGCCGGGGGCGTTGGAGGACGGAACCCTGTCCGGCCGCGTGGCCTGTATCGGCGCGGCGGCGTGCTATGCGGCGGGCTCCGTGTTGACCCGGCGCGCGCCGAAGATCCCACCCGTGGCCTTCGCCGGGGCGACGCTGTTGATGGGTGCCATTGCGATGGTGCCGCTGGCCTGGATCATCGACGGGCCACTGCAGATCACCGAAACATCTGCCATGTGGGCGCTGCTTTATACGGCGATCTTCCCCACCGCGCTGGCCGCGATCCTGCGCGTGCGCGTGATCACCACAGCGGGGTCGGTGTTCATGTCATTTACCAGCTACATGATCCCGGTCTGGGCGGTGCTGTTCGGCGTCACCCTGATGGGCGAAGCCCTGCCGCCGCAATTGTTCTGGGCGCTTGGGCTGATCCTTGCGGGCATTGCCATCAGCCAGTCGCGTACGTTGCTTCAGCAACTGCGCCCAAGGACCAGAACCGAATAGCCACCCGCGCGGGCAAACCCGAATTGCGTGGCCTCCGCCGCCAGGATGTTGCGGCGATGCCCGCCGGAGCCCATCCAATCCTCGAACACTTCGGCGGTATTGGCCTGTCCGGCGGCGATGTTTTCGGCCGCGAAACAGGCCGAATACCCGGCAGCGCGCAGGCGAGACGTCAACGTGGATCCGTTTGAGCCGGTATGGGACAGGTTGCCTGATTGCGCCATGTCATCCACGTGGGCCTGGGCCGCCGCTTGCAACGCCGCCGAGTGACCCAAGGGGCGGGCTAATCCCTGCCCCGCGCGCAATGTGGACAGGCGCGCGCCGACGGCAGCAATGTCCACGCTTTCCCCAAGGCTGAGGCGTTGAACACCGCCGACGCCTGTGGGTGCACAGGCGGCAAGCGCCAGCGACAGGGCCAAAAGCCCGCTCGCAAGATGGATCTTCATGGTCGTGATCCTTTTTCAGGTTTGCTCGATAGAACGAAGAATGCCCGAGCGTGGCGGAGGCAGCAAGAGGGCCCGACATCGCACATCACAGCCTGTGGATAAAGCTGGGGATAAAAATTCGGCACATGGGATTAGATCAATCCTTTGGTCCCATTCAACGAAAATTCCAACTTTCGCCTTCCAAAAAGGTAATTACCTCGCCTCAGCGAGGCCCCGCGCAAGGTGCCTTTGGCGGGCGAGATGCGGCGCCAAATCAAGGGTTGCCATTTCACCGTCTCGGACCACCACGCGCCCCTCCACGATCAGATCGCGCACACGGCGGGGGCCTGCCAGCAACAACGCCGCGAGGTCCCAACTGCCCGCCGCCTCTACCCCCGACATGTCCCAGATCGCCAGGTCGGCGCGGAAACCCACTGCGATCTGCCCGATCTCGGCACCCCGGCCCAGAACCTCGGCGCCGCCGCGCGTGGCGATGCGCAAAGCCTCGCGGGCAG
The DNA here is from genome assembly GCF_019195455.1 of Gymnodinialimonas phycosphaerae. Taxonomy (NCBI): domain Bacteria; kingdom Pseudomonadati; phylum Pseudomonadota; class Alphaproteobacteria; order Rhodobacterales; family Paracoccaceae; genus Gymnodinialimonas; species Gymnodinialimonas phycosphaerae. The sequence continues at coordinate 4,206,670 of NZ_JAIMBW010000001.1, read as the reverse complement.
ACATGGCATCTGGCCCCCGTGCCACCCTCTGCAACAGCAGCGTCTGCCGCGCCTCGTCGATCAGGGATCCGGCATCATTGGATGCCGATCCGTCCACGCCAAGGCCCACCTTCACCCCCGCGTCCCGCATCGCCCGCACCGGCGCGATGCCCGACGCGAGCCGGCAATTGGAGCACGGACAATGGGCAACCCCGGTGCCCGAGCGGGCAAACAGATCAATCTCGGACCCATCAAGCTTGACGCAATGGGCGTGCCACACATCGTCCCCGGTCCAGCCGAGATCCTCGGCATATTGGCCGGGTCGGCAGCCGAATTTCTCCAGCGAATAGGCGATGTCCTCGTCGTTTTCGGCCAAGTGGGTGTGCAGCATCACGCCCTTGTCGCGGGCCAGGATCGCCGCGTCGCGCATCAACTCGCGGCTGACCGAGAAGGGCGAGCAGGGTGCTACGCCAACCCGACACATGGACCCCGGTGACGGGTCGTGGAACGCATCGATGACGCGCAGGCAATCTTCAAGGATCGCGGCCTCCCCTTCGACCAGCGCATCTGGCGGCAAGCCACCGTCGGACACGCCGATAGACATCGCGCCACGGGTGGGATGAAACCGCAGGCCAACCTGTGCCGCCGCCGCGATGGTGTCGTCCAATCGTGCGCCATTCGGGAACAGATACATGTGGTCAGAGGACGTCGTGCAGCCCGATAGGGCCAGTTCGGCCAATCCGATGACGGCAGAGGTCTCCATATGGTCCGGGGTGAACCGCGACCAGATCGGGTAGAGCGTTTGCAGCCAGCCAAACAGTGCCGCGTCCTGCGCGCCGGGCACCGCGCGGGTGAGCGTTTGAAACAAGTGGTGATGGGTGTTCACAAGGCCCGGGGTCACCAGACAATCGCGGCAATCAAGCGACGGCGCGCTCGACACAAGCCCTTGCCCCACCTCGACAATCTTCCCGTCACGCAACAGGATGTCGGCGTCGCGCACCTCGCTTCCCGCGTCATCCATCGTCAGGCAATGGGCCACGTTGCGCAGAACCAATTCAGACATTCAAAGCCCCCTTCACCAATGCCATCGCCTCGGCATGCAAAGCGGACGAGGACGCCGCAATGACGCGCCCGCCCCCGTGGACCGGGCCGCCTTCCCAATTCGTGATCACGCCTCCTGCCGCCTGTATCAGCGCCACCGGGGCGGCGATGTCGTAGCTTTGCAAGCCCGCCTCGATCACCAGGTCGATCTGACCCGCCGCCAGCATCGCGTAGGCGTAGCAGTCGCAGCCATAGCGGGTGAGTTGAACCCGGTCACGCACGGCATCGAACGCGCGGCGCTCGGCCAGGCTGCCCACTTCGGGGAAGGTCGTGAACAAGGTGGCCTCTGCCAACGTGGCCGCCGGTTCCACCCCCAACGCGGCCTCCCCCAAGGGACCCGCCACCAAGGCGCGCCCGAAGCCGCCCTCGAACCGTTCGCCGATGTAGGGTTGGTCGATGATGGCGTAAATCGGACCCGACGCATCACACAACGCGATCAAAACACCCCATGTGGGCGTGCCGGAGATGAACCCGCGCGTCCCGTCGATCGGGTCGAGAACCCACGTCAGGCCGCTCGTGCCCTCTTGCGTGCCTTCTTCCTCGCCCAGGATCGCATCGTCTGGTCGCTGCTCGGCCAAGACGGCGCGCATGGCGGCCTCTGCGGCGCGGTCAGCGACGGTCACCGGGTCATAGCTGTCGACTTCCTTGGAAATCGTTCCCAAACCGCCCCGCCGGAAATGCGGCAGGATCGCCGCGCGGGCGGCGTCGGCCATGGCGTGGGCCGTTTCCATCAATGCCTCTTGATCCGCCATCCCAATCCCTCGCGATCCATTCAGGGGCGGGCGTGACACGGCGGGCGCGCAGGCGTCAAGGTTCAGGCGGCGGCGTCCGACAATACCCGCGCCAGATCGAACAGGCGGCGCCGCTGGTTTTCCGGGATCGCGTAGTAGGACCGAACCAGTTCCAACGCCTCGCGGTCCCCCAGAAGATCGCCTGGCAGGACCTCTCCGGTGGCGCTGGTGGCGGCTTCTTCGGCCTGGCCCATGCCTTCGAAGAAATAGGCGACGGGCACGTCCAGCGCCGCGCCGATGTCCCAAAGCCGAGACGCCGAAACACGGTTCATCCCGGTTTCATATTTCTGGATTTGCTGGAACTTGATACCAACGGTTTCGGCCAACTGCTGCTGCGTTCGACCTACCATCCAACGGCGCTGGCGGATGCGTTTACCTACATGTACGTCCACGGGGTGTGTCACGGGCGTCTCCCTGAAAAGGGCAAGGGTCGTTGCTGTCGAAGCCTTGTTTTCCTGCGCTGCTGTCTGAAGGCGGCGCCACATCGTGACATCTAGGGTAGTTCCCGGCCTTGCCAATTCAATGGCAGGTTGTGCGAAAAACATCAGGCATCTGGCGGCGCGGGCGGCAAGCCGTTAGGACCAAGGGGAATACTCTGCGACAGGAGGCGACCATGCGCGCATTCGTGGTAAGCGATCACGGGGTGCCCCCCAAGATTAAGGATCTGCCCGAGCCCGTGCCCGGCCCCGGCCAGGTGCGCATCCGCATCCACGCCTGCGGGCTGAACTTCGCGGATCTCTTGATGGCCAAAGGCACCTACCAGGAGACGCCCGCCCCGCCCTTTACCTTGGGTATGGAGATCGCCGGCGTGGTGGAGGCCTTGGGCGAAGGCGTCACCGCGCCAGCGCTCGGCAGCCGCGTGGCGGTGTTCGAGGGCTCGGGCGGATTGGCAGAGGCGGGAGTTTTTTCCGCCGCGCGCTGCGTGGTGATCCCGGACTCCATGCCGTTCAATGAAGCGGCGGGGTTCCTTGTCGCCTATGGCACGTCACATCTGGCCCTGACGGACCGTGCACGGCTGCAAAAGGGCGAGCGTTTATTGGTTCTGGGGGCCGCAGGCGGCGTGGGCCTGACGGCGGTGGAATTGGGCGCCGCGATGGGGGCCGAGGTGATTGCGGTCGCGCGCGGCGCCGACAAGCTCGCCGTCGCGAAGGCCGCAGGCGCGACCCATGTGATCGATAGCGACACTGCCGATCTCAGGGCCGAGGTGAAAGCCCTTGGCGGCGCTGATGTGGTCTACGATGCGGTGGGCGGTGACGGCTTCAAGGCCGCGATGCGGGCGACGAACCCCGGCGGGCGGCTGATCGTCATCGGGTTCGCCAGCGGCGACGTCCCTCAGATTCCGGCCAACCACCTGTTGGTCAAGAACATCGACGCTATCGGCTTTTACTGGGGCGGCTACCTGAAATGGGCACCCGAGCGCCTGGCCGCCAGCCTTGCCGACCTGATGCAGATGTATGAGGCGGGACAGCTATTGCCCCACATCGGCGCGCAACGACCGCTAAGCGACGCCGCCGACGCGCTGGAGCTTTTGCGGTCACGCAAAGTGTCAGGCAAGGTCGTCGTGACGATTTAGGCAGCTCTAGATGGCGTGGAAGGCCTGCCGGATCAGGTTCACCAACGCGTCCACAGGCTCGGATCGCGACAACTCCGAGCGGTACATGTTGATGCGAATGCGCGGCAGCGTCGGCAGGGCACCGTGATGCGGGATTATCGCGGTATAGGGCGATTCGGTCCCTTCGATCACCGCGTGGACGGCCAGATCCGCGCTGACCGTGGCCTCTACCGTGCGGATTGAGTCGGCCTCCACGCCGACCTCCCACGGGATCCCCGCCGCGTCGAGCGCCGCCAAGGCGGGGCCGCGAAAGATGCAGGCGTCTTCCAGGGCAAGCCGCAGGGGGCGTTGCTTCCACATCTGGCCCTCTTTCGCGCCCACCCACACCATGGGCCGCTCCAGCAGGGTCTCTCCGCCGCGATCCACGTCTTCTTCTGTCGTTAGAATCACATCCGCCTCGCCACGTTCCATCGCGGCCTTGAGGTTCAGGGTTCCCATCGACAGAAGCGTCACACGCATGCGGGGATAGGCAACGTTGAACCGTTGCAGGACCTCCGGGATCGCCGGATAGACAACGTCGTGGGGCGCGCCAAGAAGGATCTCGCCCTCGAACTCCGTGGCGGTCAGGCGGCCCAGAACTTCGTCGTTCAACTCCAGCATCCGACGCGCATATCCCAACATCTGCTCTCCTGCGCCGGTGAGGTGCAGCTTGCGCGTCGTGCGGTCGAACAGCGCCACGTCCAGCGCCTCTTCCAGACGCTTGAGCTGCATCGAGACCGCCGATTGCGTCAGGTTCAGAAAGCCCGAGGCTTTCGTAACGCCCCCTGCATCCACGACCGTCACGAAGGCCCGCAAAGCTGTAAGATCAAGGTTTCGCGCCATCCATCAATTCCCGTGATAATAAACTTCAATAACATTCACTATCAAAATGTGGATCTCTCGTCTATACATCACACATCGGAATGACGGAAGCACACTTCGTCACAAAAATAAAAGGAAGCGCCGTGGCACATTTGCCCCTCTCCCGCCCGCAACAGGCCTCTCTCTCCCGTGCCGTGGCGGCCTGCGCACCCAAGGTTCAATTGACGTTGCTGCAACGCCTTCTCGGCGTCTGGCGCCAGCGTCAGCACCTTGACCGCCTCCCCGATCACCTGCGCCACGACATCGGGTTGAGCGACGCCGAGATCGCGCAAGAAGTGAAGCGCCCGATCTGGGATGTGCCGCACACCTGGCGGCGCTAAGGCATCCGCAGGCCCCACCATAGGAAAAAACTATCGACCCTTGCAGCACCTGCAGGGGTCGTTTGCTTGAAAAAAGCCGTATTCTACCCAATATGCTTTCGCGAGAGGCTCGATCACCGAGCCCGCAGTTATTTGGAGGTACCCATGGCTGACTATCAGACGATGCGTTCCCAAGGCATGGCCGGCTCCGCCGCGGAGATCGACCAGGGCCTGCGCGCCCATATGAACAAGGTCTACGGCACGATGTCGATCGGCCTGTTGATCACCTTTGCCGCCGCTTGGGCGTTCGGGTCAAACCCGGCGCTTCTGTCGATCCTGAACGATCCGGTGACGCTGCAGCCTACGATTCTAGGGTGGATCGTGATGTTTGCCCCCCTCGGCATGATCTTCGCCTTCGGCGCGATCATCACCCGCGCGTCGTCTGCGGCAGCGCAGTTGTTTTTCTACGCCTTCGCCGCCGTAATGGGCATGTCGATCAGCTACATCTTCGCCGTCTTCACCGGCGCATCGATCATCCAGTCGTTCCTTGTGACGTCAATCGCCTTCGCGGGCCTCAGCCTTTGGGGCTACGCGACCAAGAAAGACATCTCTGGTTGGGGCGCGTTCCTGATCATGGGTCTGATCGGTGGTATCGTGCTGATGCTGCTGTCCTTTGCCTTGTCGGCGTTCTGGGGCATCGTGATCCCCGGCTTTGATCTGGCGCTGTCCGCGCTGCTGCTTCTGGTGTTTGCGGGCCTCACCGCCTACCACACGCAGACGATCAAGCAGGACTACATCGATCACGCACAGCATGGCGACAGCGAGTGGCTGGCGAAGTCCGCAATCATGGGCGCGCTGAACCTCTACATGTCGTTCATCAACATGTTCTTGATCATCCTAAGCTTCCTGGGCAACCGCGAGTAAGCTGACGGAATACTCCATTGGAAAGGGCCGCATCACTGCGGCCCTTTTTCGTTTCCCGTCCGTCCGAATGGGCCCATGATGACCGCAGTTTCCCCTCCATGGGCATTTGAGTGTTGACTCCCCCCATGGCCGGGGTACAAGGCGCGCTCTACATGAACACTGCGTGAGCGGCGATAGCCCTCCGCCCCGACACTAAGGAGCCTCTCCATGGCGAAGCCAACAACGATCAAGATCCGTCTCAACTCGTCCGCCGGCACGGGTCACTTCTACGTGGCCAAGAAGAACGCGCGCACGATGACCGAGAAAATGGTCGTACGAAAGTACGACCCCGTGGTGCGCAAGCATGTCGAGTACAAAGAAGGCAAGATCAAGTAAGCCATCTTCGAAACACAAGACATCAAGGGCCGCGCCGAGCAATCGACGCGGCCCTTTTTCTTTGCCTGAACGTCTTTCGACTCCAGGCAAGCCAATGGCAAACGGGAGGAACCAGCCATGGTGCATGAGATGACGATACGCGCAACAAACACGGGCGACCTGGCCCGTGTGGATGCGCTTTTGGCAGCGAGCTATCCGGTGCTTCTGAAGCCCGACTACGCGCCGTCGACGCTTGTCACATGCCTGCCGCTGATCACCCGCGCACAACCCGAGCTGCTGCGATCGGGCACCTACTACATTGCCGAGGATGACGACGGCCCGCTGGCGGCGGGCGGCTGGACCCATGGCGCGCCGCAGGGCGGTGTCGGCCCCCGTGACGTAGGCCATATCCGCCATGTTGTGACCCACCCCAAGGCCCTGCGCCGCGGTCTGGCGCGTGCCCTGCTGGAGCGCAGCTTTCGCGCCGCGCGCATGTCGGGCGTGCGGTGGATGATGTGCCAATCAACCCGCACCGCAGAGCCGTTCTACGCCTCCATGGGGTTCCAGCGGCGGGGCGAGATCGAGATCCGCCTGCGCCCCGGAATAGGCTTCCCCGCTGTCGAAATGATCCGACCGCTGTGACATGAAATGATGATGGATCGCGGCCCTCTGCGCCCAAGACGGTCGCGAATCGATGGGCCCGACGCCTGCCGAACGGCACAGGCGGGCGGGCAATCGAGCGGACTTGAGCAAGAGAGAAGCTAGGCGTTGCCTATTCGGCCGGGTGCAAGTCCGGCCGAGGGGCGGCCTTGTCACGGGCCTGAAAAAGCAGGTTGATCACAACCGCGAGCCCGCCCGTCACGACCACGCCGATGTAAAAGTACGTCGGAAAGCTCACGCCCCAGTGCACAAGCTGCGGCAGCAGGAAGTAGTGAACGGCCAGATAGGAAGCGGTCCCGGACATCACAACACGCGAGATGTCGCGCAGATCGATTTCGGTCTTATGTATCATGAAGGGACCCAGTTCTTGGCTTCGACACCGTCGGAATGCCGTCACAATTGGACGAAACTGGGGCGCGGATGTGAAAATCGTGGACGACGCCCCGCGCCGCGCTTGCGACACCCCGCGCCCGCAGGTAAACCGCCCATGATTTCACGAGAGGATTTGGCCGATGTCCATCGATGTAGCGACCGCCGCAAAGGTCGCCAAGCTTGCCCGTATCAAGGTTGAAGACGACGCGCTGCCTGCCCTGGCGCAGGAATTCAACGCGATCCTCGGGTTCATCGAACAGCTTGAAGAAGTGGATGTGGAGGGCGTGGAGCCCATGGTCTCGGTCACGCCGATGGCCCTGCCCCGCCGCGAAGACGTGGTGACGGATGGCAACCAGCAGGCCAAGGTTCTGGCCAACGCGCCCGACGCGCGCGAAGGCTTCTTCTCGGTCCCGAAGGTAGTTGAATAATGTCTGATTTGAATGCTTTGACCATCGCCGCCGCCCGTGACGCCCTGCGCACAGGGGAGGTCACATCGGTCGACCTGACGCAGGCATGCCTGTCCGCGATCGACGCCGCAGACGCGCTTGGGGCCTTCGCGCACAAGACGCCCGAGCTGGCGCTGGAACGTGCCGCGGCTGCCGACAAGCGGATCGCAGCGGGGGATGCCCCCGACATGTGCGGCATCCCCGTGGGCATCAAAGACTTGTTTTGCACCGAAGGCGTGCCCTCCCAGGCCGCCTCCAAGATTCTTGAAGGGTTCAAGCCGGAATACGAATCCACCGTTTCGGGCAAGTTGCGCGATGCCGGTGCGGTCATGTTGGGCAAGTTGAACATGGACGAATTCGCCATGGGCTCGTCGAACGAGACCTCGGTTTACGGCAATGCGGTGAACCCCTGGCGCGCGGGCAATTCCGACGCGGCGCTGACGCCGGGCGGGTCTTCGGGCGGCTCGGCCAGCGCTGTTGCCGCGGACTTGTGCCTTGCGGCGACCGGTACGGATACCGGCGGGTCCATTCGTCAGCCTGCGGCCTTTACCGGCACGGTCGGATTGAAGCCCACGTATGGGCGGTGCTCTCGCTGGGGGATCGTGGCCTTCGCCTCGTCCCTCGACCAGGCCGGACCAATGACCAAGACGGTGCGCGATGCGGCCATCATGGGCCGGGCGATGATGGGCCATGACGCGAAGGACAGCACCTCTGCCAACCATGGCGTGCCGGATTTCGAATCCATGCTGACCGGCAACGTCAAAGGCATCGTCATTGGCATTCCCAAAGAATACCGGATGGACGGGATGCCCGCCGAGATCGAGAAATTGTGGGCCGATGGCACCGCGATGCTGAAGGACGCAGGCGCGGAGATCCGCGATATCAGCCTGCCCCACACGAAATACGCCCTACCCGCCTACTACGTGATCGCCCCCGCCGAGGCGTCGTCGAACCTTGCGCGTTATGATGGTGTGCGCTTCGGCTACCGTGCCAAACTGGCACCGGGCGACGGCATCACCGAGATGTACGAAAAGACCCGCGCCGAAGGCTTCGGGGCCGAGGTGCAGCGCCGCGTCATGGTCGGCACTTACGTGCTATCCGCTGGCTTCTACGACGCCTATTACAACCGCGCCCGCCGCGTGCGCGCGCTGATCAAGCGCGACTTCGATGAGGTTTTCGCAGCGGGCGTCGATGCGATCTTGACACCCGCCACCCCAAGCGCGGCTTTCGAATTGGGCAAACAGGTCTCCGACCCGGTGGAAATGTACCTCAACGACGTGTTCACCGTGACGGTGAACCTTGCGGGTCTGCCGGGCGTAGCCGTGCCAACGGGGCTGGATCGCGACGGCTTGCCGTTGGGTTTGCAGCTGATCGGCAAGCCCTGGGAAGAAGGCGAACTGCTGAACACCGCCTATGCCCTGGAAACCGCTGCGGGCTTTGTGGAAAAGCCGACGCGTTGGTGGTAGGCTACGCGCCAACAACAAGATTCAAGAGGCTTGAGTGATGGTTTCCTTGCGATTTCTCGCGGTAGCGTGCGTAGCCCTTTCGGGCTGCGCCACTGTGCCCAATGACGTGTCTCCGACGCAACAGACACTGGACCAGCAGGGATTGCAGGGCCGCCAAACCGCGCTGAATGGCCAGATCTCGACAGAGGTCATCGACACGCCCTCGACCGGCGTGGGCATCGAGGCCGGGGCGACGGGGGACGTGACATTCCTCGATCCCAGTAACCTTGAGGCGATGGCCGAAGGGGCCATCGCGGAATCCGAGCAGGCCGCAGGCGGCGTGTTCGACAACTTGCAGCCGCAACAGGCAGGCGACGTTCTGCCGCCGCCGCTGATCCCACGGGTGGCCGCCTTCGCGCTACGCACCACGCACCTACCCGGCCAGCGCCAGTGGCGGCGCAATCCCCTGCGCGCCGACGGGCAAGCCATGTGCGCGCAATTCGCCAGCCGCGATGAAGCCCAAGACCGATTCCTGAGGGACGGCGGGCCGGAACGGGACCCCAACGGGCTGGACCCCGATGGCGATGGCTTTGTCTGCGGCTTCGACCCCAGCGCGCTGCGTGCCTCGGCCAATGCACCGGCCGAGACCTTCGAGGCGCTACCCGCCATTGAAGGCTAGCCCCTTGAAAAGTCAAAACTTCGGGGAGCGGCGCGACGGCCTGCGCCCTGAGTTGGTGGTGATTCATTATACAGCGATGAAGGATTGTGCAGCGGCGGCGAAAGCACTGTGCGACCCGCTGCGACAGGTCTCGGCCCATTACTTGATCGGGCGGGATGGTGAGGTGTTTAACCTTGTCCCCGAAGCGATGCGCGCGTGGCATGCGGGGGCGGGGGAATGGCGCGGGCGCGGGGATGTGAATTCCCGCTCCATCGGGATCGAGTTGGACAATGACGGCCTGTCGCCCTTTTCCGAGCCTTTGCTGACAGCTTTGGAGACGCTCCTCGGCTCGCGCCTCCTCGCGGATTGGGGAATCGGGCCGGAAGGGGTGATCGGGCACTCTGACATGGCCCCGGGGCGCAAGATCGACCCGGGACGGCGGTTCGATTGGCAAAGGTTGGCGCGGCAAGGTTTGGCCGTGTGGTCGGAGGCCACGGGCAAGGCGGTGGACGCGGCGCGATTTCGGACAGATGCCTTGGCCTTCGGGTATCCGGATGTTGAGGCGGACCTGCTGTTGGAGATCGTGCGCATGCGGTTCCGGCCTTGGGCACACGGGCCGCTCGATGGTGATGATTGCGCCGTGATGGCCGATTTGGCGGCGCGATATGGGTACGGCTCCTAATTTCCTTGACCGGGACGCGCACGCGCCGTAGCCGGGGCCTTGCGTGGAGGGCTGGATGGCCGCGCTGTCGCATCTTCGATGCGATGGCGAGGAAAGTCCGGACTCCCTGAAGAGAAGGTGCCGGGTAACGCCCGGGCGGAGCAATCCGACGGAAAGCGCCACAGAAAACAAACCGCCATGCATGTCGTGGCAAGGGTGAAACGGTGGGGTAAGAGCCCACCGGGGGGCTGGCAACAGCGCCCGCATGGCAAGCCCCACCTGGGAGCAATGCCGAATAGGGATCGCATCATGGGGCACTTCACCCCTGCGGTCCGGGTTGGCAGCTAGAGCTTGCGCGCAAGCGTCGGCCGAGAGGAATGGTCATCCAACCCGCGGGGCAACCTGCAGGGGGACAAAATCCGGCTTACAGGCCCTCCACGCATTTTTTTGCCATGATCTGACGGCAGCGCCTTGGGGCGGGCGTTGGCGTGAGTCGTATTTGGCAAGATGAACGGGGGAGAGCGTTAGCGCTTGGAGGCGAAGAAGGCACGCAGAAGGGCGGCGGATTGGTCTTCGAGAAGACCGGAGTAGACCTCAGGCGCGTGGTGGGCCTGGGGGTGCGTGAAGATCCGGGGACCGTGGCAGACGCCGCCGGATTTTGGATCCGGGGCAGCGTAGTAGAGGCGTTTGAGGCGGGCCGCCGAAATGGTGGCGGCGCAAGCGGGGCAAGGTTCCAGCGTGACCCAGAGGTCGCAGTCGGGAAGACGCTCGGATTTGAGAGCTGCGCAAGCTTCGCGGATGGCGAGGGTTTCAGCGTGGGCCGTGGGGTCGTGAAGTTCGCGCGTACGGTTGCCCGCCCGCGCGATGATCTGGCCGTTCCGGGTGATGACAGCGCCCACGGGCACCTCACCACGGGCGGCGGCAGAGCGGGCCTCGGCCAAGGCCGCGTCCATGAAAGAAGTGAATTGGCTCGTCTTTTGCGTCATGGGAGCCTTGGTTGCCGCTTTCCACGGCGCTGTCAAACTTGTAGCGAGGGGCATGGTTGATGGTGAACGAATAGCAAAGCGGCTGAGCCGCGCGGGTGTGGCATCGCGGCGCGAGGCGGAGCGGATGATCGCGGCCGGACGCGTGAGCGTCAACGGCGCGGTGATCGAGAGCCCGGCGTTGAACGTTACCGAGACGGACGTGATCCTTGTCGATGACGCCCCCCTGCCCGCGTTGGAACGCCCACGTCTGTGGATGTATCACAAGCCCACGGGGCTGGTGACAAGCAATTCCGACGAGAAGGGCCGCGAGACGGTGTTCGACAAGCTGCCGGACGGGTTGCCGCGGGTGATGTCGGTGGGGCGGCTGGACATGAACTCGGAAGGGTTGCTGCTGCTGACCAACGACGGCGGGGTGAAACGGCAGTTGGAACTGCCCTCCACCGGCTGGCTCCGGAAGTATCGCGTCCGGATGAAGGGCAATCCGAAGGACGAGGATTTCGCCCCCCTGCGGCGCGGGATCGTGGCCGAGGGTGAGCGGTTTCAACCCATGGAGGTGTCACTCGATCGGGTGCAGGGAGCCAACGCCTGGATCACCGTGGGCCTGCGAGAGGGCAAGAACCGAGAGATCCGGCGCGCCATGGCCGAGTTGGGGTTTGAGGTGAACCGCTTGATCCGCGTGTCCTACGGCCCGTTCCGCCTGGGAGAGTTGAAGGCGGGCGAGGTCGAAGAGATCAAGAGCCGCGTCTTACGGGACCAACTGGGACTGGACGCCGCAACCGAAGGCCATGCGGAAGCAAAGCCCAAGCCTGCTTTCAAGGGCAAGCGCCGGAAGGCACCGCCAAAAGGCGCCGCGCCAGGGGGCGCCCACCGGGTAGGGTCCCGTTCGGAGGGCGGAAAGCCGAAAGCCGCAAAAGCTGGCCGCGCTGACCTCGGCGGGCGCGGGGCCGGAAAACGCGGGGGCAGTTCATCTAAGACGGATCGCCCGGGCTCTGGTCGTCCTCCCCGTCGGGGAGGCTGAACCGCTCGATCAATGGGGCCTGCGACATGAAGACGACAAACAGGAACGCCGGAAGCGCGAAGGTCTCGAACGTGACCCAGAATTGATCCGATTGTGTGCGCCAGACGATTTCGTTGGTGACGCCCATGGCGACAAAGGCCAGTGCAAGGCGTTTCGTCATGATCATCCAGCCCTCGTCCGCCATCGGCAGGCGGTCACCCATCAGGAATTTCAGGTAGGATTGGCCGCGCAACAAGCCGATTCCCAGGGCACCCGCGAAGAAGGCGTAGACGATGGTGGTCTTCATCTTGAAGAACCGATCGTCGTTAAACCAGATCGTGAGTGCGCCAAAGAAGACCACAAGGATCGCGGTGAAGACCTGAATCCGTGAGATGACACCCGTAAGCTTCCACAGGATCGCGGTTGAGGCCAGCAGGATCGGCACGAAGATGGCCGTGGCGAGTATGAAGCCGTCATAGTCGGTGCCCGCCACAGTGACGGTTTTGTCCTGCAAGCGCAGGTACGCGATGAAAAACAGTAGGGGCGGGCCCAGTTCCAAGCCGTTTTTCAGCCAGGGGTTGATCTGTTTTTCAGCCATTGAGCACTCCTATCCTCCGGCTTCAACTATCACCGCGCCCGCCGCGATCAAAGCCATCAAAGCGGCGCGGACGGGACCAACGGGTTCGCGCAGGAAGAGCCAGCCAATCAGCGCCGCGAAAACCGTTGAGGTTTCGCGCAGAACCGCCGCCTCGCCCACTTGGTCAAGGCGCGTGGCAAGCATGATAGAGCCGAAGGAGGCGAAAGCGATAAAGCCCCCCGCGATGCCCCTGAGTGCCAAGGGGCCAAGGGTGGGTTTGGTGGGCAGGCGCAGGTAGAAGCGCGTGGCGAGAACGGGGAAAAGCAGGCCGTCGATGAAGAAAAACCATGCGAGGAAGGTGAAGGGGTCAGCCGTCGCACGGATCCCGTAGGCGTCGTAGGTGGTGTAGAGCGCGACGAACACGCCCGTCAGCACCGCGAAGAGCAGCGCGTTGACAAGCGTATCGCGGGCAACCGTGACGCGGGCCATGTTGTAGGCCGCAAGCCCGTAAAGCCCTGCGAGAAGGACAACGACGCCAAACCATTGGGTGCCGCTGAAGGTCTCATCAAAAATCAGCCAAGCTCCGATAACGGTGAAGAGTGGCCCGGTGCCGCGCATCACCGGGTAGACGACGGTGAAGGCACCACGACGGAATGCGGCCAGGACGGCGAATTTGTAGAAGCTGTGAATGATGAACGCGCCCGCGAAGATCGGCCACATATGCGGTTCGGGCCAAGGGACAACGAAAAGCGCGATCGGCGCGGCCATCAGGCCGTAACTGGCATCAATGGCACCGCGCGCCAACATGGGGTCGTGTCGGCCCTTTTGCAGGGCACCGAACACGGCGTGCAAGACAGCGGCTGTCAGCGCGAGGATCAAGGCAACCGTGGCGCCCTGCTCTGTGCCCTCGATGCTTTGAAGCCAAGCGCCCACTTAGTTCAGCGAATCCCAGGACGCGTCGATCGTCAACGTATCCGGCACGGCCGTGGCGAAGGGGACGCCCGTTCGCAAATCAATGGCAATGCGCTCCAGCGAGATCGGCGCATCATTGGTCAAGCCGAGGCCAAGATTGCCACGCGGTGTGGGCAGGCTTCGAAGAAAGTCGACCATGGCAAAACGCGCCTCTGCAGACACCAGCCGCGGCGGCGCATAGACCAGCAGACCATCGGCCATTGCCGCCAGAACCGCCATGGAGTCGGGCGACAGGTCATTTCCGTTTTGCACGATCGGCGGCGCAATCGCCTGTTCAAACAGGCCGTTAAATTCCACGTCCAGCGCCAGCTCGGTTATCCCGAAATCCGGCGTTGGCGTGTTATGAGCCTGCCATCCAACCGCGCGCCCATCGAGGGTCACGGTTACGATATTGCGATCCCCCAGATCAATGCGCAGGGGCAGGATTTGAAGCCGTTGCGTGGCCTCGCGCCACGTCGCGCTCAGAGCAATGCTTTCGGCACGGACATCGCGCAGCCACGACAGATCGTCGGGGATGGGACGGTCGGGGTCCACGGCAAGCCCGTCGATCCGAATATCCAAGGTGGCGGGCAACACAACATCACCCCGCACCCATTCCGTCAGGCCGCGACCGGAATATTCCAGCTGCGCCGCACGGTAGCTGACACCCAGGGCCTCGACATAGATCTCCAGATCACTCACCCGGCACCCATTCAGGCCGCTGGTCGCCACAGAACTCGCGCTTTGTGTCACCTCAATGCCGAACTCGGCGTCCAGAACCGTTGTCATCTGTTCCTCAACCGCGCCACAATCGGCGAAGGTCAGCACCTGGGCCTGCGCCGTGGTCGCCCCAGTCAGCAGGCTACACACAGCAAGGGTCTTGAGGCAGTTCTGCAGCATCATAGGCTCCGGTATGTTATCCACACGCCCTGTGGGCAAAAGTCAGGAACGGTCAAGCCCCACAAGGGCATCAGCAAATTCTTCCGGGTCAAATGGCTGCAAATCATCAATCTGCTCTCCGACGCCAATAGCATGTATGGGCAAGCCGAACTTGTCCGCCAGAGCCACCAGGACACCACCCTTTGCGGTGCCGTCCAGCTTGGTCATCACAAGCCCCGAAACGTCGGCCATCTGGCCAAACAGCTCCACCTGACGCAGGGCATTCTGGCCGGTGGTCGCATCCAGCACCAGCAGCGTGTTGTGCGGCGCGTCGGGGTCTTTCTTGCGGATGACACGCACGATCTTGGCCAGCTCTTCCATCAGATCGGTGCGGTTTTGCAATCGGCCTGCGGTGTCAATCATCAGCAGATCTGCCCCGTCGGCCTCGGCCTTGACCATCGCGTCATAGGCCAGCGCGGCAGGGTCCGAGCCTTCGGGCGCGGTCAGCACGGGCACGCCTGCACGCTCCCCCCAGACCTGAAGCTGTTCCACCGCGGCGGCACGGAAAGTATCGCCAGCCGCGATCACAACCTTCTTGCCGGCGGCGCGGAACTGGCTGGAGAGCTTACCGATCGTCGTCGTCTTGCCCGAGCCATTCACGCCAACCACAAGCACCACTTGGGGCGTCTTGGGGTAGATCGGCAGGGGGCGGGCGACGGGTTCCATCACGCGGGTGATCTCGGCCGACAGCAGTTCCTTGATCTCGGTCGCGGACAGCAATTTGCCATAGCGCCCCTCGGCCATGTTGGCGGTGACGCGCAAGGCAATGTCGACGCCCATGTCCGAGGCGATTAGCAGCTCTTCAAGCTGCTCCAGCATGTCATCGTCCAGAGCACGCTTGGGCTCGACCGTGCGGCCCAGAAGGCGGCCCAAAAGGCCGGGCTTTGCACGGGACCGGGTCTCAGGAGCCTCGGGTTCGATCTCTGGCGTAGGGGTCGGCTCTGGGTCCGGCGCAGGCTCTGGGTCCGACCCGGGCTCAGGGTCCGGGATAGGCTCAGGGGTAGGCTCCGGTTCGGGCGTGGACTCAGGGGTCGGCTCCGTTTCAGGGGCAGGTGTCGGTACAATCTCCGGCGTGGGCGCGGGGGTCGGCACCTCGACCTCGCGGGCGGGGACGGGCATTTCGACATCGGGCGCAGGCACAGGCATCTCGACGTCAGGCACAGGTGCAGGCATTTCGACATCCGGCGCAGGCGCGGGCATTTCGACGTCAGGCGCAGGCGCCGGGACTTCAGGCGGCGTGTCCTGCTCATCTCCGGCCGCCACGGCGCCCTCTTCGATGATCGCATCCAGCCCCTCGTCCAGTTTCGACGAGGATTTGAACATCCGTTCCTTCATTTTGCGGAAAAAGGACATGGGCACCCTATGTTTTGCCTTGCAAGTCCCACCTAATACTCAACGGCGCGCTTGGAAAGGCCGTCCGCGTGCGCCATTGTTTCGCCAGATTGCCGTGCTAGGCCCGACGCGACCCGAAATCGACCAGAGGACGCCTGACCCAATGCCTGTCATCGCCCGTTACGCCGCGATCACATTGCCCCCGATGTTCCTGCTTTTGTTGGCAGGTACCGCTTGGGGCGGCTTCGCGTGGATTGCCTTTTTATGGTTAACCGTTGTCACCGCCGTCGCCGACCGCCTGCTAACGCCGCCCAAGGCCACTCCTGCGGAAGAAGAGACTGTGCCGTGGTCAGACGTCTTGTCGGTGGGCCTCGCCTTCGGGCACGTGCTGGTGCTTTTGTCGACGGCCTCGGCGCTGACGTCGGGCGCGTTGACCTTTTGGCAATCCGTCGCGCTGTTTTTCGCCACGGCCTCTTTCTTCGGCCAGGTCAGCCATCCCAATGCTCATGAGTTGATCCACCGTGTGCCCATCGGGCTGCGGGCGCTTGGCGCGGCCGTCTATACCTCTGTGGGCTTCGGCCACCACGTCTCGGCCCACCGTCTTGTGCACCACCGCCACGTGGGCACCGAGGCCGATCCCAACACCCCCCGGCCCGGCGAAAGCTTCTGGGAGTACCTGCCCCGCGCCTGGCGCGGCTCGTTCGAGGCAGGCGCGGAATGCGAGGTCGACCGGTTGGAGCGTAAAGGCCGCGGCGCCAACCACATCACCAATCCCTATTGGGTCTGGCTTGGTGGCGCAGGCCTTACCCTGGTGATCGTGACGCTGATGACCGGCGTTGGCGGCGCGCTGGTGCTGGTGGGCCTCTCGGCGCTGACAGGTGCGCAGATCCTGATGTCGGACTACGTGCAGCACTATGGGCTGCAACGTCTCATCTTGCCCAATGGCCGGTACGAGCCCGTGGCCGCCCATCACAGCTGGAACGCGCCCAAGGGCTTCTCCACATACCTGATGATGAACGCCCCCGCCCATTCGGAACACCACATGCACCCCGACCGCCCCTATGAACGGCTCAACCCCGAGGCCGAGGTCCCCACCCTACCCTTTTCGATGCCCGTCATGGCGATGATCGCCATGCTTCCCGGCATCTGGTCACGGATGATGGACCGGCGCGCACTGAAGGTGATGGAGGCGGCGGAAGCGATGCACATCGCGGCCCTCACACCGGCCCCGGACCCCGCCCCTGCGACGGACCCCGCCCCTGCGACGGACCCCGCCCCTGCGACGGCTCCCTCCCCTATTCACCCTAACGAATTGCGCGATCAGATGGCGGCTGCACAATCCAGCCCCAAGGCTCCCACCACGCCCATGGCAGCGAGGGCACCTGCGCCCACCGTGTCGCCCAAGGTGGACGACGAAGATCAGGACCTGCTCCAAAAGATCCGCGCCGCAACGCAATAACGCGGGCGGGCAGCGCTCGGCGGCTCCTTCATCTTGCCAGATACAACTCCGGGGGGGGCGCTCCTGAAGGAGCGCGTGGGGGGCTGGCCCCCCTTGCGTCCTAACCGTTCAGCACAACGCCCCGACGGCCCGCCAAGTCGGTGAAGTATTGCCACGCCACCCGGCCTGAACGCGACCCGCGTGTCGCTTGCCATTCCACGGCTTCGGCGCGCATTTCCGCGTCGGAAATCGCCACGCCGTAAGCGTCGCAGTAACCTCGGATCATCGACAGGTAAGCGTCCTGGTCGCAGGTGTGAAACCCAAGCCATAGGCCGAAACGGTCGGACAGGGACACTTTTTCTTCCACCGCCTCAGCCGGATTGATGGCCGAGCCGCGCTCGTTCTCGATCATGTCACGCGGCATCAAGTGGCGTCGGTTCGACGTTGCATAGAACACCACGTTGTCGGGCCGCCCCGTCACGCCGCCATCCAGCACCGCTTTCAAGGATTTGTAATGTTGGTCATCGTGGCTGAACGACAAGTCGTCGCAATACAGGATCACCCGCGCATCGATACCGCGCAGAAGCGCCAGTAGCCGCCCGACAGAGGGCAGATCCTCGCGCTGAATCTCCACCAGTTTCAGGCCGGTCTCTTCCTCGGAAATCGCGCCGTGCACCGCCTTGACCAGCGAGGATTTCCCCATGCCCCGCGCGCCCCAGAGAAGCGCGTTATTGGCCGGCAATCCACGCGCAAACTGGCGCGTGTTGGCCATCAGCGTATCGCGGGCGCGGTCGATGCCGTGCAACAGGCCAAGGTCTACGCGGTTAACGTTGGCCACCGGCTCCAACGCATCGGGATTGGCATGCCAGACGAAAGCCTCGGCTGCGGCCAGATCGGGCACTATTGCAGGGGGCGGGCGCAGACGCTCCAACGCGTCGGCGATCCGGGTCAGAATCTCGTCAGACACGGGTTAGAGTTCCTCTCCTTCGTCGAGGATCCCCTCCGCGCGCAACCTCTTGTTGCGGGAATGCTCGACCCAACGCACCAGTTGGATGGAGATCTCATACAAACCATAGACAACCGTAAACAGGATCACCTGGGTGATCACGTCCGGCGGTGTCACCAGGGCGGCGAGCGTCAGGATACCGACGACGGCCCATTTTCGCACATCCGCCAGCCCCTGTGCGGATACAAGGCCCGCCTTGCCCATCAGGGTCAACAGCACCGGAAGCTGGAAGCAGAGGCCGAAAGCGAAGATGAATTTCAGCGCCAGATCCAGGGATTCCTTGACCGAGCCAAGGAAGATCGTCTGCAACTCACCGTCGTTGTCGGGGTTCTCAAACGTGCCATCGCCCGCAATCAGGTTGGCCAGGGCCGGGATCGCATCGGAAAAGCCGATGAAGAAGTTCATCGCCAGCGGCGTGACGACATAATGCGCAAAGGCCGCGCCGATGGTGAACAGTACCGGAGACGCCACAAGGAAGGGCAGGATCGCGCCTTTCTCAGACTTGTAGAGGCCCGGCGCCACGAAGCGCCACAGCTGATGCGCAATGACCGGAAAAGAGACCGCGAAACCCATGATGATGGAGATGCGGATCAACACGAAAAACTTCTCTTGCGGCGCGGTGAAGATCAGGCGCGCGTCCTCACCGCGCGCACGCAGCACGTCGGCAAGGGGTTGCGACACGAAGTTGAGGATCGGCTCGGCCACGGTGAACATCAAGATGATGCCCACAACGAAGGCCAGCACGGAACGGATCAGCCGCGTGCGAAGTTCGGCCAGATGCTCGACAAGGGGGGCGGCGCTGCCTTCCAGTTCTTCTTCCTCGGTCTCATTGGAGCCGATCTGGGCCTGCGCATCGGTCTGGGTCATGGGCGGCTTGCCTGCGGCTCGGCCTTTGCGGGCGCTTCAACGTCCGCCGGGCCGGGATCTGTGGTGACGGGATCTGCTGCGGCGGCAGGGGCCTCGGCTGTGGCGGGAGCCTCTTCCGGCTCACCGCTCAACTCGGCTGCCTCCGCCGCTTTCGCGGCACGGGCTTCACGGGCCTTGGCGGCAAGGGCTTTCGCCTCGGCCTGAGCGGTGGCTTTCTTCTCGGCGATCACGCGCGTGGCCGAGCCCTCTTCGTACTTCGATGGATCGATGTCATCCATGACATCGCCCATCATGTCTTTCGCCATCGCCTTGGGGTTGGTGAACTTCGAGGCCGCGCGCAAATCACGGGACATCTCGGTCATGCCGGTCTCGTCGGCGGCGGCGTTCATCGCATTGGTGAACTCCCGCCCCATGGCACGCACACGGGCGACCATCTGTCCAAGTTTCTTGAACATTGCGGGCAGGTCTTTCGGGCCCACGACGATCAACGCCACGATCCCGATAACCAATAGCTCCATTCCGCCGATGTCAGGCATACGCCGTTAACCCCTTTGCCGTCATGTTAGGGTTCAAGGGCCCGATTACGCGTTGTCGCGGTCAGCGCGCTCTTCCGGCGTGACGTCGCGCGCGGTGGCGACATCTGCCGTGGTCGACGAATCTTCAAGCTCGCGGTCAGGCGATTTCACGCCGTCCTTGAACGCGGTGATGCCTTTGCCGACTTCGCCCATGAGACCGGCGATCTTGCCCCGGCCAAACAGCACAAGCACGACGACGGCGATCAGGATAAGACCGGCGGGTCCGATGTTGTTGAGCATGATTTTCTCCCTAATTCAGGCGCGAGGACGCCCGATGATCCGTAAAGCTGGTGCATAGGTATGATCTTGCAGCGCCAGATCAAAGCCCAAAAACGTAAATCCTTGGCGTTCCTCGCAGGTTTGCGCCTGTCCTGGCCCCAGTTTGCGGCGTCAGGGCCGGTTTGGGAAGACGAAACAGCGGTCGCGCCGGATCGTCAGCCACAGCGGCGTGCCCGGTTTGGGCAGGAAAACGGCAGGAACAGTGACCTTCACGATGCCCCCATCGAAGTCCATCCGGAACTCCACAAGGCTCTCGTGCCCCATGAACCGCGCGCGCTTGACGTGGCCAAGCGCGGGCACACCGTCCTGGGGCGTGGGGTTAGGGCCGCGCCCGCCGCGATCGAAGTCGATCTTGACGTGCTGCGGGCGAAAGACGATGTCGACCAGGCCGCCGTCGGGCACGCCGGGCGCAAGGAACTGACCGAAAGGTGTTTCGATCAGGGCACCGTGAACTTCACCCGATATAACGTTGATATCGCTGAAAAAGGCTGCGGCATCCTTGTCACAGGGGCTGGTATAGATGTTGTAGGGCGCGCCCGTCTGGACCACGCCACCGTCGCGCATCAGCGCGATCTGGTCGGCCATGCGCATCGCCTCTTCCGGCTCGTGCGTCACAAGGACGACGGCGGTGCCTTCCTCTTTCAAAAGCGCCAGCGTCTCGTCCCGAATGCCATCGCGCAATCGGTTGTCGAGGCCCGAGAACGGCTCGTCCATCAGCATAATGCGCGGACGCGGCGCAAGCGCGCGGGCCAGCGCCACGCGCTGCTGCTCGCCACCCGACAGCATGTGCGGCGCCGTGTCACCGTAGCCCTGCAAATCGACGCGCTCCAGCAATTCATCCACCCGCGCGCGATTCTGGGCGGCGGTCCCACGCAAGCCGAAGGCGATGTTCTGGGCGACGCTCAGGTGCGGAAACAGCGCGAAATCCTGAAAGATCAGGCCGATTCCCCGGGCCTCCGGCGGCAGATGGGTGGTCGCATCTGACAACACCTCGCCATCGGCGCGAATGATGCCCCGGCTGGGACGTTCGATGCCCGCGATCATGCGCAAGGTGGTGGATTTGCCGCAGCCCGAGGGGCCCAGCAGGCACAACACCTCACCGGCGCGCACCGTCAGATCGATACCGCAGACGACTTCGCGGCCCTCGAAGTGACAGCAAACATGCTCCATCTGAAGACGCGGGGCGGACATTCACATATTTCCGATTGTTTCGCTCGGGAACGGGAGGTAACAGGTTCCCCCCCGCTCGCCAAGGACCGTTAGATCGTCTTGTCGCAATCGTCGCGCCTAAATGGTGGCATTCGTCCCGCCGCCGTCGCACAGGATGTTCTGCCCCACGATGAACCCCGCATGTTCCGAGCACAGGAACGCGCACATCGCGCCGAACTCGGCCCTTGTCCCATAACGCCGCGCGGGGATGGTCAACTCGCGCCGGGCCTTGGCCTCTTCCACGGTGATTCCCTCTTTCTGAGAGACCCCGCCATCAAGTTGGATCGCCCGGTCCGTGGCGTGGATACCCGGCAGCATGTTGTTGACGTTCACGCCGAAGGGCGCCACCTGCCGCGAGGTTCCCGCAACATAACCGGTCAGGCCGGTGCGGGCGGCATTCGACAGGCCCAACGCGGGGATCGGCGCCTTCACCGATTGCGAGGTGATGTTGACGACGCGGCCCCAGCCCTTGTCGATCATCGCAGGCATCAGGGCCGTCATCAGCGCGATGGGTGTCAGCATGTTGGCGTCCAGCGCAGCGATGAAATCATCGCGCGTCCAGTCCGACCACATGCCCGGCGGGGGGCCGCCCGCGTTGGTGACCAGGATGTCGACATCACCCGCTGCTTGCAGCACCCGCGCGCGGCCGTCCTCGGACGTAATATCGGCCGCCACCGCCGTCACCGACACGCCGTAGGTGTCGCGGATCGCCTGCGCCGTTTCCTCCAACGCCTCTGCCCCGCGGGCGTTCAACACCAGGTCCACGCCTGCTTCGGCCAGCGCCTCGGCACAGCCGCGGCCCAAGCCTTTCGACGATGCACATACCAATGCCCGTCGGCCCTTGATCCCCAGATCCATCCGCATCTCCTCTTGAAACCTTCGTTCTGCCCTGACTAACAGCCGCCCCGCCCCGCCACCAGTCTTGACCACCCCGCGCGGCCCTTGTCTAAGCGGGGGGCACCCCCACGAAGGACCTTTGCCCCGTGTCAGCCCACCCACCTCTGTTCCGGTTTCAGACCTATCCCGCGCAAGCCCTGCGCGTGGTTTCGGGCGCCAACATCGGCGATGGGATCGGGCTGGAGGACGATGCCCTGCCCGGCGATATCTATCGCCTCGCCACCGGCCATCAGACCAAGCGGCTGGCAATTTCCGATGCCGACGAAGGGGGGCAGCACCGCGTCGCCGACGGATCCGATGTGGGCACCGCTGGAGACGCCCTGGCGATTTCCGCCTGCCACATGCTGATGGGCCCCTCGGGCGAGGTGGTGGAGGTGCTGATCCTGACGCATCAGTCGGGCACCGGCGAACACTTGCATATCCTGCCCCTCTCCACCTTGAAGGAGGACACGGAGTACGAGCTTGTCGGCACCGAAGTCGCCAGCGCGCCCGAGCGGTTTGCCGATATCGCCAGTGTCAGTTTCCTTTCCGGCACCCATCTGACGCTTGCCAGTGGCAAACAGGTCCCGGTGGAGCATCTGAATGTGGGCGACGTGCTTCTGACCCGCGAAAACGGGCCGCAGCCTGTGCGTTGGATCGGTTTCCAGACCCGCCGCGCCATAGGCGCCGCTGCCCCCGTTCGGATCACCGAGGGCACGCTCAACACCTCACGCGATCTGCGCCTGTCGCCGCAGCACCGCCTGTTCATCTGGCAACGCCGGGATGAGTTGGGCACCGGCCGGGCCGAGATCTTGGTCAAGGCCGAACTGCTGGTCAACGGTGATACCGTGGTGCGCGAAGAGGGCGGCCATATCGACAGCTACCAGATCATTTTCGACGGCCATGAGATCATCTATGCCGAGGGCATTGCCGTGGAATCCCTGCTGGTCACGGGCCAGACGCGGGCTTTGTTGCCGCAAGACCTTGCTCTTACCGGGTCCGCGGGTGCTGCTGCCAGCGCTGCCGCGATGGAACTTGGCGACGATGCAGGCGATGATGTGGTAGAGCGGCTCTCGCGCGCCTCGAAGGGAGAGGCGGAGGGTTAGACCCACGGCCCCGCCCCCGTGACTTTGTCAAACTGACAGGACGCTTTGAGCCTTGAACAGGTTTAAAAAGGGGCCTCCCGGATATCCAGTTCCGGAGGCCACTTTCAGCGTGATGTTTCCCTTGTGGCAGCGGCGTCCATGCCCCCGGATCAGCCGCGATCCGGGCGGCTTAGCCGGTCAAGCGCGGCGGTGCCTTCTCACGAAGCCCGCTGCGGCAAGCGCGCTGAAAAAAAGCGCCCGTGCGCCTGCTAGCGCCAAGAGTGATGTTCACATTTTCCATCGATTTCAAAAAAGCCGTCACAAACGTACCGACGCATGACATGAAGTCAACTTTACTCGAAGCTGCCAAAGGGCATTGCGGCGGGGAAAATGGCCGCCCGCGTCCAAGGGGGTCAGGGAGGAGTGAGCCCGGCTCACCCGGTGCCGAAGAACTCTTCGCGCACGATCTTTCCGTCGGCGACCGTGTAGACCGCGACTTCGGTCATATCCATCCGCTCGCCCGAGGCCTTTTCGGTGCACTCGATGGAGAAGATGACGGCAAACCGATCGTCGCCATGCAGAAACGGCCCCTGAACGTCGCCACCGTGGGTTTCGAATGTGTCGTTCCACCAGGCGTGCTTTCCACGAATGCCCTCCACGCCCCGCGTCTCGCGCCCGGAGCCGGAATAATCGGCGGCCTCCACAGAGACCGCGTCGGGATGGTAGTGGGCGTCCAGCAGAGCGGCCTCGCCCTGTGTGCGGCATGCCGTGACAAGCGCGTCAGCAATGTTCTTGAGGTCCATGACCCGTCTCCCCGTTGTGCGTTCACTTAATGTTCACATCATGCCCGAGTCGTGCACCCCTGTCACGCGCCGCCCCTGTCACGCGCCGCCCCCGGCACTGTCCTGTCGGCAGCCATCGGCACGTCCCTGCCGACTAGTGTGGGCTTCCCCATACCGCGTCGCTGGGACATTCCGCGTCCTGGGCTCACGCTTGGGACGCAATTTTAACCCAGAGGAACTTTTCAATGACACGATTGATGACACGCATTATTGCCCTCACCATCATTGCACCGCTGGCCCTCGCGCCCGTGGTGGCCAGCGCCCAACAGCAAGGCGCAGGCGGTGCCGTCTCCTCTTCCCGCGGCGGCGACACGTCCCCGGACCGCGGCGATGACGGACCGGTCCGCTTGGTCGTCGAAAGCAACGTCGGCATTACCAGGAATCACGGCGCTATCAACAACTCGATTTGCCCGCCCGGCGGTTCCCTGCACTGGGAGATCGTCGCCCCGCCCGAACCGGGCCAGGCTTGGCACCCCAGCGGCTACCTCCTGAGCTGTAGCTGACGAGGAAAGGCGATTGTCCCCATGCCCCGCGCCCAATATATGGCGAAGCATGTTGGACAATCGCCCCCCCCTTCCGCCCGAGATCGCACGCCGCCGCACCTTTGCGATCATCTCACACCCTGACGCCGGGAAAACGACGCTGACCGAGAAGTTCCTACTCTATGGTGGCGCGATCCAGATGGCCGGACAGGTGCGCGCCAAGGGCGAGGCGCGGCGCACGCGATCGGATTTCATGCAGATGGAGAAGGACCGGGGCATCTCTGTCTCGGCTTCGGCGATGTCGTTTGATTTCCACACGCCAGAGGTGAATTTCCGTTTCAATCTGGTGGACACACCCGGCCACAGCGACTTTTCGGAAGATACCTACCGCACGCTGACCGCCGTGGATGCCGCGATTATGGTGATCGACGGCGCGAAAGGCGTGGAAAGCCAGACCCAGAAGCTGTTCGAGGTCTGCCGCCTGCGCGATCTGCCGATCCTGACGTTCTGCAACAAGATGGACCGCGAAAGCCGCGACACCTTCGAGATCATCGACGAAATTCAGGAAAATCTTGCCATCGACGTCACACCCGCCTCTTGGCCCATCGGCGTGGGTCGCGATTTCCTGGGCTGCTATGATCTGCTGCACGACCGTCTGGAATTGATGGACCGCGCCGACCGCAACAAGGTTGCCGAAACCGTGTCGCTCAAGGGCCTCGACGATCCGGCCTTGGCGACCCATGTGCCCGCCGACCTTTTGGAGAAACTGAAGGAAGAGGTCGAAATGGCGCGCGAATTGCTGCCCGCCATGGACATCGAGGCATTCCAGCAGGGCACGCTGACGCCGATCTGGTTCGGCTCCGCGATGAATTCGTTCGGGGTGAAAGAGCTGATGGACGGCATCGCCGAATACGGGCCCGAGCCGCAGATTCAGAATGCCGATCCGCGCCAGGTCGCGCCCGAGGAAAAGAAGGTCTCTGGCTTCGTGTTCAAGGTGCAGGCCAACATGGACCCCAAGCACCGCGACCGCGTGGCGTTCGTGCGCCTCGTCTCGGGTCACTTCAACCGGGGCATGAAACTGACCCATGTGCGGTCGAAAAAGCCGATGGCGATCAGCAACCCGGTGATGTTTCTGGCAAGCGACCGCGAATTGGCGGAAGAGGCCTGGGCAGGGGACATCATCGGCATCCCCAACCACGGGCAGTTGCGCATCGGTGATGCGCTGACGGAGGGCGAGGCCCTGCGTTTCACCGGCATTCCATCGTTTGCGCCGGAACTCTTGCAAAGCTGCCGCGCGGGCGATCCGCTGAAAGCCAAGCACCTGGACAAGGCCCTTATGCAATTTGCCGAGGAAGGCGCGGCCAAAGTGTTCAAGCCAACCTTCGGGTCTGGCTTCATCGTGGGCGTCGTGGGTGCATTGCAGTTCGAGGTCCTGGCCTCCCGGATCGAGCTGGAATACGGCCTGCCCGTCCGGTTCGAGGCCTCGCAATTCACCTCTGCCCGTTGGGTGCATGGCAACAAGGACGCGGTCGACGCCTTTGCCAACGCCAACAAGCAGCACATCGCCACCGACAATGACGGCGACCCGGTCTACCTGACGCGCCTGCAATGGGACATCGATCGCGTGGGGCGGGATTATCCCGACATCACACTTTCGGCGACAAAAGAACTGATGGTGTAGCGATTGCCCACAAACGCGCAACAATAGGGCTGCCCTCCAGGCCAAGCGCCCCGATTGTTTGATTGATTTTTGGTTAATTTCTGATAGAAATCCCGCACATTTTATGGGGGGCACCATGAAGATTCTTGCATTTCTATCCACCGCCGCAGTCATTTGCATGGGCAGCGCGGCAGCCGCCGACACGATCACATTAGACGATTTTACAGTCGATGGTGAGTACGAAGGGTTCGGCGAAGCCGTAACCGACACGCCACTAGAGTTCGATTTTGTCGGGTTTGGCTTCGACAGCTTTTCCTTTGACGGACCCGATGGCCAAACCGATCTGACCATCACATCGACCTCCATCGAGGTGGAAGGGTTCCGTCCGATTTACGGCGCGGATGTGCCGACGATCCAATTCGGCGGGTTCGCCTACAGCGCAGCCTCAGGTGGCACAGAGCCCGTGTTGTTTGAAATCGGGGACACGGTCGAGAACAATTTCTCTGAGTGGAACTTCCGATCCGGGCCCATCGACATCGCCTCTGTGCTGTCGCAAGGGCAAACAGGGATCTTTGGCTTCGTCATGGATTTCGCCGAGCTGCTTCCACCCGACGGTCCGCTGGACGGGTTTGATAACGCCTTAGACTACTGCGTCGAGCTGCCAGAGAACTGCGACAACGCCGTGTATGAAAGCTACTTCGGCTGGATTCAGATCACGCGCGGCTCTGTCATTCCGGGATTGATCGGCTTCAGCGGTAACCCGAACCAGACGGCCTTGGTCACCGCGCCAAGCACAGTGGCCGCCATTCCGCTGCCTGCCGGTGGTCTTCTGCTACTTGCAGGGCTTGGCGGCTTGGTCTCCCTGCGCCGTCGCGCCAAAGCGTGACCGCCTGATGGCGACACTTTTCGACTGGGGGCGAACCTTTTGCCCCCAGACCGACAATTCTGGGTTTTGGTCGGAACTACCTGCGGTGCAGCTGGTCCAGCCGCTGCATGTAATTGTCCAGATCGTGGCCTGGCGGCAATGTCACACCGCTCAACCGACGGCGCTTACGCTCATTCGATCCACCGTTGAGCAGAAGAAACACCACGCAACTGCATAGCAGAATGATCCCTGCCGTAAGGGGATCCAGGTTCGCAAGCCTCCAACCAAGGTTGAGAACGGCACTCGGGTCAAATCCGACAAGCTGGGTCATGGTGAGTCGCGCTCCTGTTTTACTTAACTAAATGACCGTGGCACCGGATTGTGTGTATTCTTCGTCCAGAATACAGCAGAAGTAAGGAATCTCGTGATGACCTTGCGCAATCGGGTTCTGCCGACCGGCGACATAACGGCCGACCCCGCGCGGGGCACCCTGACGGGGAACCGGGGCATTCTGGTGGCCCCTGATGGGCGCATGATGAACCGCCAATGGGCGGGCAAAGCGTGGATCACCTGCGTGCTGGAGTTTCGCGGGCGCAAGCGTCCGGTGGCGCAGCCCCATACCTGGACCGAACTGTTCTTTCTGGACGAGGCCGTGGCCCTTTCAGCAGGCCACCGTCCCTGCGCCTATTGCAGGCGGGCCGATTATACCGCCTACCGCGACAGGTTCCCCCGTGCCACCAAGGCCCCGCAGATGGACACCGTGCTGCACGCCGAGCGCCTGAACGGTCGCAAGAAGCGCCTGCATGCCGTCCACATGGACGACCTCCCCGATGGCGCTTTCATCGACCACAGCGCCGCGCCGCATCTTGTCTGGGGCGACAGCCTGCTGCGCTATGGCCCGGGCGGGTACGGGCCCGCGATCCCCCGGCCCACCGGGCCGACGCAGGCCCTGACCCCGCCTGCCACGTTGGCGGTCCTCTCCAAGGGCTACCGCCCGATGCTTCACCCATCGGCAAGCGTCCCGTTAACCGCCCCTTAACAAAGCCCCGCTATTTTGACGCAATGTGGCGCCTCTCTCTCGTTCTTCTAATGTTTCTCGTGGCCTGTGTGCCGCAATCCGGGTCACTGGTGTCCCCCGATACCGGGCTGTCGGGACACTATTCGCGCCAAGTCGTGATCTTCAACGACGCGCACCACGTGCTTTACGGCCATGTCCTGATCACCCACCGCAATGGAGAGACCCTGCGCACCCTGGTCGTGTCCCAGCGCCGCGACGGCGTGCATCGTCTGCGTTTCTCAGAGGCGTGGAGCGGGGGCATACAATTGCCGTTCCGCCGCGCCAGCGCATTGGACGGATGCAGCCACGGCCACTGCCTGAATCACCACGCCGGGCTGATCTTCCTGTCCGAGGCCCTTTTCACCCATGCCCAGTCCCACGGACTGCACGCCCGGCTGGTGTCAGGCACTACCAATTTGGACATTTCCGTTCCGGCATCTCTCTTCCACCTCCCCCCGACGTGACACTTCAGCACCGCACCGCCCGTGAGGGACGTCCTTTGTTTGACGACTCTCGTCGAATGGCATAAGTGCGATGCGAGCCCGCGAACGCGCGGGGCTCTTTATCGCGGAGCGCGTTGTCAGGTTGCGCTCCATCACCCCGCCGAACGGCCCATAGGCCGCGGCAAGATTGGACGCACATGACGACTTTCGCTGACCTCGACCTCAATCCCAAAGTGCAAAAAGCCATCAAGGAAGCGGGGTATGAAACGCCCACGCCGATTCAGGCCGGCGCCATCCCCCCCGCCCTGCTTGGCCGCGACGTCCTTGGCATCGCCCAGACGGGCACCGGGAAGACCGCATCATTCACTTTGCCGATGATCACCATGCTGGCCCGTGGCCGCGCTCGCGCACGCATGCCCCGGTCGCTGGTGCTGTGCCCGACCCGCGAACTTGCCGCACAAGTCGCTGAAAACTTTGATATCTATGCCAAGCACGTGAAGCTGACCAAAGCGCTTCTGATTGGTGGCGTGTCGTTCAAGGAACAGGAACAGGCCATCGACAAGGGCGTCGACGTGCTCATCGCCACGCCCGGTCGCTTGCTGGACCATTTCGAACGCGGCAAGCTGATTCTGAACGACGTGAAAGTCATGGTCGTGGATGAAGCCGACCGCATGCTGGACATGGGGTTCATTCCCGATATCGAGCGGATCTTCGGCCTTGTTCCCTTCACCCGCCAAACGCTGTTCTTTTCCGCCACCATGGCGCCCGAGATCGAGCGGATCACCAACACGTTCCTGTCAAACCCCGAAAAGATCGAGGTAGAGCGTCAGTCAACGACCTCCGAACAGATCGAGCAGCGATTGATCGAGTTCAAGGCACCGCGCCGGGACGCACAGGCAAAGATGAAGCGCGACATGCTGCGCGCCGCGATCACGGCAGAGGGCGACACCTTCCGCAACGCCATCATCTTCTGCAACCGCAAGGTTGATGTGGATGTTGTCGCCAAGTCCTTGAAAAAGCACGGCTTGAATGCCGAGCCGATCCACGGTGATCTGGACCAATCCCACCGCATGCGCACGCTTGCGGGCTTCCGCGATGGGACGATCACCTTCCTTGTGGCCTCGGATGTCGCCGCACGCGGCCTTGATATTCCGAACGTGAGCCACGTGATCAACTACGATGTCCCCTCCCACGCGGAAGACTATGTGCACCGCATCGGGCGCACCGGTCGCGCGGGCAAGACCGGTGTGGCAATCACGCTTTGCGTGCCGTCGGACGAGAAATACCTCAACGCGATCGAAGCGCTGATCAAGCAGCCGATCCCCCGTGTGGATGCCCCGCTTGACGCCGGAAACGCGCCCGCAGCGCCCGCTTCGGACACCGAGGAAAAGCCCCGCCGCGCGCGGCGCAGCCGCCGCTCGGAAGAGATGAAGCCAGCAGAGGCCAAGCCAGCCGATGCCAAGCCTGCCGAGGCGAAGCCCGAAGAGGCGAAAGCCGATCCCGTGCCAACACCGGCGCGCGAAGCGCGGCCCCAGCCCCAGCCCGAGCCGCAACCCCGTCGTGAGCGCAGCGAGCATGGGGACCGTGGCGGCCGTGGTCGCGGACGCGACCGCGGCGACCGGGGCCCACGCGTTGTCGGCATGGGCGAATTTACCCCCGATTTCATCGGCCTCAGCTTTGACGAACGCCGGGGTGGCCCCGCCCGTGAAATGAACATGGACGAAGACGCGCCCTTTGAAGAGGGCACCGTCACGCCCCCCGAAACGGAAGCGGAAGCGGAAGCGCCCGCCGAGGCCCCCAAACGTCGCCGCACGCGTAAACCGAAAGCCAAGCCTGAGGCCACCGCAGAGGCGCCGACCGAAGCGGCGCAAGCCCCCGAGGTACAGGCAGAGCCCGCTGCGGAAGAGAAGCCAAAGAGCCGCCGCGCGCCGCGCAAGAAGAAGACTGACGAGGCCCCCGTTGAGGCCGCAACCGAGGTCGAAGCAACGGACGCAACACCGCCCGAGGCAGCCCCCGAGGAAAAACCCAAGCGTCGCCGCGCGCCGCGCAAGAAGAAAACCGATGAGGCCGCCACCGAAGCCATAGTGGACACGCCCGCCCCCGAATAAATTCGGATCGCAGAAACAAAAGCGCCGCGTGAAGCACAAGCCTCACGCGGCGCTTTTGTGTTTTAGAACCGGCGCTTACTCCGCCATCAGACGGCTTACCAGCAGCGCCACTTCAGGCTTCTTGCCAATCTCTTGCAAGCAGACCTTACGCGCCACGCGCTTCACGGCCTCTTCCAGCTTGTCGTCATCATCGATGACTTTCGCATCCAGACGCGGCAACAGGCGGCCGATCTCATCCTCGACCAGTTCCTGCAAGTTCACCCCAGAGGACCCCGCCTCGGGCAAGCCCTTCAGCTGCACCCAGGCATCCTCCAGCACCTCGTCACCCTCATCCACGATCACCGCGACCACGACCATGCCGTTCATCGCCATCTTCATCCGCTCGCGGATGACACCATCGTATTGGCCGACGAAAGCGTCGCCATCCAGATAGGTGCGCCCGATCTCGAAATGCTCGGTCACACCGGGCGCATTGCCCGACAGTTCCACCAGCATTCCATTGGCCGCGACAACGCCCGTCATGCCGTTGGACATGGCCAACCGCGCGTGTTCGCGCAGGTGGCGGTATTCACCATGGCAGGGCACGACGATCTGCGGCTTCAGGATCTCGTGCATCATTTCGATGTCAGGCCGGTTGGCGTGGCCCGAGACGTGGTAGAAACCGGAATTGTCATCGACAATCTCCACCCCAATCTCGGCCAGCGCGTTCTGGATGAA
The DNA here is from genome assembly GCF_019195455.1 of Gymnodinialimonas phycosphaerae. Classification (NCBI taxonomy): domain Bacteria; kingdom Pseudomonadati; phylum Pseudomonadota; class Alphaproteobacteria; order Rhodobacterales; family Paracoccaceae; genus Gymnodinialimonas; species Gymnodinialimonas phycosphaerae. Next base: position 4,175,216 of record NZ_JAIMBW010000001.1, on the reverse strand, counting down.
GCCCACGGAAACCTCATTTCCGGGGATTGTCTTGGAGGAGAACAGGAAGGTGTCACCCTCTTTCAACTCATGCCCCAGGTATTTGCCGCGCGACAGGGACGCCGACGCCGCGCGCCGCTCGCCCTGTGATCCGGTCACGATCAGCATCAGGCTTTCGCGTGGGATATCAAGCGCATCCTCCGGCGAAACTGTGGTGGGGAAATCAGTCAACACGCCCGCCTCGCGGCCCGCTTTCACCATCCGTTGCATGGCACGGCCCATCAAACAAATCGACCGCCCTGCCGCGATGCCCGCATCCGCCAGCGTTTGCAGCCGCGCGATATTCGACGCGAATGTCGTCGCCACGACCATGCCGCGCGCGTTGGCCACCAGTTCGGTGATTTGCGGCGGCAGCTCGGACTCCGAGCGGCCCGTATGGCGCGAGAACACATTCGTCGAATCGCACACATAGGCCAGCACGCCATCCGCCGCGATCTGGCGCCACATGTCCTCGTCGAATGCCTCTCCCACCACGGGATGTCGGTCGATCTTGAAGTCGCCTGAGTGGATCACGCGGCCCGCCTTCGTGTCGATCACAAGGCCCGAGGCTTCGGGGATCGAATGCGCCACGGGGGCGAAGGACACCTTGAACGGGCCCAATTCGACAACCTCGGGATACGCTTCGACAACGTGCACATTCGCAAGGTCATGCCCCGCCTCGTCCATCTTGCGCATCGCGTGGATCGCGGTGAACTTGCGGCAATAGACCGGCGCTTCCAAGCGGCCCCACAGATGCCCAATCGCGCCCACGTGATCCTCGTGGGCGTGGGTGATGAAAATGCCGTCGATCCGGTCCTTGCGGTCCTCCAGCCATTCCACGTCGGGCAGGATCAGATCCACGCCCGGCTGCCCGTCCATGTCCGGAAAGGCGACGCCCGTGTCGACCACGATCAACCGCTCCTGCCCCTCCGGCCCATAGCCGTAAACATAGCAGTTCATCCCGATCTCCCCGGCGCCGCCAATAGGGAGATAGATGAGGCGGTTGCGATCCGTCATGAGGGGTTTTTATCCTTGTTGTATTTGTGGATGACGGTCAGGCCGTGCATCGTCAGATCATCTTCGATTTGGTCAAATAGCACATCCCCGCTGGAGAACAACGGGGCGAGGCCGCCTGTGCCGATCACACGCATCGGCGCGTCATATTCGTCGCGAATCCGATCGCAGATGCCGCGCACAAGGCCGATGTAGCCCCAGAAGACGCCCGATTGCATGCACGCCACCGTGTTGGTGCCAATCACGACTTGGGGTTTCGTCACGTCGATATGCGGCAGCGCGGCGGCGGCCTGGTGTAGCGCCTCCAGCGACAGGTTCACCCCCGGCGCGATGACACCGCCGATATAGGCGCCGTCATGGGCGACCACATCGAAGGTCGTCGCCGTCCCGAAATCCACCACGATCAAGTCACCGCCATGGCGGTCGAAGGCGCCGGCCGTGTTCACCAGGCGGTCCGGGCCCACGATCGTGCCCTCATCCACACGCGCTTGCGCAGGCAACAGGCATTCGGGTTTGCCCACCACAAGGGGCCGTGTCTTGAAATAGCGGTCACACAGGACGCGCAGGTTGAACACGACCCGCGGCACGGTGGAAGAAATGATCACCTCGGTCACATCAACAGGCACCTTGTGGTGCGCCATCAGCGTCGAGAACCAGACGAAGTACTGGTCCGCCGTGCGGGTGTGTTCCGTAGAGGTGCGGAATGTGGCGATGAAGGCCGTTCCGTCCCAAACGCTGAAGACCGTATTGGTATTGCCAGTGTCGATACAGAGGAGCATGCAAGGGCCTCCCTTAGAAATAGATATCCGCCGCCGCAATCGCGCGGCGGCCCTTGGCGGTGTCGAGGATCAGATTGCCCTCGTCGTCGATGGTGCGAAAGGTGCCGATGATCTCTTCATTCGGCAGGCGCGCGGTTATGACCTCTCCCAAGCGGGCGGCATGGGACAGCCACTCGGTCCGGGTCGGCCCGAAACCATAGGTTGCAAGGCTGTGCTCACGGGTGGCGAAAGCGGGGGCAAGCGCGTCCAGAAATGCCTCGGGCGTGACATCAAGGCCAAGGGCCACGGGCGTCACGGCGTGCGGCTCAACCTGCGCCGAGGACGGGGCGTGGGCAAGGTTCACGCCGATGCCGATGATCAGGTGCGAGACGCCACCGCGCCCGTCGCCGAGGCTTTCCAGTAGGATCCCCGCCAGCTTGCCACCGTTCAGCAAGACGTCATTGGGCCACTTCAACGACAACGCATCTTCCGGACAGCCCACCGCCACCAGCGCGGCGCGAAGCGCAGTGGCGGCCGCGAAGGAGCGTAAAGCGATCTGAGGCACACCGCCCGTCGGACAAAACGTCAGCGATGCTGCAAAATTGCCCTCTGGCATGGCCCAGGCGCGTCCGCGTCGGCCCTTGGCGGCGGTCTGCTGCAAGGCCAAAACCCATTCCGGTCCGGCCAACGCGGGCGCGGCCCGCGCGGCTTCCAGCATGGTGCTATCGGTGGACGCAAGGACGCGCCGGCCCACCCCTGTGGGCCAATCTGCCATTCAGCGCGTCAGCATCGCGGCAGCCGTTTCCGCCGGCGCTTCGATCCCGAAAAGGTTGATACCCGGCACCCAGCCCAGGCCGATGATCACGGCCATACCGATCAAGCCGACGTAGGGCACCAGCCCCATCTTGCCGTCCAACGCACCTTCGCCCGCCTCACCGAAATACATCAGGTACACGATACGGATGTAGTAGAAAGCCCCGATGACCGAGGCGATAACGCCCGCAACCGCCAGCCACGTCAGCCCCGCATCGACAGCGGCCACCAGCACGGCGTACTTACCGAAGAACCCCAGAAGTGGCGGCACCCCCGCAAGGCTGAACATCAGGACCAGGATCGCCAGCGCCTTCGCGGGCTCTTTTGACGCGAAGGCCGACAGTGACGAGATCTCCGTCACATGGCGTCCGTCCCGTTCCATCGTCAGGATGAAGGCGAATGTGCCGATATTCATCGCCACATAGATCGCCATGTAGATCAGCATCGCTTCCACGCCCTGCGCTGTGCCTGCCGACAGACCCATCAACGCGAAACCCATGTGCGAGATCGAGGAGTAGGCCATCAGGCGTTTGATATCCGTCTGGCCGATCGCCGCAATCGCGCCAAGGAACATCGACAGCACCGCCAGGAACGCCACGATCTGCTGCCAATCGCCGATCACCCCGCCGAAGGCGTCGTGCACAACCCGCGCGAACAGCGCCATCGCAGCAACCTTGGGGGCCGTGGCAAACAGCGCTGTGATCGGCGTGGGGGACCCCTCGTAGACGTCCGGCGTCCACATGTGGAACGGCGCGGCCGAGACCTTGAAGGCAAGGCCAGCGGCAATGAACACTAGACCAAAGAGCAGACCAAGGGGCATATCCCCGCCTTGCGTCGCCTCGATGATGCCCGCGAACTGCGTGGTGCCCGCGAAACCATAGGTCAACGACGAGCCATAAAGCAGCATGCCCGACGACAGCGCGCCGAGGACGAAGTATTTCAAGCCCGCTTCCGTGGACCGCACGCTGTCACGGCGCATGGCGGCAACCACGTAGAGGGCCAGCGATTGCAGCTCCAAACCCATGTAAAGCGCGATCAGGTCGCCCGCAGAGACCATCATCATCATGCCGACAACAGCCAGGATGATCAGGATCGGGAACTCGAACCGCAGAAGGTCGGCCTTGGCCATGTAATCCTGCGAAATCATCAGGATCGCGGCAGCCGACAGAAGAATCGTCACCTTGGCAAAGCGTGAGAACGCATCATCCACGAACATGCCATTGAACGCTTCCTGCGATCCGCCGCCCGTCACGCCGATGTAGAAGGCCATGATGATGAACAGCGCCGCCGTGCCCCAGCACATGGCCGAGGCGAGCCCGTCCTTGGTCGTGTAGACGGCCCCCAGAAGCCCCGCCATCGCGAACAGCGACAGGACAATCTCGGGCGTCAGAATAGCAAGATCAGCGGAGATCATGGCGTGGTGTCCTTAGTGCGATGCAGCGACTTGGGCGTGGGACGCGAAGTCCGCCACGGCAAGGTCGTAGTTTTCAACAAGGGCGCTGACCGAGGGGCCGATGATATCGGTCACAAGGCTCGGGTAGACGCCCAAAAGAAGGGTCATGATGATCAGCGGCGCGAAGATCGCACGCTCGCGGGTGGTCATGTCGGTGATGGATTTCAGGCTTTCCTTGATCAGGTCGCCAAAGACGACCCGGCGGTAAAGCCATAGCGCATAGGAGGCCGACAGGATCACGCCGGTGCACGCCAGCAGGCCGACCCAGGTGTTGACTTGGAAGACGCCGATCAGGGTCAGGAATTCGCCGACGAACCCGGACGTGCCTGGAAGGCCGACGTTGGCCATGGTGAACAGCATGAACACGGCGGCATAGGCGGGCATCCGAACCACAAGGCCGCCGTAGGCGTCGATATCGCGCGTGTGCATCCGGTCGTAGATCACGCCAACACACAGGAACAACGCCCCCGAGATGAACCCGTGGCTGATCATCTGGAAGATCGCCCCATCCACACCGTTCTGGTTCGCGGCGAAGATGCCCATCGTCACGAAGCCCATGTGCGCGACGGACGAATAGGCGATCAGCTTTTTCATGTCCTCCTGCACCATCGCAACCAGCGAGGTGTAGATGATCGCAATCACGCTCAGCCACAGGATCAGCGGCGCCATGATGTCAGAGGCCACCGGGAACATCGGCAGCGAAAAGCGCAGGAAGCCGTAGCCGCCCATCTTCAACAGGATCGCCGCCAGCACGACCGAGCCCGCCGTGGGGGCCTGAACGTGCGCGTCAGGCAGCCAGGTGTGCACCGGCCACATCGGCATTTTCACCGCAAACGACGCGAAGAAGGCAAGGAACAGCATGGTCTGCAAGCCACCGACGACGGTGAAGCCCAAGACGCTGAACGTCTCCGTCCCGAAATTGTGGTTCAGCAGCGTCGGGATATCCGTGGTGCCTGCATCCACATACATCATCACCATGGCCACCAGCATCAGGACCGAGCCCAGGAAGGTGTAGAGGAAGAACTTGAAGCTCGCATAGATGCGGTTCGCCCCGCCCCAGATGCCGATGATCAGGAACATCGGGATCAGGCCAGCCTCGAAGAACAGGTAGAACAGCACCATGTCGAGGGCCACGAAGACACCGATCATCAACGTCTCAAGGATCAGAAGCGCGATCATGTATTCCTTGACCCGCACCTTCACGCCCCAGCACGCGGCAATGGTGATCGGCATCAGGAAGGTGGTCAGCATCACGAACAGGATCGAGATGCCGTCGACACCTACCTTGTAAGTCAGCCCGAAAAGCCACGGCGTTTCTTCGACAAGCTGGAATCCGGTGTTGGACGCATCGAATTGCACCAGCAGGAAGATCGACACCAGGAATGTCGCGGCAGTCGCGGCCAGAGCCAGACGTTTGGCATTCAGCTGCGCGGCCTCATCCTCGCCGCGCAGGAACACGGCCATGATGATCGCTGCCACCAGCGGCAGGAATGTGACGATGGAGATCAGGTTATCCATGATGCCTTACCCCGCGCTCAAGCTGACGAAGGTGATCAGGACGACAATGCCCAGAACCATCGCGAACGCGTAATGGAAGATGTAGCCAGACTGGGCGCGGCCCGCGAGGCGGGTGAAGAAGGGGATGATCCCCATCGCCAGCCCGTTGATACCGCCGTCGATCGTGTCGGTATCGCCGCGCTTCCACAGGAAGCGGCCGATGGCCTGAGCGGGCTTGATGAAGAGGAACTCATAGGCTTCGTCAAAATACCACTTGTTCAGCAGGAAATTGTAAAGCGGCCTTTGCTGCTGCGCGAGGCGCCCGGGGATCGACGGATTGTGGATGTAGAAAAGGTAAGCAGTCATGAAGCCCAGAAGCATCGCAAAGAACGGTGCCAGCTTGACCCAGGTGGGCACGGAGTGGGCGTCGTTAAGCACGTGGTTGTCGGGTGCCGCGTGAATGGCCCCCTCACCGGGCGCGCCGGTGAAGACGTAATGAGGCTCGGCGTCATGGCCGCCCTCTTCCGCCTGTTCGTCGCCGTGACCCTCGTCTGCAGGCGCTTCATCTGCATGCTCATCCGCGCCGTGCGTCTCTTCCACCGCATAGGGCACGCCGAAGAACTGCGCGACGTAATTGGTCTTGCCGAAGAAGCTGCCGTACCAGACCATACCCGCAAAAACCGCCCCAACAGCCAGCGCGCCAAGGGGCACGGTCATGGTCCAGGGGCTTTCATGGGCGTGATCATGGGTATGCTTGTCGCCGCGCGCCTCGCCGTAGAAGGTCATGAACATCAGGCGCCATGAATAGAAGCTGGTGAACAGCGCGCCGATGACCAGCGCCCAGAAGGCGAATTGGCCAAGGTCGCCGCCGAAGGCGTAGGCCGATTCAATCACCGCATCCTTGGACACGAAGCCCGCAAAGCCGATGGGGAAACCGATGTAGGCCAGCGGGATGCCAACGCCGGTGATCGCCAGCGTGCCGATCATCATGGCGGCAAAGGTATAGGGGATCTTCTTTCGCAACCCGCCATAGTTCCGCATGTCCTGCTCATGGTGCATCGCATGGATGACCGAACCGGCCCCGAGGAACAGCATCGCCTTGAAGAAGGCGTGGGTCAGCAGGTGGAACATCGCGACCGAGTAGACGCCGACGCCCGCGGCCACGAACATGTAACCCAACTGCGACATCGTCGAATAGGCGATCACGCGCTTGATGTCGTTCTGCACGAGGCCGATGGTGGCCGCGACAAAGGCCGACAAGGCGCCGATGATGATGATGAAGTTGCCTGCCAAAGGCGCGTATTCGATGATCGGCGACATGCGGCAGACAAGGAACACGCCCGCCGTCACCATGGTTGCCGCGTGGATCAGGGCGGAAACGGGCGTCGGGCCTTCCATGGCGTCGGGCAACCAGACGTGCAGCAACAGCTGCGCCGACTTGCCCATCGCGCCGATGAACAGCAGGAAGGCGATGGTCTCGGCCGCGTTCAACTCCATGCCCACGAACGACATGGTCATGGAGGCCAGTTCCTCGCCCATTGGCAGGATGACGTCGAACTGGATCGAGTCCGTCATCCAGAACAGCGCGAAGATGCCCAGAAGGAAGCCGAAGTCACCCACGCGGTTGACGATGAACGCTTTCATCGCCGCCGCGCCAGCGGACGGCTTGCGGTAGTAGAAGCCGATCAGAAGGTACGACGCCACGCCAACGCCTTCCCAGCCGAAGAACAACTGCAACAGGTTGTCAGCCGTCACCAGCATCAACATCGTGAAGGTGAAGAACGACAGATAGGCGAAGAACCGGGGGCGGTAGCTTTCGCCCTCCTTGAAGTTTTCGTCATGGGCCATGTAGCCGAAGGAATACAGGTGCACGAGCGCCGAGACAGAAGTGATCACGATCAACATGATCGCTGTCAGACGGTCGATGCGAATGGCCCAGTCGGTGAAGAGCGTGCCGCTCTCGATCCAGGTGAAAAGGCTGCGGGTGTAGGTCTCACCGTCAAAGCCGAGGAAGACGACCCACGACAAAAGGCACGACAGGAACAGGAAGCCCGTGGCGACAACGCAGGCCGCTTGCTCGCCAATCAGCCGCCAGGAGAAGCCGCAAATCAGCGCACCGACGAGGGGGGCGAAGAGAAGGATCGTTTCCATGGTCTCTTAACCCTTCATGTTGGCGACGTCTTCGACGTCGACCGTGCCGCGGTTGCGGAAGTAACAGACCAGGATGGCAAGGCCGATCGCGGCCTCTGCGGCGGCGACCGTCAAGATGAACAGCGTGAACACCTGCCCCGTCAGATCGCCCAGGAACGACGAGAACGCGACCATGTTGATGTTCACCGACAACAGCATCAGCTCCAACGACATCAAGATGATGATGACGTTCTTGCGGTTCAGGAAGATGCCAAAAATACCGATGACGAACAGCGCAGCCGCCACCGTCAGGTAATGTTCGAGACCTATGGTCATTCGTTGTCCCTCCGGGCTTTGTCGCCCTTCTTCGTCGTGCAGCCGTGCGCGCGCGCCCCGGTCGTCAAATTCTCTTCAATCGGTCAGAGGCCCTGCCCCGGCTTGACGTCTTTCAATTCCATCGCCGTCTTTGGATCGCGCATCATCTGCGCAACGACATCCTGCCGCTTCACATCCACCCGGTGGCGGAGCGTCAGGACAATGGCCCCGACCATGGCAACCAGCAGGATCAAGCCCGAAAGCTGGAACGCGAGGAAATACTGGTCGTAGACGATCAGCCCAAGCGCCTGCGTATTATGCGCCACATCCAGCGGTGGTGCGGGGTTGCCAAGACGTGAGTCGATCCCGTCAGAGTAGGTCCAGGACCCAAACGCCAGCGTCAACTGCATCAACAAGATCACGCCGATCAACCCGCCAAGGGGCACGTATTTGGCCATTTCGGCCTTCAACTCGGCGAAATCGACGTCCAGCATCATCACCACGAACAAGAACAGCACCGCGACCGCGCCCACGTAGACGATGATCATCAGCATCGCTACGAACTCCGCCCCCAGAAGGACGAACAGACCCGCCGAGGACAGGAACGCAAGGATCAGCCACAGAACCGAATGCACCGGGTTTTTCGACGTCACCGTGAACAAGCCGCCCGCGATCACCGACAAGGCAAAGAGGTAGAAGGTGAAATCCGCAATGGTCATGTCAGTCATCCTCTCCATCACCGTCGATGGCCTGCCGGGCCAGTTCCATCGCCTTGGTCATCGCAGGCGCGCCGCCAAAAAGGCTCGCGAGGCCAATGGTCTCCGCGATTTCCTGGGGCGTGGCCCCGACCGAGATCGCCTGCCGCACGGTCGTGCGGATCTGCATCTCGGCCAAAGCGCCCTGAATGGTCAGCCCCTGCAAGGTCAGCAGCAGGCGCGTCTTGGCTTCCAGCCCCTCGGGGTTGAATTGCTTGCCAAGGAACGCCTCCAGCATCTCTGGCGGGACCTCGGGCCACATCTTGTCAAAGCGACCGCTCGCCAAGGCCGGTGCCGCAGCCTTCAGCCACGCCTCCGTCATCTCTTGCGTCTGTTTGAACAGCGACTCGAAAGGGTTATGCGGGGCGTCACTCATCGGTACGGCGCGTCCAGTTCGAGGTTGTGGGCAATCGCCGATTCCCAGCGCTCCCCGTTATCAAGCAGCTTCTGCTTGTTGTAGTACAGCTCTTCGCGGGTCTCGGTCGCGAACTCGAAATTCGGGCCTTCCACGATGGCATCCACCGGGCAGGCTTCCTGGCAGAAGCCGCAGTAGATGCACTTGGTCATGTCGATGTCATAGCGCGTCGTGCGGCGGGATCCGTCTTCGCGCGGCTCTGCATCAATCGTGATCGCCTGCGCGGGGCAGACGGCCTCGCACAATTTGCACGCGATGCACCGCTCTTCGCCGTTCGGATAGCGACGCAGCGCATGTTCGCCCCGGAAACGCGGCGACAAAGGCCCCTTTTCGTGCGGGTAGTTGATCGTCACCTTGGGGGCGAAGAAGTACTTCATCCCCAGCTTGAAGCCGACGAAAAAATCCCAAAGCAGGAAGTATTTCGCGGCGCGGGTATAGTCGATCTGCGTCATATTACCCTCCTACGGCGAAGCGGGCCCAGAAGCCGCCAAGCACTTCGTAACGGGCCATGAAGGCCACAAAGACAACCCAGAAGAGCGAAAACGGCAGGAACACTTTCCACCCCAGTCGCATCAACTGGTCGTAGCGGTAGCGCGGCACGATCGCCTTCACCATCGAGAACATGAAGAACACACCCAGCATTTTCAGGATCATCCAGAAGATGCCATCGGGCAGGCCGGGGATCGGCGACAGCCAGCCACCGAAGAACAACAGCACCGTCAGCGCGCACATCAGAACGACGGCGACAAGCTCACCGATCATGAACAACAGGAACGGGGTCGAGGAATATTCCACCTGATACCCCGCCACCAGCTCGGCCTCTGCCTCTGGCAGGTCGAACGGCGGGCGGTTCGTTTCGGCCAGCGCCGAGATGAAGAACAGGAACAGCATCGGGAAGTGCGGCAGGAAGTACCAATTCAGCAAGCCGAAATCACCGTCCTGGGCGCGGACAATCGCGGTGAAGTTCATCGATCCGGTGGAGATGATCACACCGATGATGATCAAGCCAATGGAGACCTCATAGGAAATCATCTGCGCGGCAGAGCGCAAAGATCCAAGGAACGGATATTTGGAGTTTGATGCCCACCCGCCCATGATCACGCCATAAACCTCCAACGAGGACACGGCGAAGACGTATAGAACGGCGACGTTCAGGCTGCTCAACACCCAGCCATCGTTGAACGGAATGACCGCCCAGGCGATCAGCGCCATCACAAGGCTGACAATCGGGGCCAGGAAATAGACCGCACGATCCGCACCCGCAGGCACCACGATTTCCTTGACGATATACTTCAGGAAATCCGCGAAACTTTGCAGCAGGCCGAAAGCGCCCACCACGTTGGGGCCCTTGCGCATCATCACGGCGGCCCAGATCTTGCGATCGGCGTACATCAGGAACGCCAAGGCGACCAAAAGCGGCACAACCAGAAGCAGACACTGCAACAGGATCAGCAGGCCCATGCCCAATGTTGTCTGCGTGAAAAACTCTACCATGGGGCGTCCCTTAAACCGTCGGTATCCCTTGCTCTGCGCAATCGGCCGCAACAATCTCCGCTTCCAGGGTTTGCAACCCACGCGGGAGGTCCGGCGAGATGGTGTAAACCGCATCTGCGGCCCAAACGCCACCCTCTTCCGTGATACTTGTGCGAACATGTCGCGCAAAGGAATAACCGCGGATCAGCGTGTATTGTGCGGCGGCACACCGCGCGTAGGCATCCAGATCCGCACGTGTGGCCACGCCGGTCATCTGCGCCCGGAAATTCACCAGATCATCATCCAGCAGACGCGTCTCGATCCCGTCATAACTTGCCGGAGGCGCATCTTGCAGCGTCGGGCCGTCGGCGGCGGGCTGACACCCCGCCACCAGCAATGCTGCGAAGACACCCGCAAGGGTGGATGAGGGGAAAAGGCAAAGCGGAGCGACCCGCACGCCCCTTACTCCGCCGCGATTCTGGACTGACCGCGCGCCTTCGCGCCCGCGCTCAACTCCGCCATCAGCTTGGAGGCCCGTGTGATCGGGTTCGTCAGGTAATGATCCGTAATCGGAGAGGCAAATGCCCCCTCGCCCATCTCAGTCACCTCCAACGTCTCGCCCTCGTTCTCGGCGACCTCGTCGATCAGCTTCAACTGCGGCGCGTCTTTCGCCATTGCCTTGCGAAGCGCTGCGATCGTGTCGAAGGGCAGCGTCGCGCCAACCTCGGCCGACAATGCCCGCAGGATCGCCCAGTTTTCGCGTGCGTCGCCCGGCGGAAAGCTGGCGCGCTGCGCCATCTGGGGCCGGCCTTCGGTGTTCACGAAGATGCCCGTCTCTTCCGTATAGGCCGCACCTGGCAGAATCACATCGGCGCGGTGCGCGCCGCGATCCCCGTGGGATCCCTGATAGATGACGAAAGCGCCATCGGGCACCTGCATCTCATCGGCACCCAGGTTGTAGACCACATCCGCACCGGCCAGCGCGGCATCAACGCCGCCCTCGGTCACCGCGCCCACGTCCATCGCGCCGACACGACCCGCCGCCGTGTGAAGCACCAACAGCTTCGAGTCTGTCTCTGCACAGAACTGCTGCACATGGGCCAGGACCGCCGCGCCGTCCGCGCCGGTCAAGGCGCCTTGGCCCACGATCATGACGCTGGCCTTGCCGTTCAGTTTCGGATGATCCACGCCCAGTTGCGCGGCAAGCGCCGCCCGGTCGGTGCCCAGGTGGTCGTAGTCGTAGGTCAGGTCGACCGCCTCGCCGATCAGGCCCACCGCGGCCCCCCGCGTCCAGGCCTTGCGGATGCGGGCGTTAAACACCGGCGATTCCGCACGCGGGTTGGTGCCGATCAGCACGATCGTCTCGGCGTCGTCCAGGTCCTCGATGCTCGCCGTGCCCACGTAAGCGGCACGGTTGCCCGCAGGCAGCTTTGCGCCATCGACACGGCATTCCACGGCGCCGCCCTGCCCTTCGACCAGCGATTTCAGCGCAAACGCAGCCTCGGTCGAGGCCAGATCACCGACCAGACCGGCCACTTTCGCAGCCCCTTTGATCTTTTCGGCCGCCAGACCCATCGCCTCGCCCCATTTCGCGGGGCGCAACTTGCCGTTCTCGCGAATATACGGCTGGTCCAGGCGTTGACGCCGCAAGCCGTCCCAGACGTAGCGGGACTTGTCGCTCAACCATTCCTCGTTCACGCCATCATGGTTGCGCGGCAGGATGCGCATCACTTCGCGGCCCTTGGTGTCGATGCGGATGTTGGAGCCGAGCGCGTCCATCACGTCGATCGACTCGGTCTTGGTCAACTCCCACGGGCGCGCCGTGAAGCTGTAGGGCTTGTTGGTCAACGCGCCCACCGGGCACAGGTCCACGATATTCCCCTGCATCTCTGATTCGAGCGTCGCGCCCAGGTAGCTGGTGATCTCGGCATCCTCGCCGCGGCCCGTCTGGCCCATTTCGGGCATGCCCGCGACTTCACTGATGAAGCGGACGCAGCGGGTGCACGAGATACAGCGCGTCATCGCCGTGCCGACCAGCGGCCCCAGTTCCAGGTTGTCCACGGCGCGCTTGGGCTCGCGGAAGCGCGAGAAATCGACACCATAGGCCATCGCCTGATCCTGAAGATCGCATTCGCCGCCCTGATCGCAGATCGGGCAATCCAGCGGGTGGTTGATCAGCAGGAACTCCATCACCCCCTCGCGGGCCTTCTTGACCATGGGAGAGTTGGTTTTGACCACCGGCGGTGCGCCCTCGGGTCCGGGGCGCAGGTCTTTCACCTGCATCGCGCAGGACGCGGCAGGCTTGGGGGGGCCGCCGACGACCTCCACCAAACACATCCGGCAGTTGCCCGCGATGGTCAGCCGCTCGTGATAACAGAAACGAGGGATCTCGACCCCGGCCTGCTCACAGGCCTGGATCAGGGTCATCGCGGGATCGACCTCTACCTCTTTGTCGTCGATGATGATCGTGCGCAGGTCGGTCATTCTGGTCGGTCCCTTGTATTTCTCGCGCAGATGCGCGCGGTCGTTTGACCCGCTTCTACCCCTACCGAAGCAATCTGCCAATCTGCGTGCCTGCGGTAATTTCGTCGCGCCCCACGCGGCACACGGCCTCTGGGTCGCGATGATCCACACCGCGCGCTGCAAACCAGGCGTGCATGACCTCGCGATAGCGCTGCTGTTCGCCCCGATCATCGATAAAGGCGTGAATATCACGCCGCGGCACGCCAAGCTCCAGGCCGCGGTCGCCCAGTCCTTCGGCGAATCCCAGGGCCCGCATCAGGCGCGGGCTGATATCATCGCAAACGCTCTGAATCTGGCGGCCCACGGCGATCACCGTCAGACCCTCATGGATCACTGGATCATCGCGCAGCACCTGCCAGCTGGCGTTCTGGGCATGGCCCATTGTCGTGAAAAGGCCGGTCACCAGAAGCACTCCGGCGGCAGCGACGATACGGAAGGGGGTAATCATGTCGTTCTTCGTTCCTTGAAAGGTCAGCCCGTTTTCCCGACAACCTGCATGGCGCGGTTGCGCCCGGTTATTCAATGTCACAAAGGAGTTATCGCCCGGATCGGCGTTATTCCGCCCCGGAATAGGCGCCGGGATCGTCGGCTGGCACCTGACAGCCGGCAGCCGACCAAACGCCTTCGTCCCCGGTCTCTCTCCAACCGAAGAATAGCGGCACCTGGGGCGTCGCCTGATCCAGGCAATGGGCCTCCAGCGCCTCCAACGCGGCGTCGCGGGCCTCGAACGGGACGGCGCGGCCATTGACCGTGCGCACCACAAGGCCGCCCCGGATCGGCGTCGGTTCAATGACCGAGCCGTCAGGAAGCGCGACCGGAGTGAAGATTGTCACTTCAGGATCGGGCAGCACCCGCAAAGGGCCAATAGAGGTCACATAGACCTGAGCCGTCACGCAGGCGGCAAGACACAAGGGAAGCAGCCAGACAGGTTTCATATCCGCACGCCCCAGAACGTCACGATCAACCAGACCAGAAGCGTCAGGAACAACAGCGCCAGCACGATGTAGATCGCCGATTCCATCCGTTCCGGTGTGTTCAGCACAATCGCGATCCCTGATGCGACCATGCCGCCCACCACCGCGCCAAGGATGCCGCCGCCCAAGCCCCATTGGCCATAGAACATCGCCGCGCCCAGGATCGCGCAGGCCAGATAGATCAATGCCAGAGAATACCAGTAAACACGCACCATCGCGCCGCCCTTTGCCCTCGGATTGCCGGTCCAGTGCCATGGGCCCGTCCGGTCATCTTGTCGCCAGATTAAGCAAATGCGGGTGATGCGGCAAGTTCCCGCACAGAGGGCCGTTCGCAGAGTGAGTCCGCAAGGTCACAGCTGGTCAGGCAAAGGAATAAAGGACCAGTCCGATCACGACTGACACCACAAGCACCTTTAGGTCGAGACGGTTAAGAAAGGTCTTTGAGAACAATCGCCTTTCAATGGGATCGGTATAGACGACGGCGTTGCAGTTCGCGCAGCGGATCTCGCCATATGTCGGGCCATTCTCATGATCACACCGGTAGCAACGCCCGTTGTTAAGCGGGGTTCTGATATAGCCGACCATGCCGCGTCCTTCTGTGTGATCCTATGGCGAGCATAGAGCACACTCGAAGAGTTCGGCCAAAATATGACCGGGTTACGCAGATGAGCGCGGCCGCTGCCCGGTAGACACTGGACCAACCGCGTCCAAACCCCGCGCAGACCGCCCATCCGTTCGGGCTGGACCTGGCCATGCCTGACCCCGTCCGTTTCGCGCACCACCCCCGCTTGGCGCAGCCTGCATCAGGGATTTGGGATCAATCGAGCCGTGGCACACTCTGGCCTACTCCGCCGCGATTTCCACCGTTCCGCCGCGTTTCACGCGGATGCGATCCTCGATTTCGTCGCGGAAGTTGCGAATCAGGCCCTGGATCGGCCAGGCCGCCGCGTCGCCAAGGGCGCAGATCGTGTGGCCTTCCACTTGCTTGGTGACGTCGAACAGCATGTCGATCTCCTCGACCCGCGCCTCGCCCTTCACCAGACGTTCCATCACGCGCATCATCCAGCCGGTGCCTTCGCGGCACGGCGTGCATTGGCCGCACGACTCGTGCTTGTAGAAGGCCGCCAGACGCCAGATCGCCTTGATCATATCCGTCGAGTTATCCATCACGATGACCGCCGCCGTGCCGAGGCCCGACTGAAGTTCATTGCGCAGGTAGTCGAAATCCATGATCGCGTCTTTCATGTGCTCTCCGCGCACACAGGGCACCGAGGATCCGCCGGGGATCACCGCCTTCAGGTTGCCCCAGCCGCCGCGAATACCGCCGCAGTGCTTGTCGATCAGCTCTTCGAACGAGATGCTCATCGCCTCTTCCACGACGCAGGGCTGGTTCACGTGCCCGCTGATCGCGAACAGCTTGGTGCCCGCATTGTTTGGGCGACCAAAGCCCGCGAACCATTCAGCACCACGGCGCAGAATCGTCGGCACGACGGCAATCGATTCGACGTTGTTCACCGTGGTCGGGCAGCCATAAAGGCCCGCCCCCGCCGGGAACGGCGGCTTCATCCGGGGCATGCCCTTGCGGCCTTCCAGGCTTTCCAGCAGCGCTGTTTCCTCACCGCAGATATACGCCCCCGCACCGTGGGCGAGGTACAGGTCAAAATCCCACCCGGAATCGGCAGCGTTTTTCCCCAGCAACCCATCATCATAAGCCGCGTCGATGGCCGCTTGCAGCGCCTCGCGCTCGCGGATGTATTCGCCTCGGATGTAGATGTAGCAGGCGTTGGCGTTCATCGCGAAAGACGCGATCAGGCACCCCTCGATCAGCGTGTGGGGATCATTTCGCATGATCTCCCGGTCTTTACACGTCCCGGGCTCGCTCTCGTCGGCGTTGACCACCAGGTACGCCGGGCGCCCATCCGATTCCTTCGGCATGAAGGACCACTTCAGGCCCGTCGGGAAGCCCGCGCCCCCGCGACCGCGAAGCCCCGAGGCTTTCATGATCTCGACGATCTTGTCACGACCCAGACCAATCAGATCCTTGGTGCCATCCCAATGGCCACGCGCCTTGGCGCCTGCCAACGTCCGGTCGTGCATGCCGTAGATATTGGTGAAGATCCGGTCTTTATCTTGCAACATGGGCGGTCATCCTTGGTCGTCGCGGCTGCGCTTTCGCTCTTTCCACACCCAATACGTCACGATGAGCGCCCACACCAGTGCCGCAAACGCCGCAATGTCGAAGAGAAACACGATGCGCACGGGCCAGCCCATCTGGCCGCCGATGTATTGCAGGGCAATCCAGAGGATCATGGTGACAGACATCACGATCGCCGCCCGCCTGATTTGGCGCACAAGCTGGCGGTCACGCTCAGTTATGGGTTTTGCTTTTGACATCGCCCCAAAGCCTAGTGCGACAAGGGCGGAGGCGGGAGGGGGATGCGCGACTTGGCCGCACATCCCTTCACAGGCCCTCAGTCTTCGCAGGCCCTCAGTAGACGTTGCCGTCGTCGACCTTCCTGGAGAACTCGGTCTCGCCACCCGACGCAAGCAGGCTTGCCTGGTTCACCCAATCGTCGCGGGTCACGCGGCCCTTGAAGCCTTGCAGGTTCTGGTCGACCCAACGCACTTCGTCAGGGGTCCAGGCGGCGATCTGGTCGAAATGATAGAAGCCAAGCGAGTTGCAAAGCTGCTCCATCTTCGGGCCAACACCCTTGATCCGCTTGAGGTCATCGGCGGTGCCCCCCCGGGGGCCATCAAGGGCGGCGGGGCGGGTGCCCTCTTCTTCTGACGCGGCGGGCGCGGCGGCCACATCCTCGGCGGCGGCACTGGCGGCTTCGGCGCGCGTTTGTGCCTCGGCTTCTGCCTGTGCGGCGGCGGCGGCTTTTGCCTCGGCGGCAGCGGCGGCCTCGGACGCACGGGCGGCCTCGGCGCGGGCTTGTTCGGTGCGCTCCACCTCGGCGTTGGCGGCGCGGTCAGCCTCCATCTGCGCGGCGCGCGCCGCTTCGGCTTCGGCGGCATCGGTGTTTTCCGCCGCCGTCGTGGCGTCAGCCTCTACCGCATCAGCGTGGGCCGCGACCTCGTCCGTGATGCCCGCAGGCGCAGATGCTGTGGACGGCGCGGCAGTAGCCGCCGCACGCGCGCCCGTGCTTCCGGCCTGCACCGGGCCCGACGACCCACGGCACATCATCAGCGTCAGCAATGCGCCCAGGATCAGCAAGCACAACACGCCCATGAACGCGCCCTGCATGAACGTCCAGCTAAACAAGCCCCACAACATGGCGGCGACAAAGCAGCCCACCAAAATCGCAATGCCCCACGTCCACGCCAGGCATTCTACCCCACCGGATTTGTTCATGATCTAACCCCCAGGTTCGTCAAGTGTTATTTGTCGAACATGACTTTAGCGCACACCAACGCCGGAGTCTTCCACCGAGTTGACATTTTGCCGCAGGGGGTGCCGCGCGGTGTGAATGCAAAAGCACACCTCAGGGGGTGGGCTCAGCCCTCGACTGCGAATGCTGCCGCTTGGCTGACCCAATCGTCGCGCTCGATGCGGCCCTTGAACTTCAGGCGCGCATCGACCCAGGCGATCTCGGCCGGGCCCCAGGCCGCGATCTGATCGAAGTGGTAAAAGCCCAAGTCGTTCAGCACGCCCTCCAGCTTCGGCCCGACGCCGGAAATTCGCTTCAGGTCATCGGCCCCGCCGTCGCGGGCGGCGGTCAACAACTCGGGCGCTTGCTCTTCAACCTCGGCTGTCGGCACCGGATCGGCCTTCGAGGGCGGCTTGGCCTTGGACTTCGCGGGCGCTTCGGCTTTCGCCACGCCGGTTGTATCTGCGGGCTTGCCCTTCGCGCGGTTCGCGGGCGCGGGACGCTCGGCCTCGGCGGGCAACCCGTCACCGGACTGCCGACCCCATGGGGCCAGCAACGGCACCTCGGTCCCGTCGATGCGTTTGATCGTGTCGCCGATGTCCATGGCCATGCGGGCCGAGATGTTCAGATCATCGCGCCCGGCCTCGTGGTCCGTCAAAGACGTCAGCCCACCCGCAGGCTCGGAGGCATAGCGCCCGTTCTGCGGCCCCGGTGTCGGCACCTCCCCGCGCGCCATGGCGTCGATAATCCCGGCGAAGCTTTCCGCCGTCAGATCCTCGTAATAATCCTTGCCAATCTGGGCCATCGGCGCGTTGGAACACGCCCCCAGACACTCGACTTCTTCCCACGAGAACTTGCCGTCGGCGCTGATCTGGTGCGGCTTGGCGGCGATCTTCTCTTTCGCCACGGCCACCAGGTCTTCCGCGCCACAGATCATGCACGACAGCGTGCCGCAGATCTGGATGTGCGCCACCGCGCCCACGGGGGCAAGCTGGAACATGAAGTAGAACGTCGCCACCTCCAGCGCGCGAATGTGCGCGAGGTCCAGCATATCGGCCACGTGTTCGATGGCGGGGCGGGTCAACCAGCCCTCTTGCTCCTGCGCGCGCCACAGCAGCGGAATGATCGCAGACGCCTGTCGCCCCTCGGGGTACTTGGTGATCTGAGCTTCCGCCCACGCCTGGTTGTCAGACGTGAAAGCAAAGCTATCGGGTTGCTCGGGGTGGAGGCGTCGCAGCATCAGTGTCGTCCCTGGCGGTCATTCGTTGGGGGTGGTTTCGCGCAAACGGGCCGGGATGTCCATGCGCGCCCCAGCCGCAGGCTGGAAATCTGGCCGTTGGGCCGCAGGCTGGAAATCGGGCAGCCAAGCCGCAGGCTGGAAATCGGGCTGTCACGCCGTCACCGCTCGGACCCATGGTGTGGCCTATGGCGCTGGCCTACCCCTCCGCCGTCCGCCCCGCACCCTACTGTGTGCCGATGAGGTAGGGGCGCAGATTGATTTGGTGCGATGTCGGTGCCGGCTCGCAATCGCGCGCCAGCCACATCCGGCCCTCAACCTCCACACGGCCACCCGTCACCATGTCGCCCGTGATTTCATCCACGATCAGGGCGGCATATCCTACCTCTGCGGCCTGTGGATGGGTCGAGGTTGACCCAAGCCGCCTGTCCGCCATTGCCACGATTGCCGCGTCGGGCCCCATCGGCAGCCCGCTGTCGGTCAGGATCCGGTCCAGCATCATCGCCTGAAACGCAAAGCCCATGTCCGACGGGATCATGCATTCGATCTGCGTGAAAAGCTCGGCCTCCACGGCGATCAATTCTTCCCGGCCGTAGCCAAACAGCGCCGCGTTGACGGCGGCCGTATCGATGACGGCAGGTGCTGCATCGACGCCCGTGCCGCCCATGCCCGCCGTGCAGCCGATCAGGCGATAGACGCCGGGCGTCGAATCGTCGATCCGGCCCGCATCATCCAGGTAGGCCCCGCCCCGGTTGCCCAATTCGTCGACCGCATCCAGAAACGCCCCGTAGGCATCGCGCGACAACGTCGCCACGGGCCCCGGCAGTTCGACACCATTGAAGATCGCGATATTGCGCGCCACGTTCTCTTCGAACGCCTCCGCCGTCTCATCCGTGATGGCACAGCCCACGGCGGCCAGTTCCAGCTCCAGAAACGCGGCGGCATCGGCCGCGCTCAGGGCGTTGGCCCACTGGGTTGCCACAAATACGTCGGCGGCCGCCCCGCTTGCCCCACCGGCGCACTCCCCGGTCGTCAGCAGCAGGCCATCGTCGCCCATCACCACATCGCCGGTTGCCATCATCGCTTCTACGGCGGCCCCGGCCTCATCTTCGGTCAGGCCCGCGGCCTGCAGGATCACGTCGCCGTTGGCCCCGTTGGCCAGGCATCCCGCAGCCGCCATCGCGGCGGCAAGACGCTGCACTGCGTCGCCCGATTGCGCGCTTGCCGGCCCCGCCAGGGCCAATGAAAGGCTCAACGAAAAGGGCATGATCAGGCGGAGGGAGAATGTCGAAGAGTGCATGCAATACCTATGGAAAATAACTGGAAAACAATGGGCTGACAGAAGTAGGGCGTCTTTCCTGACAAAATGCAAGAAAGACGCCCTCGCCCGGGTCGGACCCCTTCTTTCCGCCGGGCTAACGGGGCTGCGCCGAACCAACCGGGGAGGCGGCGGGCAAAGCACAGGGACTGATTTTGAGGAGGGCCTGTCGGATCGGCGCGGCAGGGAGGGAAGGCCGTGGTGATCCGGGAAGGGGGTGGCGTCTCCGATCAGCGGGATAAGGTCGATGTGTCTGTCACATCAATCTGCCGTCCGAGCCGCCGCACCACAACGGAGGGAATCCGTAGCTTACTCGGTCTCGGCTTCCGTGGTCTCACTACCCGGTTGGGCTGCCGCCTCTGCCAGGGCCTCACCAATGCACAGGCCCCAGTTGGTCAGCGTCATCGTGCCCTCGCCGCTGGGGCGCAGATATCCGTCGCGCATCAATGGCACGGCCATTTCCGGGAACTGCGCGTTCTCCAGCCCAGCCTCGGCCAACAAAGGGTTCACGTCGTCCTGATGCAGCACGCAGCCTTGGGCGGCAATCGCCTCGGCCAGCACGAAACCGGGATGATCGGCGGGCACAACCGCCTGCGCGCCCGCAGCAAAAGGGGCACCTGCGAGGAGCGCAGCGAGGAGGGGGGGAATAAATCGGGTCAAAGCGAAGCGTCCTTAGGTTGTTATCCCGCCAACACTATCACGCCGCCCCGATAGCAAAAGGGCAGGCAACCCACCGGCCCCCTGCCCCTTTTTATCACAAACCCGTGCGCGCCTTAGCGGTCGACTTCGCCAAACACGATATCAAGCGAGCCCAGAACCGCCGACACATCCGCCAGCTGGTGGCCCTTGCACAGGTGATCCATCGCCTGAAGGTGCGCAAACCCCGGCGCGCGCAGCTTGGCGCGATAGGGCTTGTTGGTGCCATCCGCCACCAGGAACACGCCGAATTCGCCCTTTGGCGCTTCGACACAGGCATAGATCTCGCCCTCGGGCACGTGGAAGCCCTCGGTATACAGCTTGAAGTGGTGGATCAGCGCTTCCATCGAGGTCTTCATGTCGCCCCGCGTCGGCGGCGCCATCTTGCCGCGTGCCATGACCGGGCCCGGCTCATTGCGCAGCTTTTCCACGGCCTGATGGATGATTTTGGTCGATTCGCGCATCTCTGCCATGCGGCACAGGTAGCGATCATAGCAATCGCCGTTCTTGCCCACGGGGATCTGGAAATCGAACTCGTCATAGCATTCATAGGGCTGCGCGCGGCGCAGGTCCCAGGCAAGGCCCGAGCCGCGGACCATGACGCCCGAAAAACCCCAATCCTGAATGTCTTCTTCCGTGACCACGCCGATATCGACGTTGCGCTGCTTGAAGATGCGGTTCTCAGACAACAGCCCGTCGATATCGTCGAGCATGTTGGGGAATTCCGTCGCCCATTGATCGATGTCCTCGATCAACTGCGGCGGCAGGTCCTGATGCACCCCGCCGGGGCGGAAATAGGCCGCGTGCAGGCGTGCGCCGCTGGCCCGCTCGTAGAAGATCATCAGCTTTTCGCGTTCTTCAAAGCCCCAAAGCGGCGGCGTCAGCGCGCCCACGTCCAAGGCCTGCGTCGTGACGTTCAGCAGGTGGTTCAGGATACGCCCGATCTCGCAGTACAGCACGCGGATCAACTGGGCGCGGCGCGGCACTTCCGTGCCCGTCATCCGCTCGATCGCCAGGCACCACGCGTGTTCCTGGTTCATCGTACCCACGTAATCCAGCCGGTCGAAATACGGCAGGTTTTGCAGGTAGGTCCGGCTTTCCATCAGCTTCTCGGTGCCACGGTGCAGCAGGCCGATGTGCGGATCACAGCGCTCGCAAATCTCGCCGTCCAGCTCCAGCACCAGGCGCAACACGCCGTGGGCGGCGGGGTGCTGGGGGCCAAAGTTGATGTTGAAGTTGCGGATCTTCTGCTCGCCGGTCTCGAAATCGGTCGAGCCGTCGTCGTAGGTATTCACCCGGATATCGCCGTCCATCATGCTTCATCCCCCGGCCATTTTTTCAGTGCCAATACCCACAACAGTACGAATGGCACGAACGGAAGTATTGCGAAGAGGGCGACCCAGGAAGCGATCCCGGCACGCGGCAGAATCTTCCAAAACGGAACCACGATCAATACCAGCATGATCAGAAGGATCAGGCCTGATGGACCAATATTATTCAGCATTATGCCTTCTCCCCCGCCTTTGCATCGGCCTTCTCATCGCCCGGAAGCACGTATTGCGCGCCTTCCCACGGGGACATGAAATCGAACTGGCGGTATTCCTGAACCAGGCTCACCGGCTCATAGACCACGCGCTTTAGCTCTTCATCGTAGCGCACTTCGGTGTAGCCCGTCGTCGGGAAATCCTTGCGCAGCGGGTGGCCGCGGAAGCCATAGTCCGTCAGCAGGCGGCGCAGGTCCGCGTGGCCGGTGATCAGGATGCCGAACATGTCGTAGATCTCGCGCTCGTACCAGCCAGCGCCCGGATGCACGTTCGAGATCGAGGGTAGCGTCTCATCCTCACGGATCGCCGCGCGGACGCGGACCCGGTGGTTCTGGTACATGCTGAGGAAGTGATACACGACATCGAAGCGCCGATCGCGTGAGGGGTAATCCACCGCCGTGATGTCGATCAGGGTCGAGAATCGGCAGGTCCGGTCGGTCTTGAGGAACTCGATGAACTCCACCAGTTGCGCGGGCGCGACGGTGACGCTCAACTCGCCCATGGCGTTGATGTCCGTGGACACCACATCATCGGGGCGCTTTTCCGTCAGGTACTCGGCCAGTTCTTGCAGGGCTGCACTCATGTTGCTGTCTCCACTAGGACCCGATCATGAAACGTGGCCCGGGTGTCATAGTCTGGAAAGAAAGGCTCCATGAAATCCGGCAAGACCGTCTGTGCGGGGTCATCCCCGGCAAAGGCCCGGATCGCGTCCATGTCATCCCATGTCATCAAAACGGTTACTCGGCAGGGGTCATCGTCACGCTCCGCAAGGAAGGTGACGTCCTGAAACCCCGGCACGGCGCGCACGTGGTCAAGCACCCGGTCGCGGTAGGTCTTCACCCATCGCGCAATGTCGGCGCGTGCGATGGAAGCTTCCCATTTCCGAACGACCGGACCACTCATCGCGCAATCGTCCCGGTGCGGCGGATCTTCCTCTGCAACTGCAAGATGCCATAAAGCAGCGCCTCTGCCGTCGGCGGGCAGCCGGGCACATAAATGTCAACGGGCACGATCCGGTCACAGCCCCGCACGACACTGTAGGAATAGTGATAATAGCCGCCGCCATTGGCGCAGGACCCCATGGAGATCACGTAGCGCGGCTCGGGCATCTGGTCGTAGACCTTGCGCAGCGCGGGCGCCATCTTGTTGGTCAGCGTACCCGCCACGATCATCACGTCCGACTGGCGCGGAGAGGCGCGCGGCGCGATCCCGAAACGCTCGGCATCATAGCGCGGCATGGAGGTGTGCATCATCTCGACCGCGCAGCACGCGAGGCCGAAGGTCATCCAGTGCAAGGATCCCGTGCGGGCCCAGTTGATGATGTCCTCGGACGAGGTGACGAGGAAGCCTTTGTCCTGAAGCTCTGCATTCAGAGCCTGAGTGGCGACCTCCCGGTCGGCCCCGGCATGGTTCGGAGTGGTTGCAACGCCCATCGTGGCTGATCCCTCAGTGTGGTTCGCTATCGGAGATACGTCTGCAAGGCGTCGGGGTCAACGTGAGCGCGCCATTTGAGCGGCGTGACCTTGTCGCACCCAAAAGCAATGCGCAGCATTGCGAAGGGCCCAAAAGCAATGCGCAGCATTGCGAAGGGCCCAAAAGCATCGCACAGCCGTGCGTTGGGCCCCATTCCTCATCCGAACAAACTATTCAGCGGGCGTTACCGGCTCTTCTCTTGACGTCAGCCGCAGGGCGATATCCTCCAGCAAGCTCGCTTGCCCGGCCGAGCGGTTGGCCCGCAGGGTACGTTCCTCGGCCCGGTCGATCTCGTCGATCAGGTAATCCGTCCCGTCATCCTGCCACCAGAAACCCAGGGCAAACCCCCTTGCCATGGGCGCGCTGCGCTCTTCCATGGTGACAAGCGTGCCCTTGCCCTTGGGCGTGAACGTCATCCGTGTGGCCGTCGTCTCCCGGGTGTTTTCATCCAGCACGATCACGTCGTGACTTGTCGCGTCGGAATGGCTGACGATACCGATCAGGTGCAGGTCATGGGCGCCCTCATCGGGTGGGGCGGCCTCAAACGAAATCTCGATGTCCTCGGCCCCGATCTCCTGCAATTGCGCGCTCATCTCGGCCATGGCGGCCTGGATGTCGGCCTCGTCTTCCACATGCACATCCACATCCACGTCGAAATCGGCGCCCTCGTCCCCCATGGCACAGGCAAAGGTGGGGCCGTCCAGATGCATCGTCACCTCGAAAATGCCCTCCTCATTGGCAGGCCCGCAGGTGATCTTGTCGTCCTCGCGTTCGGGGTAAAGCGTCACCGCCCGCTTCAACGCCACTGGCGACAGCCGCGACCAGCGCCGCGCGCGGGTCGTGATCGGTTGCGCCGGTCCCGCTGAAATCGCACCGAATCAATACGGTGGAGAACGCCAGGACCAACAAGCCCCCCAGAACCGCAATACCCGCAAGGCGCAGCGCCAGGCCCACCAGGCCCACGTCCGGCCCGATCATACCCCCCAGGATCAGCACGAAGCTCAGGCTGATCGAGACGGGCAGCGTCTCCATCCGGGCATTGGGATACCATAGCACATGGGCGACCGGCACCAGCACCGCGATCGGGGCCAGCGCCAGCGCCACCGGTCCCTTCAGCAGATAGACGATCGCAACGCTCAGCATCGGCAGTAGGATCGCCACGCAGATCAAACGACGCAGGCGGAACAAACGGTAAAGCAAAGCATGCATGGCGAAAGGTCCTGATGAATACGGTCAACCTTCGCGCTATCGGGGGAGTTGAGATTTTTATGGCGCGCAGGGCAAAGGACTTCCTGCGGTGACGGTCCCTTGGCCCTCCGATACGCATGCCAAAGCCCCCTTCCACAGGCCAATACCCCATGATGTTCACCTTCGCGCCCCCCCCTTTCGAGACCCCGTTCAAGGTCGCGTTCAAGGGCTATGCAAACAACCCCGAAGGCGCGAAAACCTTCCTGACCGACGCGATGCGCTCCTGAAGATCGGCCGACACCATGGCCAAGGCCTCGGCGCAAATGCCTATGTCGCCGGATTTCAGAGAAATTCCTGCTACAAGGCACGCCACGCGCCATTCATCGGAAATGTCTGCTAAGCGGACTTTGTTAGCTTTCGCTGCGGCTGCTCCAAGGTCGGCTCCACCGATAGACATAAAGAACCCCATGTGTCACTAAAGGTGCATGAATACTGTCGTTCAGAACTTTGGTCGTCAGGACCAAAATCGAATTACCTTCCCGGTCTGATTACCGGGCCGGGCTAATTCGGATTTGAACGTCAACTGCGCGCGTCGCGCTGAACAAGGGTATTCATATGTCCTCGACGACACCAACTCTGCACTTGTTGTGCGGAAAAATTTCTTCTGGAAAATCCACTCTGGCTGTCCAACTTAGTCGCACGGCTGGAACGATTGTGATTGCTGAAGATGAGTGGCTGTACGGTCTTTTTTCTGAAGAAATGGCATCGATTTCGGACTACATGCGGTGCATGTCAAAGTTTCGCGAGGTCATGGGACCACACGTCGTCTCATTGCTAAATGAGGGAATCTCAGTTGTTTTAGACTTCCAAGCAAATACAATTGCTTCGCGTGATTGGATGCGGAGCATCTTGGAACAGACAAAGGCTGCACACAAACTTCACGTTTTAGATGTCCCTGATGAAGTCTGTATCGCACGGCTTCATGCTCGCAACGCGCAAGGTGATCATCCGTTTGCGGCAACAGAAGAGCAATTTCGACAGATTTCGAAACACTTCGTTGCCCCTTCATCCGAGGAAGGATTCAATTTGGTGATGCATCATGTTGACACGAAACTCTGAGTTGACCGGACCTTCGTTGATGGTGCAGCAGTCGGTAAAATGGGCTCACAGCTGCCGCTCTGTGCACTTGGCCGCGCTCTGGCGCTTTGCCTCTCCGGGGCAGGCGTGTAACGCGCTGGTCATCCCCATGCCGCGGCTTGGTCGCGCAGGCCATCATGGCATTGGGGCGGGATCGGTTGCACCCCATGGGCCCACAAGCCGATTTGGGATTAAAAAAACGTAAACGAAATCGGCTTATTCGTTTTCAATCAACTACTTGGCTACTATGCTCAAGCTTGAGCACTAGAGCCCCGGACCAGTTATTCCCAGTCCAGCGCGCCCTTCTTCCACTCATAGGCGAAGCCGATCGTCAGCACGCCAAGGAAGACCATCATCGACCAGAACGCGAGGTCACTCAGCCCCGGAAACGCCGTGGCCCAGGGGAACAGGAACGCGATTTCCAGATCAAAGATGATGAACAGGATCGCCACCAGGTAGAAGCGCACGTCAAACTTCATCCGCGCGTCATCGAAGGCGTTGAACCCGCATTCATAGGCGCTGACCTTTTCCGGGTCCGGGTTGCTGACCGCAACCACGACCGCCGCCAGGATCAGCACCAGCGCCAGGCCAATGGCCAGACCCAGGAAGATCAGGATCGGGGCGTATTCTGTCAGAAGCTCGGTCATGGTCGCGTCCGTCGTTTGTGTCTTCCCGAGGTCTACGCCGCCGCCGCGCAGCGGTCAACGGGCCAAGGCTGCGGCAAAGGCGTGCGGTGACAGAGGCGAGTGGCGGGTTTGAGCCCGAGGTCCCCGACGCTGCAATCTGAATGAACGGCTGCTCCTCGGTTCCTGTAACACAGCAGAAGTCGGTTCACCGAATACGGAAGCAGGACCAGCTGCGGCGGGTATCACCGCAGCTTGCCTTGGATCGACGCTGTGGTGGTTATTCGTTTTTCATTGGGCAGGTGCTGATCCCCAGAATGGAATACACTGGGCAACTGCCCATCAGCCCGGTCACCAAGGGCACAAGGCCGATCAGACCCCACCACGATTGTGGTCCAACGAATACGAGTGACAATAGCACGAGACCAAGAACAACGCGTAGAACGCGGTCAATGGTACCTTCATTTTTGGACATCGCTTGGCCCTCCATTCATGAGTTTCATGCCCAATGTTATCGCGATATGACGGCGCTACGCGGTGACAATGTCACCGCAAACATGCGGCAACTTGCTCCAATTCGCGCAAGTTCAGGATTTCGATACCGTCATCTTTCTGTTTGACCCAGCCCTTCTTCGCGAATTCAGCAAGTTTGCGTGTCACATACGCCCGCCCCGAGGCCGTCTCCGTCGCCAAAGCCGCGTGCGTTGTCTCGACCACGCCTGTGGGCCCGACCATCCGTAGAAGCACATTGGCAAGCCGTGCATCGAAGCCTGTCAAAGCGATTTCTTCCACGAGTTGCTGGTATTCGGCGAACCGCGTCGCGACAGACGACATGATCCCGTCGCGAAACACCTGATCGTCAGCGAGTTTCTTGTGGAAATCGCTGGCAGGCACCAATTGGCCGGCAATCTCTGTCTCGGCAACACCCTCGGCACCATAGGGTTGGTCATTGATCAAGCAGGACAGTGTTTGCAGACAAACCTCTCCGGGGCGAACCCTGTACAGAACGACTTCGCGACCACTTGAGCCTGTCAGCGTCACCTTGATCGAACCCTTGGAAAGGACAATGAATCCAGGACAGGATTGCCCAGGCTGGAAAATCACTTTGCCCTTCGGCGCCACCAGACTTCGGACCACTGACATTTTTTTCCTTCAACGCAAAGTGTTCAGGTGCGTCGGAGTCTAGTCACCCTCTGGATCAAACGGAATACCGTCGGTCGCATTCGACAGGGGGTGATCCAATAGCGGCCATTGACATGGGCGCAACCAAAGTCCGCCCCGTCCCGTACAGCCGTCATTGGCCTTTACCGCAAGCCTGCGCCCCCCTCACAGCTTGTCGCGCAATTCCCGGCGCAGGATCTTGCCGCTGGCGGATTTCGGAACGCTGTCGACGAACCGATAGTCCACAGGATGCTTGTAGTGGGCCAGGCACCCCTCGCAATGGGCGCGCAGCGTGGCCTCTTCCACCTCGGGGGCCACGACGAAGGCGATCGGCACTTCGCCCGCCTCTGCATCGATGCGCCCGATCACGGCGGCATCGGTGACACCCTCACAGGCGCACAGCGCGGCCTCCACCTCGGCGGGGGCCACCTGGAAGCCCTTGTATTTGATCAGTTCTTTCAGGCGGTCCCGGATGTACATGAAGCCTTCTTCGTCGATCTCGGCCAGATCGCCGGTGCGCAGCCAGTCGCCCTCTGCCATCGTCTCTGCCGTGGCGTCGGGATTGTTCAGGTAGCCTTTCATCACCTGCGGGCCGCGAATCCACAGCTCTCCTTCCAGACCTGCGGGCAGGTCCTCCAGTGTCTCCGGATCCACGATCCGGCATTCGGTCGAGGGCACCGCCTGCCCGCTGGAGCCATGGCGGATGCTGTCGCCCTGTGTCATGTGGCTGATCGGGCTCAGCTCCGTCATGCCGTAGCCCTGCACCGAATTTGCGCCAAATCGCGTGCCCACGGCCGCCTCGATCTCGGCCCCCATCGGGGCGGCGCCCGAGAAGATCTGTTTCACCGAGGACACGTCGTAATCATCCACCATCGGGTGTTTCGCCAGCGCCAACGCCACCGGCGGCACGATATAAAGCCGCGTCGCGCGGTGCTCCTGGATCAGGCGCAGATACATCTCCAGATCGAAGCGCGGCATGGTGATGATCATGGCGCGCTGGTTGAGGAACAGGTTCATCAGCACGGTCATGCCGTAGATGTGGAAGAACGGCAGGAAGGCGATGGCCTTGTCGTCCGGGGTGATGTCCGCCACGGCGGCGGATTGCGTGACATTCGCCACCAGGTTGCGGTGGGTCAACATCACGCCCTTGGGCCGCCCTGTCGTGCCGCTGGAATAGGGCAGAACGACCACATCCTTCGCCCAATCGCCGGGCGCCTGCTCGGGCAATTCCGCGCCCATTACGTCGGCCATCCCCAAGGCGCCATTGCCGCCGCCGTCCAGCACAACCAGATCGCGACAGTCGGTGCCGACCATGGCCGTGCGCGCGACCTCCTCGAACATCGAGATCGTGACAAGCATCACCGCGCCCGCATCCTGCAACTGGTGCTGGATTTCAGGCGCCGTGTAGGTGGGGTTGATCGTGGTGACGGTCCCCCCGCCCCAGGCCACACCATGGAAGACGACGGGGTATTCGGGAATGTTGGGGGCCAGGATCGCAATGGTGCCGCCGGGCAGGATGCCCCGTGCCGTCAGCCCGCCCGCAAGCGCCTTGATTTGCGACATCAACGCCCCCGCCGTCACCGTCCGCCCCGAAGGACCGTCGATCACGACAACTTTGTCTTCACGGCCTGTCAGCCCCTCGAAGAGGGTCTGGGTCACCGAGGTATCGGGCACCGAAACAGGCGCGCGGGGGCTTGCGAATATGGCCATGTCAAATCTCCCTGGTACGGCAGCTCTGACGGCGCCGCTAAGGGCTACGATGGGCGATATTCCCGCACCCTGTCCAGAGGGTGCGCCCGCCGCAGCGCGGCATGAACCCGGCGCAGGCCCTGTGCCACCCTCACCAGCTTGGCTTGCGTTTGTCGAAGAACGCCGCGATCCCTTCGCCCGCTTCGTCGGATTCCCACCGCGCCACCAGCGCGGTGATGGAGGCCTCTACATCCGCCGCGCTGACGCCGCCTCCCAAGGCCGCAACCAGGGCCTTGCCCTCGGCGACCGCGCCGGGGGCCGCGGCCAGATAGGGCGCGATTTCGGCCTCCACCGCGTCATCCAGGGCCTCCGGCGCCACGACCTTGGCCAGAAGGCCAAGGCCCGCCGCCTCCGCCGCACCAAACAAGCGCCCCGAGAAGAACACCTGCCGCGCCCGCGCGGCGCCCATGCGCGCCACCACGTAGGGCCCGATGGTCGCCGGGATCAACCCAAGCCGCACTTCCGTCAGCCCGAACTTCGCGCCCTCGACACCCACGGCCACATCGCAGACCGACATCAACCCGACACCGCCCCCAAAGGCTTGCCCCTGGATCCGGCCGATCAACGGCTTGGGCAGGCGATCGAGCGTCCCCAGCATCGCCGCCAGGGCCCGCGCCTCCCGCGCGCGCGTCGGCCCATCGGCAGCCATTTGCGCGCGCATCCAACCCAGATCACCGCCCGCGCAGAAGCTGGCCCCCGCCCCTGTCAGCACTACGACCCGCACCGCCGGATCGCCGCCCAACGCCTCGGCTGCCGCCGTCAGATCCGTAATCATCGCAGCGTTCATGGCGTTGTGCACATCGGGGCGGTTCAACCGCACCGTTGCGACACCCCTTTCGTCCCGTGTCACTTCCAGCGTGTCCATGCTCAGCCCTCCCTCAGGCGCCGCGCCATGTCGGCGGCCTGCGCCAGTATTTCGGTGTCGAGGCCCGTTTCGAAGCCGCGTTTGCGCAGATGTGCGTCCAAAGCTTCCGTCGCGACATTGCCCGCCGCCCCCGGCGCATAGGGACAGCCGCCAAGCCCGCCGACAGCCCCATCGAAGACCCGCAGCCCCCGCGCGAGGGCGACATCCACATTCTCCAACGCGCGCCCGGCGGTATCGTGGAAATGCCCGGCCAGCTGCGCGGCGGGCAGTTCCTGCAACACCGCTTCCAACATCGCATCGACCTGCGCGGGCCAAGCATGCCCCAAGGTGTCACCAAGCGAGACCTCGTAAGCCCCCATGTCCCGTAGCGCTGCCACGAGGCGGGCGACCTGTGCGGGCGCTGTCTCTCCATCAAAAGGGCATTGCGTGACGCAAGAGACATAGGCCCGCATCGGCATGCCATCGGCCCGGGCGGCCTCCGCCACCTCCGCGAACCGCGCGAGGCTCTCTTCGATGGTCGCGTTCAGGTTCGCCTTTGAAAACCCCTCCGAGGCACTCGCGAAGATCGCGATCTCGCTGGCCTTGGCGGCAAGGGCCCCCGCGTAGCCCCGCATGTTGGGCGTCAGCGCCGCGTAGCTCACACCGTCCATGCGCGTGATACCTGCCAGTACGTCGGCCCCGTCCGCCATCTGCGGCACCCATTTCGGGGACACGAAGGACGCAACCTCGATCCGCGCAAACCCCGCGCGCGCGAGATGGTCGATCAAAGCGACCTTGTCCGAGGTCGCTATCATCCGCGCCTCGTTCTGCAACCCGTCGCGGGGGCCAACCTCGAAGATCTCGGCGCGCTCAGGCATCGTCGCGCCCCCCTGCCCTCTTTGTTCCCTGAAAATGCAATCCTGCCACCAGCCACACATCCCTACGCATCGGTCGGCACCTCATAGAAATCACGGGCATAAAACACTTGCGGCCCCTCGATCGCGGCGGCGGCCTGAAACGCCGGGCGCGCTTGCAACCGCGCCCAATAGGCCTGCAGCTTCGGCCAGGAGTCGAGGCGCACGTAGAAGGGCGCGGCGAACAGGTTGAACCCCATCATCGCATCCGCCGCCGAAAAGCCCGACGGCAGAATATATTCGTCCGCGATCATCCCATCCAAGGCGCGCAATGTGTCCGCCAGACGCAGCGTGTTCAGCTTGATGACCGTGGCCGAGGGCTTGGCAGGCGGGCGCAGGAACAGGTGGTTCAGGTTGAGCTGTTCGATCAGCGAGGCCATCGTTTCTGCAAACCCCATGGCTTCCAGGTAGGCGACCCGGTCCGGGTGGCCCGGAGGGCGGCCAAAGCCGAACGCGGGACGGCTTTCGCAGAGGTACTGAAGGATCGCAGCGGACTCGAAAACGGTGATCCCGTCAATCTCCAAAGCCGGGATCCGACCGGCGGGGGACCGCTCCAGGAATTCGGGCGCTCGCATGCCCCGACTGCCGATCTGATAGCGCAGGACCTCTGGGGTGATCCCCATCTCCTGCAGCAGCCACAGGACCCGGAACGACCGTCCCCACGGCACATGATGTAGACGGATCACGGCGCTGCCCCCACGCTTGAAGAAAATTCCTTGCAAGGAATTTGACAGAGCCTTGCAAGGCTCTGCGCGCGCCCCGGCGCGCCCGCAAACCTTTGCAAAGGTTTGCCCAGACTTTTGCAAAAGTCTGTTCCCCCGCTCATCCCTCGTCCTCCAGCACGATCAGCGTCGCCCCCGCATCCACCTGTGCGCCTGCCACCGCCAGGACCTCCGCCACCACACCATCGCGCCCTGCGGTCAACACATGCTCCATCTTCATCGCCTCTAGGATTGCCAAGCGATCCCCGGCGTGCACCTCGGCGCCGACTTCCACGAAGACTGCTTTCACCAGCCCCGGCATCGGCGCTTCGATCCGGCCCGCCAAAGCCCCCGGCCCCACGGCCACATCAAGCGGATCGGGCAGGGTGAAATGGTAGTTGTTGCCCCAGAACACCGACACGCCCGCAGAATGTCTGACAACCTCGGCCGAAACCGGTGTGCCATCGACGGCCCAACCTCCGCGCCGCAACGTGACCTCATGGGTCCCGTCTTCACCGCGCACCACGGCCGTGCCGGGGCCATCCACGGACACTTTCAGCACCTCGACCCCATCGCCATGGCCCAGTGTGACCGAGCGTTCCAACGGCGCCCAAAGGCTGAACCCTTCCGCCTCTGCGCCGTCCATGCTCATCGCCGCCGCCGCGACCGCGCGGCAGCGCGTGCAGGGGGCCGGGCTACGCGACAGGGCCTCGACCTCCCGGTCGATCAGGCCCGTATCGACCTCTCCCCGCCCGAAGCCCTCATGGCGCGCCAAGGCCCGCAAGAACGCGAGGTTCGTGACAGAGCCCGCCACCTGAGTACCCGACAACGCCTGATCCAACCGGGCCAACGCGATCGCGCGCGTGGGGCCGTGAACGATCAGCTTGGCAATCATCGGATCATACCAGTGGCTGATCTCATCACCCAGCCGCACCCCCGTATCGGCGCGCGCATCATCGGGAAACGCCAGATGGGCCACGGTTCCCGTGGCCGGAAGGAAGCCCTTAGGGACGTCCTCCGCATACAAGCGCGCCTCGAACGCATGGCCGTCGATGGACAGATCCTCCTGTGCGCAGGGCAGCGCCTCTCCGCTGGCCACCCGCAACTGCCATTCAACCAGGTCGATCCCCGTGATCGCCTCCGTCACCGGATGCTCCACCTGCAAACGCGTGTTCATCTCCATGAAGTAGAACCGGTCGGCGCGCAGGCCTTCGCTGGCATCCACAATGAACTCGACCGTGCCCGCGCCCTTGTAGCCAATCGCCTCCGCCGCGCGCACGGCGGCCTGCCCCATGGCGGCGCGCATCTCGGGCGTCATGCCCGGCGCCGGGGCTTCCTCGATCACCTTCTGGTGGCGCCGTTGAAGGGAGCAATCGCGCTCGAACAGATGCACCGCCCTCTCGCCATCGCCAAAAACCTGCACCTCGATATGCCGAGGGGTAGCGACGTATTTCTCCACCAAGACCGCGTCATTGCCGAACGCCGTTGCGGCCTCGCCCCGGGCGCTGGCCAGTGCCTCGGCAAACCCTGCCGCAGAATCCACGCGGCGCATCCCCTTGCCGCCGCCCCCTGCCACGGCCTTGATCAACACCGGGTAGCCGACCTCTTCGGCGCGCGCGGCCAGATCATCCTGCGCCGCGCCGTGGTAGCCCGGCACCACGGGCACGCCCGCCTCTTCCATCAGGGCCTTGGCCGCGTCCTTCAAGCCCATCGCCCGGATCGCCGCCGCGCTTGGTCCGATGAACACCAGTCCCGCCGCCTCCACAGCCTCAACGAACTCGGGGTTTTCACTCAGGAACCCATAGCCCGGATGAACCGCTTCCGCGCCCTTCTCCAATGCCGCCGCGATGATCACATCGCCGCGCAGGTAGCTGTCCTTGGGGGCGGGGCCGCCGATCCACACCGCCTCATCCGCCATCTCCACATGGCGCGCGCCCGCGTCGGCGTCCGAGTAGACCGCCACCGTCCGCACACCCATCGCGCGCGCCGTGTCGATCACCCGACACGCAATCTCGCCGCGGTTTGCGATCAGAATCTTCTTAAACATCACAACATCTCGCTTGGCGTAATCATCAGGCTTGCACCGATGTTCGCCCCTATGAATTCATCAATCTCGCCATCCACCTCAAGCCCCCATGACAGGGGGCGATCAAGGCACCCGACGCGTCGGATCACCCGCGCCTTAGGGGGTGGCATTCCCCGGGGACAGGTCAGTTCCCCAAAAGCGGCGCTGTCCCCAACCTCGATGCGGCCCGGGTCCCCATCGACGATGATCAACGTCCGTCCCCCATCAAGGGGGCTGGCATGCTGAATGCGCGTGAAAAACCTGTCACGGCGCTGCGTCTTGGTCATCACGATCAACCGCCCCCAAATCCTCGACCACCTCGAACCGCTCCCAGATCAATTCCATCTGCGGCTCGAAGATCCCCAGCCGCCGGTAATACCGCTCATGGCCAGCTTTCCACCCGGCCAGATCCTCATCCTCGCCCTCGGCCAGCGCCATCTCTTCCGTCATGTCGCAGAACCGCACCAGCCGAAGCTCCATGGTCCGGTTCACCAGCGCGGGCCACCCGTCGAAGGTTGTGGCGATGTCACACCGTCCGATCTGCGGCACCACCTCCCCGCCCGCGACCTCGGCCATTGACAGGCAGGTCGCCCGCTTCTTCCCCGCCCGCACCAGTGCCAGCAACGCTGCTGACAATTGCGCGCTGTCCCCGAAGATATAGGTCTGCGCGTCCGGATACCTCTCTCTCACCGCTTCAAGGGTCACGCCGCCTCCCCCTTCATCTTGCCCAATACAACTCATTCCCACATCCGCCCCCATCACATCCGGAAGACACCGAAGCGCGTTTCCTCGATCGGCGCATTCAACGCCGCCGCCAGGCTCAGCCCCAACACTTCGCGCGATTTCCTTGGATCCACGACCCCGTCATCCCAAAGCCGCGCGCTCGCGTACAACGGATGCGATTGCTCTTCGAACATCTCCACCGTGGGCCGTTTGAACTCTGCCTCGTCCTCCGCCGACCACGCCTCTCCGCGCTTCTCCATCGCGTCGCGCTTCACGGTCGCCAGAACCCCCGCCGCCTGCGCGCCGCCCATCACGGAAATCCGCGAACTGGGCCATGACCACAGGAAGCGCGGCGAATAGGCCCGCCCCGCCATGCCATAGTTCCCGGCCCCGAACGATCCGCCCACCAGCATCGTCACCTTCGGCACCGCCGTGGTGGCCACCGCCGTCACCATCTTGGCCCCGTGACGGGCAATGCCTTCGTTCTCGTACTTCCGGCCCACCATGAAGCCGGTGATATTCTGCAAGAAAACCAACGGGATCCTGCGCGAGGCGCACAGCTCCACGAAATGCGCCGCCTTCTGAGCCGCCTCAGAGAACAACACGCCATTGTTGGCGATGATGCCCACCGGCAGGCCCATGACCTCGGCAAAGCCGCAGACGATCGTCTCGCCGAACCGCGCCTTGAACTCGTCGAAATAGCTGTCGTCCACCACACGGGCGATGAGCTCGCGGATATCGTAGGGCGTGGTCAAGGCCGCAGGCACCACGCCCAGTAATTCCTCCGGGTCATAGGCCGGGGGACGCCCGCCCAACGTCACGCCATACCGCTCACTGAACCCATCCAATGATCCCACCGCGCGCCGTGCAAGCGCCAGCGCGTGTGCGTCATCTTCGGCCAGGTAATCGGCCACACCCGACAAACGCGTGTGCACCTCTCCGCCGCCCAGATCCTCGGCCGTCACGACCTCTCCGGTTGCCGCTTTCACCAAGGGCGGGCCGGCCAGAAAGATCGTCCCCTGCTCCTTCACGATGATGCTCACGTCTGCCATCGCAGGCACATAGGCCCCGCCCGCCGTGCACGAGCCCATCACCACCGCGATCTGCGCGATGCCCTTGGCGGACATCTGCGCCTGATTGTAGAAAATCCGCCCGAAGTGGTCCCGATCCGGGAACACCTCGTCCTGGTTCGGAAGGTTCGCACCGCCCGAGTCCACCAGATAGATACAGGGCAGCCTGCATTCCTCGGCGATTTCCTGGGCGCGCAAATGCTTCTTCACCGTAATCGGGTAATACGTCCCGCCCTTCACCGTCGCATCATTGCAAACGACCATGACATCGCGGCCCATGACCCGGCCGACACCGGCGATGACGCCGCCACAGGGTGCTGCGCCATCGTACAGGCCATGGCCCGCCAGTGCGCCCACCTCCAGAAACGGAGACCCCGCGTCCAGCAAGTTCGCCACCCGCTCGCGCGGCAGCATCTTGCCCCGTGACAGGTGCCGCTCCCGCGACCGCGCCCCGCCGCCCGCCGCCGCCAGATCCGCCGCCTCCCGGACGACACGCAAGGCGTCCAGATGCGCGTCACGGTTGGCGCGGGCGTCCTCGGACCCCGCCACAAAGGAGGATTTCAACTTCATTGCAGTCTCTCCAGATCAATCGGGTCATGGCCGACCAGATCGACCGCCCCCTCCCGGCGCGCCATGCGCCACGCCCCGTAGGCATCTTCCAATGCGACGCCCTCGGACACGATCTCGCAATAGCGCTCCCGCTCCGCGTCACTCATATGATCGCATGTCGTCGTGTCAGCCTCTGCCCCGGCCCGTGCCAGGGCAGCGGGCTCGGATAAGGTGACGTCCGCCAGACGCGCCACGATCGCGGCGCGATGCGTCCGCACCCATGCGGCCAGATCGCCCAGACACGCCACGCCCGCCTCCTGCCATTCGCAGATCTCCATCGACAGGCCGAGGCACTCGAACGTGGCCTGCTCGAAGGTCTCCACAAGCACCGCCTGATCCGCCTCCGCCAGATCGTCGGCCAGGGACTGCTCGATCGCGGCATCGCTCAGGCGCAGGCATTCCTGCGCGATCCCGCTGGCAATCGCCGCCGGGCGCGGCCCGTCCTGCGCCACGGCCCCGCCCGCCGCAAAAGCCGCCATCACAACGCCCAGGATCCCCCGTGCGCAAATCCCCTGTGCGCAAATCATCGGTGCGCAAATCATCGGTGCGCAAATCATCGCGCATCCCCCAAATCCGCCAACGCGTCCCAATCCAGCGGCCCCATGACCCCCATCAGCCGCGCCAACTGCCAGGCCCATACCGCCTCTTCGAACTTCAGCGCCGCCTGAAAACTGTCGCACCAAAGACCGCGTCGATAATCCCACCCGGCGCAATCATCCCCCGCATTCGTCCCATGGGCCAGCGTGTGAACCCTTGCGTACAAGGGCGCCAGCGGCCCCTCGACCCCGTCCGGCGCGGACAACAGCGCCCGCATCTGCGCCGCACGCGCCTCGAACGCGGCGC
Organism: Gymnodinialimonas phycosphaerae; assembly: GCF_019195455.1. Taxonomy (NCBI): domain Bacteria; kingdom Pseudomonadati; phylum Pseudomonadota; class Alphaproteobacteria; order Rhodobacterales; family Paracoccaceae; genus Gymnodinialimonas; species Gymnodinialimonas phycosphaerae. The sequence continues at coordinate 4,137,812 of NZ_JAIMBW010000001.1, read as the reverse complement.
GCAGGCGGCGCTGGCAGATCAGCGAGTTGTCCGAGACCTGGCAGATCCCCATCGCCAGATAGCCGCAATGCTGCACCCAATGGACATTGATCGAGCCCACCGCCCAATCCGCCCCATAGCCGGGCGTCTGCAAGGCCTGCTCGAAGGCGGCCATCTGCTCGGGCAGGCACACCTCGAAACGCGGCGTATCCGGCGCACCGTCGCCCCAGCTTTGCGCCGCCAGAGGGCCTGCCAGCAGCGTCAGGATCAGCGCCAGCGCCCTCATGTCGTCCCCTCCTCGAACAAAACCGCCGCATCGACCGGCTCGCCGCGGTCGTCGACGGCCACGAACCAGGCCTCGGATCCTTCCGCCTCGCAAATCACGATCATCCGCACCCCCTCCACACCCGCAGGCACCGCGTAGCAATCTGTCCGCGCGCGGCCCGTCTGCGCCACGTAGTCCGCTGCGTGACGCTCGATGATCTCGCTTTCGCTCAAGGGTGCCGAGGCCACGCCCAGGTACAGCCCGACCACGCCCGCCAGCGTCAGGATCAAGGCCAACGGCAAGGCGATCTGGCGCATCATGCCCAGGCCCCCGCGCGGCCCTCACACAAGCGCGCCGACGCTTCCCCTTTCATCTTGCTCAAAAAACTCAAATCCCCACACCCGCCAAATCTCACATCATTCCCATCAACTCGCGGCCGACCAGCATGCGCCGGATCTCGGACGTGCCCGCCCCGATCTCCATCAGCTTGGCGTCGCGGAACATGCGGCTGACCGCCGAGTCGTTCATGAACCCCGCCCCGCCCATCGCCTGCACGGCCTGATGGGCGACCTTCATCCCCCCTTCCGAAGCATATAGCACGCAAGCCGCCGCGTCCTGCCTCGTGACCTGCCCCCGGTCGCAGGCCTTGGCGACCTCATAGGCATAGGCGCGGGCCGAGTTCATCGACGTGTACATATCCGCGATCTTGCCCTGCATAAGCTGGAAATCCCCGATCGGCTTGCCGAATTGCTTGCGCTCTTTCAGGTAGGGCATCACCTCGTCCAGGCAGCCCGCCATGATGCCGATGTTTACCCCCGACAGCACGACGCGCTCGTAATCAAGGCCCGACATCAGCACGCGCACGCCGCGTCCTTCTTCGCCGAGGACATTCTCGAACGGCACTTCCACGTCCTCGAACACCAGCTCTGCCGTGTTCGACCCGCGCATGCCCATCTTGTCGAAATGCGGCGAGGTGCTGAACCCCTGCATCTCCTTCTCGATCAGAAACGCCGTGATCCCCTTGGACCCGGCCTCCGGGTCGGTCTTGGCATAGACCACCAGCGTATCGGCATCCGGCCCGTTGGTGATCCAGTATTTCGTGCCGTTCAGCACATAGCGGTCGTTCCGCTTTTCGGCCCGCAAAGACATGCTGACCACGTCCGAACCCGCGCCCGCCTCGCTCATCGCCAGCGCACCCACATGCGCGCCACTGACCAGCCTCGGGAGGTACTTCGCACGCTGCTCATCCGTGCCGTTCAGCTTGATCTGGTTCACACAAAGGTTGGAATGCGCCCCGTAGGACAACCCGATGGAGGCCGACACGCGAGAGATCTCTTCGACCGCCACCAGATGCGCCAGGTATCCCATCCCCGCGCCGCCATATTCCTCGTCCACCGTGATGCCCAGAAGGCCAAGCTCTCCCATCTCGGGCCACAGCTCGTTGGGAAAGGCGTTGTCGCGGTCGGTTTGGGCGGCCAGCGGTTTCACCCGCTCCTGCGCCCACGCATGCACCAGGTCGCGCAACGCGGCGACATCTTCCCCCAGATCAAAGTTCATCGAGCCCAGAAACATCGCCATCCCTCCCGGTAATTGAACGCTTGTTCATTTAAACTGAGCGCACGGCCCATGTCAAAGCCAATCCCTTGCCGCTGCTTGGCCTGCACCACGCTTGACGGCGATCAGTTCGGTCCCGGTTTGCCGGGTCCACCCGCAAGACATGTCATCGCTTCGTCGAAGATCTCATCCACGATTTCCGCCGCCCCTTGCACTTCACGCACAAGCGCCACACCCTGGCCCGCCCAAAGCGACATCGCTTCGACATCGCCGGTCGTTCCGGGCAACGGCGTGTAGCTTTGATACCTGACAACCGGATCGCCGCCGGGACGCGTCCCGATGATCTCGTGCTCGTTGGGACGCTGGCCCGGGGGCGCCGCGCCAGCGTCCCGCCACGCCCGAGCGGTCGAGTTGCTCAAGGCCCGGTGCGGCGCGTTCGGCCATGCCACGTCATATAGGTCGTGATACCATTCCGTCTGCGCCTCGGATGCCCCGAGGACGTGGGTCAGATAATCAGGATGGATCGTCGCCTCCCGGCTGGCTAAGAAGCGTGTGCCGATCCAGACGCCAGAGGCCCCCAACATGAAGGCCGCCGCCATGCCGCGTCCGTCTGCGATGCCGCCCGCCGCGACCACGGGCACCCCCACGGCATCGACCATGGCAGGCACCAGCGCCATCGTGCTGACCTGCCCCCAGACATGCCCGCCCGCCTCCCACCCCTGTGCGATGATGATATCGGCACCCGCCGCCTCTGCGGCCTGGCCCTCGGCGACGGAGCCGACACTGGACATGACCACGAGACCGCCCGCCTTGGCGCGCGCGATCGCCGAGGGCTCCATCCCCCAAAACAGCGAAACGCCATGGACACCAGCCTGGATGCAGGCCTCCAGCGCGTCTTCATAGGCAAACGACAGGTTCAGGTTCACGGCAAAACGTCGATCCGTCAGCGCCCGGATCTGGTCAATGCCCGCCGCCACCTGATCTACCGGTTTGCCCCAAAGCGGAATGACGCCGTAAGCCCCCGCATTGCAGACCGAGGCGACAAGATCAGGGCCAGCCGCGCCTCCCATCGGGGCGGAAAAGATCGGCTTTTCGATGCCAAGCAAACTGCACAAATCTGACCGCATGTCTCACGCTCCCCGCTGTTTCAGGGTCAAGTGGGTCGAAACCCGGGCGACGTGTCAACTCTTGCGGGCCACATTTCAGGCTCTTTGCACCAAGCGCCGCCCTCCCACCGCGCGCACCTGCGCGTTTTCGCGCAACACCCCTGCGACCCGCGCTATACCCTCGCCTCGATGATCATCACCGCCCGACGTGACCCCTCAAAAGGCACCTTGGGCAAAGCCAGACGGATGCGGCGGGCGCCTCAGACCACCTCCAACAAGGTGCAGGCCCCCGTCAGGATCGCGCAACACGTCCTTCCCACCGGCTTCACACCCCGGCGGGTTGCCCTTCCGTTGTCTCAAGCGGCGCCGCTTACTTACCCTTGGCCCCTTACGACACGCCACGATCACGGGCCCCACAACGGCCCATCACAGATCGTCATGCGAACCGCCCTTGTCCTCCGGACCACGGACGCGCACCCTTGTTTGCATCCATGCAAACGGGGCCAAAGCCATGCTCGATTTCCACATCTACGACGTCTTCACCGACACGCCTTTCACTGGCAATCCCCTGGCGATTGTCGAAGGGGCCGATGGCCTGAGCACGGCGCAGATGCAAACCATCGCGCGCCAGTTCAACCTGAGTGAGACGATCTTCGTGCAGACCCCCGATGATCCCGCCCATACCGCCAAGGTCCGCATCTTTTTCCCCACGGCAGAGATCCCCTTCGCAGGTCACCCCACCATCGGCTGCGCCCTGCACATGGCGGGCAATGCCTCCGAGGTGATCCTGGAAGAAGTCGCGGGCCTCGTGCCGGTCACGATCGCAGGCGGCATGGCGGAATTCACCGCCCCCAAGCTGCCCCGCGCCCTCCCCTCCGCTCCGGATCGCGCCACCCTCGCCGCCGCCCTGGGGCTGGCGGACGAAGACCTCGCCCCCACCCCTTTCGGCAATTTCGAAGGCGGCCCCAGCTTCCTGTATGTAGAGGTCACGTCCCTAGAATCGCTGGCGAAGATCACGATCCAGGAGCCTGCCTTCACTCAAACGCGACAGACCGCAGGCGATACAGGGGCGATCTACGCCTATGTCCTCACGGGCCCGGACAGTATCCAGGCCCGCATGTTCGATCCCCCCGCAGGCATCGCCGAAGATCCGGCAACCGGCTCTGCCACGGCGCTTCTGGCGGGCCAACTCCACGCCAACGGCGCCTTGCCTGCCTCCGGCACCACGACCTTTCACCTCAAGCAAGGCGTCGAAATGGGCCGCCCTTCGGACCTGCGCCTGACCGTCGACACCGACGGTGCGCAGATCACCGCCATCCGCGTGGCGGGTCAGGCCGTCAAGATCGCCCAGGGCCAGATCCGCGTGCCCCCGAGCTGAGTCCGGTGCCCACGCGTCGGCCCAAATCCTTGCAAGGATTTGTACAGAGCCTTGCAAGGCTCTGGGATCTTTCCTTGCAAGGAAAGAAGAAGGCTTTTGCAAAAGCCTTCCCCCCCGGCGCAGCCGGCGATATACCGGTCGGATGATCGCAGATATCCTCAAACGCCTCGCCGCGCCCGCCCCGGAACCGCTTACGCCTGCTGATGCGCGCCTTGCGCTTGCCGCGCTTCTGGTCCGCCTTGCCCGCTCCGACGGCGACTATGCCGCTGTCGAAATCGCCCGCATCGACGCCTTGCTGGCCGACCGCTACGGCCTTTTGCCGGGCCAAGCCAAGACCCTGCGCGCCCAGGCCGAGGCGCTGGAGGCACAGGCCCCCGACACCGTTCGCTTCACCCGCGCCATCAAGGATGCCGTGGACCACGACGATCGTCTGGATGTGATCGAGGCCCTGTGGGAGATCGTCCTGGCCGATGGGGCCCGCGACGAGGATGAGGATGCGCTGATGCGCCTCGTGGCGCCGATGCTCGGCATCACCGATCGCGACAGCAATCTGGCCCGCCAGCGGGTCGAGGCAAACCTGTAAGCCCCAACACCATGCTCGCCACCTTGCCCATGTACCTGCGTCCCGAGACGCGGGCCGCCCATGATGCGCTCTGGGCCCTGGTCCGCGACGCCCTGCGCGACCATGGCCAGGACGCGCCTGCCGCGCTCGACCATACCATTGCGCACACGCAAACCTGGACCCGGCCCGATCTGCTTCTCGGCCAGATCTGCAACCTGCCCTACCGCACCCACGTCCATGCCCACACACACCGCATCGGAACCTGCGACTATGGCCTGCCGGACACGCCACGGGGCCACTACGTCTCGTATTTCGTCACCCGCAAGGACGACCCGCGCGATGCGCCCGCAGCCTTCGTCACGGCCCGCCTTGCGGTGAATGAGGCCGACAGCCATTCCGGCTGGGGCGCGGCCTGGGCCTACGCCCACAACCGTGGCTTTGCCTTCACCCATGCCCTCCTGACAGGCGCCCACAGCGCCTCGGCCCGTGCCATCGCCGAGGGGCACGCCGACATCGCCGCGATCGATGCGATCAGCTGGCACATGATCCAGCGCTACGACGCCTCCGCCGGACACCTGCGCATCATCGCCAGCACCGATGCCGCGCCGGGCCAAACGCTGATCACCGCCCGTACCAACGATCCCGCCCCGCTCCATGCCGCCGTGACCCAGGCCCTCGCGGCCTTGCCCCCGGCCCATCAGGACACGCTCCTGCTGCGCGGTCTCGTGGCCCTGCCCGATGCCGCCTACTTTGACCTGCCCCTGCCCGATCCGGCGCCAATCGCCCCAAACGCCGCCGAAAACGCCAGGGAAAACGCTTGAATCGCCCGCATTCCCCTAGGGAAACTACACCATGACCGTTGCAATCACGCGCCGCTTGCGCACAAATCTCTGTGATACGTGAGGGACCTGCACCCGTGACCACCACTCCCCCCCCGGTGATCGAGATCACCGGCCTGCACAAAAGCTTCGGCGCGCTCGAAGTGCTGAAGGGCATCGACCTGACGGCCTGCTCCGGTGATGTCGTGGCGCTGATCGGCTCGTCGGGGTCCGGCAAGTCCACGCTTCTGCGCTGCGCCAACCTGCTGGAAGACAGCCAACAGGGCGAGATCATCTTCGAAGGTGACCCGATCCGCTGGAAAGGCACCGGCCACCACCGCCGCCCGGCGGATGCCGAACAAGTCCGCCTGATCCGCACCAACCTGTCGATGGTGTTCCAAAGCTTCAACCTCTGGTCCCACATGACCATCCTGCAAAACGTGATGGAGGCCCCGGTCACGGTTCTGGGCGAGGACCGCGCCGAGGTCGAGGACCGCGCCCGCAAGATCCTCGACAAGGTTGGCATCGGCGCGAAATGCGACGCCTGGCCGTCCGAGCTGTCGGGCGGGCAACAGCAACGTGCCGCCATCGCCCGCGCGCTCTGCATGGAACCCCGCGCGCTGCTGTTCGATGAGCCGACCAGCGCGCTTGACCCGGAACTGGAGCAAGAAGTGATCCAGGTGATCCGCGGCCTCGCCGAAGAAGGCCGCACGATGATCCTCGTCACCCACGATATGCGCATGGCCCGCGATCTCTCGTCCCACACGATCTTCCTGCACCAGGGCCTGATCGAGGAACAGGGCCCGCCCTCGCAGATCTTCGGCAACGCGGAAAGCGCCCGCTTGCGCCAGTTCCTCAGCCACTCCGGCACGGGGTAGTCGATGATCCGCGCGTTCCTCCTGCTTGCCACCCTCGCCACCCTCGCCGCCCCGGCCAACGCCCAGGAGGTGGTGATCGGCACCTCCTCGACCTACCCGCCGATGATCATCCACACCGGCCGCGCCCCCGTCACCGGACTGGAGGGGGACCTGTTGGCCGAGCTCTGCACCCGCGCGGGCTGGACCTGCCGGTGGGAGTTCATGCCCTTCGACGTCATCTTCCCGGCCCTGGAAGCGGGCCGCATCGACATCGCCGCCAATGCCCTTGGCTATTCCGAGGAGCGGGCGGCGCGGGTCCATATGACCTGCCCCTACCGCCCGCTGTCCCCGGGCGGGATGCATGGCACGTTCTTCACGCGCGACCCGTCCCACGATCCGCGCTCTGGCCCCATCGCCGTGCTGCGGGGCACGCTGCACCACGCCGCCCTGGCCGAGGCCGGGCTGGACCTGCGCCTGTTTTCCGAGGATGACGCCGCCATGGATGCCGTCGTCTCGGGCGCGCTGCAGGCCTATTTCGGCCCCACCCCGGCGGTGGAAAACTACCCCAACCGCGCCGCCCTGATCCCCGCCGGAGAGATGCCGATCCGCAGCGGCGGCACGTCGATTGCGGTATCGCCCGAACGCCCTGACCTTGCGGCAGCGCTTGACGCCCAGCTGATCGACCTGTCCCATGACGGGATCATCACCGCGATCACCCGCCAATGGTTGAGTGACGCCGTAGACGACCCGATCGCCCTGTGCGACACAGGCCCACCCCTGAGTTAACCCCTCAAGAACCAACCCAACGGGAGATACCAAAATGAAAAAACTGATCCTTGCCACCACCGCCCTGACGCTCACCGCAGGCATGGCGTTTGCCGACGCCCACTCGGTCGTGCGTATGGGCACCGAAGGTGCCTATGAGCCCTATAACTTCATCAACGACGCAGGCGAGCTTGACGGGTTCGAGATCGTCCTCGGCAACGAGCTCTGCGCGCGCGCCGAACTGACCTGCGAATGGGTCAGCAACGATTGGGACAGCATCATCCCGAACCTGACGTCCGGCAACTACGACACGATCATGGCCGGCATGTCGATTACCGCTGAGCGCGATGAAGTCATCGACTTCACCCAGGGCTACACGCCGCCCGCCTCGTCGCTGTTTGTCGGCATGGACGACGGCATGTCCATGGAAGGCGCCGTGATCGCGGCCCAGACCAACACGATCCAGGCGGGCTATATCGCCGGGCTCGACGGTGTGACGCTGGTCGAATTCGCCACCCCCGATGAAACCGTCGCCGCCGTGCGCAACGGCGAGGCCGACGCCGTCTTCGCCGACGGTGATTTCCTCGTGCCGATCGCGGACGAAGACGCGGACCTGATGGTGATCCTCGACCCCGTGCAACTGGGCGGCGGCATCGGCATGGGCCTGCGCGAAGGCGATCCGCTGATCGCGCAATTCGACGCGGCCATCACCTCGATGAAGGAAGACGGCACGCTGAACGCGCTGATCCTGGAATGGTTCGGCGAAGACGCCGCGACCTGGTAAAGCGGTGACGGAACGCACCCGTTCCATCTACCGGCGCGGCGCCCTCACCTGGGGCGCCGCGTTCTGCATGGCGGCGCCGATCTGGCCCGGCCTGCATCTTGGCCTGAAGACCCTGGAGTGGCACAATCGCAACTTCGCGGGCTATTTGACGGTCCAACGCACCATTGTGGACTGTCTGGAACCAGAGACGCTGCCACCACCCTGCGTCGACGCCTTCGCGGCAACGCCTGCTTGGGCCAGCGAAAACATGTTGCGTGTTGCCCGCCTCAGCCTTCGCGACGGACCTCCCTATTCTCCTTGGGTGACGCATATCTCTGCCGCCCTATACCCGCTCTCGATACCCGTCCTTTTCTTCTCGACACTGGCCATTGCCCTCGACACGCGCCGCCAGACCCACGCGGCACAACCTCCTGAGCCCAACGACACCCCTTGACCCCGGTCCCCGCCTCGCACCACGCTCTCCCCTTCATCTTGCCAAATACAACTCAATCCCAAGGCCCGCCCCCCCACACCCCATGTTCAGCTTTTGCTCAGACCCCTCCACTCTCGCCACTTTCCAATGGTTCAGCTGCTACCTGACCAATGGCGTGCATATGCTGTTCTACCAGTCGTTCCTGACGGTATTCGCCCTGCTCGCCATCGCCGCTCCGCTGTCGCTGGCCATGGGCTTCGGCGCCGCCTCCGCGTCGCGCGCGCGCACCCTGCCGCTGCGCCTGATCGGTAAGGGCTACACCGCCATGGTGCGCGGCGTGCCGGACATCGTGTTCTTCCTGTTCTTCGTGCTCGTCCTCGACCAGGGGATCGAGTTCCTCCGCCACTCGATCAATTGCCCCGACTGGGACGAGCCGATCCGCCAGGGCGCCAATTTCCTTGTCTGCGACGCCGGCCGCACGCCCCAGGGCAGCGCGCCGCAATGGGTGCACGAGGCCTATAACTTCGGCCTTGCGGCCTTCACCTATGCCATCGTCTTCGGCGCCTTCTGCGGCAACGTGCTCTACGGCGCCATGGGGGCCGTGCCCAAGGCGCAACTGGAAACGGCCGCCGCCTACGGCATGTCCCAGCGCCAGACCTTCTGGCGTATCCTGGTGCCGCAGATGTGGGTCTACGCGCTGCCGGGTCTTTCCAACATCTGGATGATCCTGATCAAGGCGACGCCGCTGCTGTTCCTTCTGGGGATCGAGGATATCGTCTACTGGGCGCGGGAAATCGGCGGCTCGCGCAATTCCCGCTTCGCCTATCCCCACCCCGATTGGCGGTTCTGGTACTTCCTGGGCCTGCTGGTCTTCTACCTCTGCTTCACCCGCGTCTCGGAAATCGTGCTGACCCGCCTTACCGCGCGGCTCTCCAAGGGCCAGGCCACCGCAGGCGGTGAAGCCATGCGAAAGGCCCCGGCATGACGCACCACAACCGCCCCACGCCCAAGACTTTTGCAAAAGTCTTGCCAGAGCCTTGCAAGGCTCTGATCACGCCCTTGCAAGGGCGTGGGAAAACCCTTGCAAGGGTTTTCGCCCCGGAGGCGCAGTCATGAGCTGCCTTGACACCATCCAGTCCTACGCCCTGCGCGCCATCGGCATCGGCGAACGTGCCCTGCCCCAGGGCGAGGTCACGCTCTGCGAGCAGGTCACCCTGATCGGCTCCGGCATGATCTGGAACGTCTACTTCGGCGCCCTCGCCCTGTCGCTCGGCTTCTTTTTCGCCGTCGCCCTCGCCGTGGCCAAGGCCTCCCCCCGCGCAATCGCCCGCAAACCGGCGGAGTGGTTCATCTTCCTGTTCCGCGGCTCGCCCCTCTTCATCCAGTTCTTCATGGCCTACGAGGCCTTCGTGATGCTGCCGCGCCTGGGCTATGAATTCGAGATCTTCGGCATCGCCATCGAGGCCGAGACCCGCTGGCTCGCCCGCGCCTGGCTTGGCGCGTTGATCGTGCTGTTCCTCAACACCTCCGCCTATGCCGCCGAGATCTTCTACGGCGCGCTGCGCACCGTGCCCAAGGGCGATCTGGAGGCCGCCGACGCCTATGGCCTGACCGGCTGGAAGAAATTCCGCCGCATCACCTTCCCCACGACGATGCGGCTGGCCTGGCCCGCCTATACCAACGAGGCGATCTTCCTGTTCCACGCCACGGCGCTTGTCTTCTTCAGTTCTTTTCCCGCCTTCCAACAACGCGGCGACGCGCTTTACTACGCCTCCTATTTCGCCGACCGCACCTATAACCCGTTTATCCCCTACCCGATCGTGGCGGTCTATTTCGTCATCCTGACCCTCGGCGTCATCGCGCTGTTCGGGGCGATCAACCGCCGCCTGAACCGCCACCTGCCCTCGGACGCGCGCCCCCGCCTGCGCATTCGGCCCAACCTGATCCGGTAGTACTTGCGAGGGGGCGCGGGCGGGCGTAAGCCCACTGCGAAACAACGCCGTGTGTCCCATGACCTCCCCTCAAAGCCCGTCCGACTTCCTTCACGACAATCCGCAAATCAAATCCATCCGCATGGTCGCCTCGGACCTCAACGGGCAGGCGCGTGGCAAACGCGTGGCGCGGCGCTTTGCGGGCAAGGCGATCAAGGACGGCACGCGCTTTCCCTATTCGGTCCTGAACCTCGACATCTGGGGCGAAGACATCGACGACAGCCCCCTGGTGTTCGAGGCGGGCGACCCCGACGGCATCCTGAAACCAACGGAACGGGGTTTCGTTCCCGTCCCCTGGCTGGACACGCCCACGGCGATCCTGCCGATCTGGATGTTTCACGAGGACGGTACACCCTACATGGGTGACCCGCGCCATGCGCTCGCCCGCGTGGTCGACCGCTACAAGGCGCGCGGGCTGACGCCGGTTGTGGCCACCGAGCTGGAATTCTACATCATCGACGATCGCGGCCGAGAGCTGCGCGTGCCCCCCTCGCCGCGGTCGGGCATCCGCCGCCAACAGGCGGAAATCCTCGCGCTCCGCCAACTCGATGCCTTCGACACCTTCCTGACGGCGCTTTATGACGCCTGCGAGGCGATGGACATCCCCGCCGACACGATGATCTCCGAGGCCGGCCCCGGCCAGTTCGAGATCAACATGGACCACCAGCCCGACGCGATGAAAGCTGCCGACGATGCCTGGCTCTTCAAGGTGCTGACGCGCGGCCTTGCGCGGTCCCACGGGTTTGCCGCCAGCTTCATGGCCAAACCCTATCCCGATTACGCGGGCAATGGGCTGCACACGCACTTCAGCGTGCTCGACCACGACGGCAACAACATCTTCGACAACGGCGGCGCGGAAGGATCCGAAGCCCTGCACCACGCCATCGCAGGCTGCCTTGCCGCCATGCCCGGCTCCATGCTGGTCTTCGCGCCCCACGCGACCAGCTATGACCGCTTTGTGCCCGGCGCCCACGCCCCCACGGCCGCCGCATGGGCCTATGAGAACCGCACCACGGCCCTGCGCATCCCCGCCGGAAATCCAGCCGCCCGCCGGATCGAGCATCGCGTGGCAGGCGGCGATATCAACCCCTACCTGTTCCTCGCCGCCGTCCTTGGCGCAGCGCTCGACGGGATCGAGCAAGGCAAACCGCCGGCCCCCGCCGTCACCGGCAGCGCCTACTCGGCAGACCTGCCGCAACTGCCTCTGACCTGGGCCGACGCGATCAAGGCCTTCGATACCTCCGATGAAATCAAACGCATTTTCGCCCCCGAACTGCGCGAAACGTTCCTGGCCACAAAGCGCCAGGAACTGCGCTACATGGCCGAGCTCAGCCCGGAAGAGCAGCAGGAACTCTACCTCGATACCGTGTGACGCCCACACACACGCGCGGCCCAAGACTTTTGCAAAAGTCTTGGCAGAGCCTTGCAAGGCTCTGGTCCACGTCCTTGCAAGGACGTGTGCAAACTCTTGCAAGAGTTTGCGTGCCCTTGCCGCGCGCCCCGCGCGCCCATACCTTCGCCGGAGCCCTAGCCACATGAGAATTTGTTCATGTCCTACCGCTCCGCTACTTGAGGACTCATCCATGTCCTACCGCTCCGCTACTTGAGGACTCATCCATGTCCTACCGCTCCGCTACTTGAGGACCAGATCCATGCACCTCGGCATCCTGCAAACCGGCCACGTCCCCGCTGAAGTCGCCGCCACCGACGGCCCCTACGCCACGCTTTTCGGCAACCTCTTCGCGCATCGGGGTTTTACGCAAACCCTCTGGTCCGTTGTCGATGGGGAGTTCCCGCCAGGCCCCGAGGCCGCCGACGCCTGGCTTGTCACCGGCTCCAGACATGGCGCCTATGAAGATCACCCCTGGATCCCCCCGCTGGAAGAGCTGATTCGTGCCATCCGCGATGCGAATATCCCCCTCGTCGGCTCCTGCTTCGGGCATCAGATCATCGCCCAGGCCCTTGGCGGTACGGTCGAGAAATTCAAGGACGGCTGGTCCGTGGGTCGCACCGATTACACGGTCGGCGACCGGACCCTGTCCCTGAACGCCTGGCACCAGGACCAGGTCACTCGCTTGCCCCCGGGCGCAACGGTCCATGCCTCCTCGGACTTCTGCGCCAATGCCATTGTCGCCATCGGCCCGCGCATCCTGACGACGCAACCGCATCCAGAGTTCGAGAACACCGTGATCGAAACCCTCATCACGCTGAAAGGCGACGCGGTGGCACCCGATCGCGTGGCCCACGCCAAGGCGCAGCTACCCCTGCCCAACGACAACCGCCTGATCGCCGATTGGTTGGCCGATGTGCTGGAAGGCGCGGATGCCACCCAAGCCCCGGCCTTTGCCCGAAAGATGCCCGCATGATCCCCGCCGAGTTCATCGCCAAGCTGCCCGAGATTGCGCGAAAATACCTCGACGGGCGCACCCTGGATGAGGTCGAATGCATCGTCGCGGACCTTGCAGGCGTGGCGCGGGGCAAAGCCATGCCCGGCGCGAAATTCGCGCGGCAGGCGCAATTCTACCTGCCCAACTCGATCTTTTTCCAAACCATCACTGGCGATTGGGCCGATACCGTCGCCGATGGTTTCACCGAGCCCGACATGATCCTGACCCCGGATTTCGATACTGCCCTGCCCGCGCCCTGGACCGCCGACTGGACGCTGCAGGTGATCCACGACATCACCGATCAGAAAGGCGACCCGGTCAGCTTCGCGCCGCGCAACGTCCTCAAGCGCGTGGTCGCGCTTTACAACGCCAAGGGCTGGCAGCCGATCGTCGCGCCCGAGATGGAGTTTTACCTCGTCGCCCCCAACACCGACCCGGCCCGTGAAATCGAGCCGCCCATGGGCCGCTCCGGCAGGCGTGCCGCCGCGCGGCAGGCCTATTCCATGTCTGCCGTGGATGAATACGGGCAAGTCATCGATGACATCTACGACTTTGCCGATGCCATGGGGTTGGAGATCGACGGCATCCTGCAGGAAGGCGGCGCCGGACAGATCGAGTTGAACCTGCGCCACGGCGATCCCGTCAAGCTGGCCGATGAAATGTTCTTCTTCAAGCGGATGATTCGAGAGGCCGCGCTCAAGCACGACATGTACGCCACCTTCATGGCCAAACCCATCGCCGGAGAGCCGGGATCAGCCATGCATATCCACCACTCCGTCGTCGATGCGGCGACAGGCCAGAACATCTTCTCGGACGAAGGGGGCGCGGAGACGCCGGAATTCATGCATTTCATCGGCGGGATGCAACGCAACATGCCCGCCGTGATCGCCCTTCTGGCGCCCTACGTGAACAGCTACCGCCGCTACGTCCCCGATTTTGCCGCGCCGATTAACCTTGAATGGGGGCGTGACAACCGCACCACCGGGCTGCGGGTGCCGGTTTCGGACGCCTCTGCGCGGCGGGTGGAGAACCGGCTTCCGGGGATGGATTGCAACCCCTACCTCGGGATCGCGGCCAGCCTGGCCACCGGGTATCTGGGCTTGATCGAGGGCGAAGGCCCCTCCGATGAATTCACCGGAGACGCCTATTCGGCGGAATCGGGCGTGCCGCGCGGGCTTGGCGATGCGCTGGGACTTCTGGAAACCAACCTCGGCGTTCAACAAGTTCTGGGCGCGGAATTCTGCCGCATCTACGCCGCCGTCAAGCAGTTGGAATATACCGAGTTCCTCCACGTCATCAGCCCCTGGGAGCGGGAGCATTTGTTGCTGAATGTCTGAACCGGGATCCCTTCGCTGGTGGCAAAACACCGCGCTGATCACCTTGGCGGGGGCGGCGCTGGCGGTGTGGCTCTGGGATGGGTGGCCGGTTGAGCTGGTCTGGTTCCCCGTCGATACCGTTGTACTTGGCGCGCCACGGTCCGAGCCTGACCTGGGCGACTACCTGGACGCAGGCTGTTTGACCGCCGACAACCTGCGCGCCATGGCCGAGGGGCAGCCCACGACCATCGCCTGTCCGGTGCGTTTGGTGATCGAAACGGAGCAACCATGAGCGCCCTCTATCGAAACGACCGCCCCGGCCACCATGCGCCCTCGGTCTATGCCGCCGAGTTGGAGCCGCCCGAGCATCTGCCGCTGACAGGCTCCGTCAGGGTCGATGTTGCGGTGATAGGCGCGGGTTTCACCGGGCTGTGGGCGGCGCTGACGCTGGCGCGCGCGGGGCGCAGCGTGGTCGTTCTGGATGCGCACCGGGTTGGATTCGGCGCCTCGGGGCGCAATGGCGGGCAGGTGCAATCCGGCTACAACATGGGGCAAAGGGCGCTGGAAGAGCGGTTCGGCAAGGATCGTGCCCGCGCCCTGTGGGACCTTTCGGAAGCCGGGAAGGCGCAACTTCGCGCGATCTGCGACACCGCGCTCAAAACGCATTTTCGCCCCGGCATCGCGCACGGCGAATACGACAAACTGGCCCTTGCCGATGCCAGGTTCGAGGCCGAGCACATGGCCCGTCATTATGACGTCAACATCGAGGTCATGGGCCAGGCGGCCTTCGCCGACCTGGTCAGGGCGCCCGCGTATGTGGGCGGCACACTGGATGAAAGCGGCGGGCATGTGCAGCCCCTGGCCTATGCCCTGGCCCTTTCCCGCGAGGCGCACGCGGCGGGCGCGGTGATCCACGAGCGGACGGAAGTGACCGACTTGGAAATGGGGCATCGCGCGGTCCTGCACACGCCACGGGGGCGCGTGGATGCGGGCCATGTGATCGTGGCGGGCAACGGCTACCTGCCCAATATCCTGCCGCAGGTGAACCGGCGCGTTATGCCGATCAACTCGTTCATTGCCGCGACCGAGCCCCTGCCCGAGCGTTGGCAAGAGGTTCTGGCCCGCGATATCGCCGTGTCCGACAGCAGGTTCGTGGTGAACTACTATCGCTTCGACCATGAAAAGCGGTTCCTGTTCGGCGGCCGCGAAAGCTACTCCATCGGCTTCCCCAGCGACATCCAGACCGCCCTTGTGGCGCGGATGGAGCGGCTGTTTCCGCAACTGTCGGGCGTGCGAGTTGACCATGTCTGGGGCGGATCGCTTGGGATAACGCCGTCACGCCTGCCCCATGTGGCGCGGGTGGCGCCCAACGTCTTGTCGGGGGCCGGTTTCTCGGGCCACGGGGTGGGTTTGTCCGGCATGGCGGGCCGCGTGATGGCCGAGGCCGTTCTGGGCCAGGAAGACGGCCTTGCCACATTCGAGGCGCTGAAAATCCCTGCGTTTCCAGGGGGAACAGCGCTGCGCGCGCCGATCCTGACCCTTGCGATGTCGTGGTTTGCGTTGCGCGACCGCATCGGTTTCTAAGCGAAATTCCGACTGTTCAGGCCTGACGCGACGTTGTCGCTTTGCAGCCACGACCATCTGACTTAATAAGAAAATCAAAATATCATATTTTGAAATGGTGAAACAATGTCCCCGACCGCGCCAAACGTCTACGACGCCGAACCCATCCCCGAAGCTGCCCGCGCCGAGATTGACCGGCTGCTGCAAAGCGGCGACCTGTTCCGTTATACCGCCCCCGAGGATGCGCCCGTGGCCCTGTTGGAGCGGGAATTCGCAGTAATGATGGGCACGAAATACGCGCTGGCGGTGTCCAGCTGCTCGGCCGCGCTGTTCCTGTCGCTGGAGGCCCTGGGTCTGCCCAAGGGCGCGCGCGTGATGATCCCGGCCTTCACCTTTGCCGCTGTGCCATCGTCCATCGTCCATGCGGGCATGACGCCGGTGCTGTGCGAAGTGGGTGAGAATTACCGCGTGGATATGAATGATTTCATGGCGAAGTTGCCGGGCATCGATGCGGTGATGATCAGCCATATGCGGGGCCACACCTCGGACATGGACGCGATCGAGGCCGCATGCAACGCGGCCGGTGTGCCTCTGATCGAGGATGCGGCCCATTCGTTGGGGACCGAGTGGCACGGCCGCAAGATTGGCACGATTGGCCGCGTCGGCTGCTTCAGTTTCCAGTCCTACAAACTGGTGAACGCGGGCGAAGGCGGCATCCTGATCACCGACGACGCAGACCTTGTGGCGCGTGCGGTGATCATGTCGGGCGCCTATGAGCATGCGTGGAAGAAGCACAAGGGCCCGCAAGGCCAGAACGATCCAGAGTTGGAACTGGCCTTCGGGCGCTGGCAGAACAAGCTGCCGCTGTACAACCTGCGGATGCAGAACCTGAGCGCGGCGGTCATCCGCCCGCAGTTGCCCGAAGTGGCGCGCCGCGTGCGCGATGGGCGCGCGAACCACGACTATGTGGCGGGCGTGCTGAACACCTCTCCGTGGCTGACGGTTCCCGACCCGCTGGGGCCGGAAGAACGCGCGCCGGATTCGATCCAGTTCAACCTGCAAGGCTTCGAGACAGACACCGAGGCCCGCGCCTTTGCCGAGGCCGCCAGCGCTCGTGGCGTAAAGGTGCAGATCTTCGGCCTGTCCACCGACAACGCGCGGGCCTTCTGGAACTGGCAATTCATTCCAGGCGACACACCCGACCTGCCACAGACCCGCGCCATGCTGATGCGCGCCTGCGACGTGCGCCTGCCCGCACGGCTGAGCCGCGAGGACCTGGACTTCATCGCAAGCGCCCTGCTGGCGGCAGCCGAGGACGTGAAATCCGAGGTGCGCGCCTACGGCACCTGAGGGCATCGTGAATAAATAACGGGGCACAAACGAAAAGCGGGGGCACAATGGCCCCCGCTTTCCCGTGTCAGAACAGACTGGTTCAGTACCAGTTTTCTTCGACTTCTTCCATGTTCTCGAACTGCTCTTCGGTGATGTTCGTCACCCAGTGGATGTCACCGGAGCCGTCGTCGATCATGCGCAGGCTGCTCATCTCGATCAGAACGCTGTCGTCCCCGAAGCCCAGGAAACCGGCGTCTTCCACGACGAAGCCCGTCAGTTGGCCGTCACGCGACAGCACGACATCTTCGACCGTGCCGATCATTTCCCAACCATCACCGACGCCGTCGTACATGTTGATCTCAAACCAATCGGTCTCGCCCATGGCGCCTTCGCCGGTGGCGGTGTAGACCGTGCCGCCGATCAGGTTGGACGAGCGGATCAGGTTTTCCATCGTGTCGGCACCGACGCGGCCAGAGTTCATCTCGGCAGGCGCATGGGCATCGGCAAGGGCGAAACCGGGGGCCATCACGGTGGCGAGGGCGGCGGTGGCGGCGAGTGTCTTGAAGCGTGTCATATGTGGCTCTCCTCTTTGTGAGTTGGTAGTGAAGCAACGCGAGGTTTGCTGTGCGGGTTCCCTAAAAATCCGTTTCTTTGCCTGAAACCGGCCTTGCCCTGGCGTAAGGTGAGGCGGCCTTGCAAATGCCAATTGTGTGGCGGCGCAGGCAGGCGTAGCGTTCCCGACACATCGCGCATGGAGAGCCCGACATGACCCACTACGCCCCCAATTCCTGGGAAGCCCGCGCCGAGGAATTCTCGCTTTACGGCTTCACCGACCTCCCCTCGATCCGCGACCGCGGCACCGTGGTCGTCACCCACGGCGAGGGGCCTTATATCTTTGATACCAATGGCAAAAAGTACCTCGACAGCAATTCCGGGCTTTGGAACATGGTGGCGGGGTTTGACCACAAGGGCCTGGCCGAGGCCGCCAAGGCGCAATACGACCGCTTCCCGGGCTACCACGCGTTTTTCGGGCGCATGTCCGACCAGACGGTGCAACTGTCCGAGCGGTTGATCGAGGTCAGCCCCTGGGATCGGGGCAAGGTGTTCTACACCAACTCGGGCAGCGAGGCGAACGACACCATGGTGAAGATGCTGTGGTTCATGGGCCGCGCAGAGGGGGCACCAAAGAAGCGCAAGATCCTGACGCGCGGCAATGCCTACCACGGGGTGACAGCGGTCAGCGCATCGATGACCGCGAAGCCCTATAACGAGGTCTTCGGGCTGCCCCTGCCCGGTTTCATCCACCTGACCTGCCCGCACTACTGGCGCGAAGGGCGCGACGGGGAAAGCGAGGCCGACTTCACCAAGCGGCTGGCGCAAGAGTTGGAAGACGTCATCGCCCGCGAAGGCGCTGACACGATTGCGGGCTTCTTTGCAGAGCCCGTTCTGGGCGCGGGCGGGGTGATCCCGCCGCCTGCCGGCTACTTCCAGGCCATGCAAGCCGTGTTGAAGCGCCACGACATCCCACTGATTTCAGACGAGGTGATTTGCGGTTTCGGGCGTACCGGGAACACCTGGGGGTGCCAGACCTATGACTTCATTCCCGATGCCATCATCTCTTCCAAGGCGTTGACGGCGGGGTATTTTCCGATGGGCGCCGTGATGCTTGGGCCGCAGATGACGGACCGCCTGCAAGCGGCCATCGACCCGATCGAGGAGTTCCCCCACGGCTTCACCGCCTCGGGCCACCCGGTGGGCTGTGCGGTGGCGCTGAAGGCGATCGACGTGGTGCTGGAAGAGGGCCTGATGGACATGGTCCACGCGGGCACGGGCCGGATGGAAGCGGGGCTGCGAGAGATCGCCAAGCATCCCAACATCGGCGAGCTGCGCGGCGTGGGCTACATGTGGGCGCTGGAAGCGGTGCGCGAGGGCAAGACGCCGTTCGAGGGCACTCTGTCCGTCAGTGAACGCATCGCCAACACCTGCACCGACCACGGGCTGATCTGCCGTCCGCTGGGACAAGCGGTGGTCCTGTGCCCGGCGTTCACCCTGACCGACGCGCAGATGGACGAGATGTGCGAAAAGCTTGATGCAGCCCTGCGCAAGGTCTTCGCAGAGATCACCTGAGGACGCCTGTCGCGGCGGGACGCCCCTGGCTTTCAAAGGCCAGGGCACCGTCGTGGCTGTCGCGGCAGGAGAAGCAGCGCCCTAGCGCGATGACAGGACGGCCTGACAGCGGTCGTGGGCGGCCACGACCCGATCCATCTCGTAGAAATGATCCGTGTTCGACGGCTGGCTGACCGAAGACATCGTGCCCGCCGCGGCGGCAAGGCGGGCGGCAGCGGCGGCGCGCTCGGCCTCGCTGGAGGCCGTTTCGCACAGCGAGAAATCCGCCATGGCGGCGGCATAGGGGCTTGCGTCCTCGGCCCGGTCCCCGCCGCCGAAAAGCGGCGCAAGGATGGAACAGGAAGCAGTGGTGGAAATCACGAGAACGGCGGAGAGAATGCGAAGCACGGGCATCACATCTTGCTGAGTTTGTTCTGCAGGTCCGCAAGTTGTCGCTTGATGGCGTCAAGCTCTTCCGACGGGGACGCGTCGTCCGGGGTGGCCTCTGCTTCTGGATCGGACGGGGACGGCATCCCCCCGGTCATGGCAGCGAAAAAGGCCTGTTGCTGCGCGCGCATGGCATCGAAGCCGGGCATGGAGGCCATGGGATGGATCGCCGCCATATTGTCCATCATCTTGGATTGCCCCTGCTGCAACATCTCGAAGCTGGAGGCGAGGAATTCGGGCACCACAGATTGGGCCTGGGTCGTGTAGCTGCGCACCAGATCGGTCAACACGGCAATCGGCAGCACCGATTCCCCGCGTGATTCGTGATCGGCCACAATTTGCAGAAGATACTGGCGGGTCAGGTCATCGCCGGACTTGAGATCGACGATCTGAACCTCGCGCCCATCGCGGATGAAACCGGCGATATCTTCCAACGTCACATAGTCCGACGTCTCTGTATTATAGAGCCGCCGACTGGCGTAGCGCTTGATGAGAAGCGGCTTGGGTGTATCGGTCATCGCGCTGGCCCTCCTCTGGTGCCCTCTCTGGGCGTTTTGCGGTGCAGCATTGCCAGCCTACGCTGCTTGTACAGAAATGCAAACGGGCGTTTTGAGGGCAGTTCTTATAGAAGGAAAAGGCCTGCGCTGCGCAGCCTCCGAGAATCAGAAAAGGCGGGCCGATTGCGTGGAGGCCCGCCTTTTCCAAGGCCCGCGACGGTCGGGGGGGAGGACCCCTTCGTCGCGGTATGTGAAAGCTGTCGCGCATGGGAGGCGGCGCGATCCGCGCTTACTTGGCGGTTGCGGCTTTCTTGGCAGCAGTCGTCACGTCAGCAGTTGCTTTCTTGACGGCGGCGGTTGCTTCT
This sequence comes from Gymnodinialimonas phycosphaerae, assembly GCF_019195455.1. Lineage (NCBI taxonomy): Bacteria > Pseudomonadati > Pseudomonadota > Alphaproteobacteria > Rhodobacterales > Paracoccaceae > Gymnodinialimonas > Gymnodinialimonas phycosphaerae. The sequence continues at coordinate 4,117,328 of NZ_JAIMBW010000001.1, read as the reverse complement.
TCGGAAGCTTCTTTGCCGGCAGCCATCATCAGCTCAACCGTTTCCATCTGCACTTTTTTCGCGATCTCGGCGAAAGCGGCCATGTTCTCGGCAGCCATCTCGGCCTGAGCGGAGGCGAAATCGGTCATGGATTTGGTGTAGTCGGCGGGCTCGTCCTTGGCGGAAGAGATGTCACCAACCTTGGCGATGGTGTCTTTGGTCCACTTGGAGGAAATCTCGGTGGATTTCTCGGCGGCTTCGAGAACCACTTTGGACATCTTCTCGGACACGGCGGCCTGGGATTTGAAGGCTTCGGTCATGGCGGACATGTCCATCGGGAACGATGCCATCATTTCGGTCATGTACTTCGAGAAGTCGGGGGTTGCAGCTTTTGCCATTGGAATTCTCCGATTGTGTTGCCCGCATCGGGCGGTGTGGTGATGGACCCAATATGAATGCTGCAATGCAGAAAGTCAAGGTTTTTTCTGCGCTGCAGCATAAGTCGCCGCCAACCGGAAAAACTGTTTTATATCAGTGTTTCTTGCCTTCCGACACGTAGGTACCGGGGGCCGGGGCCAGAATCTCGCGCCCCCCCTCACCCGGTGCACGTGCAGCAATCTGCGCCCCTGACCGCTTTGCAAGCCATGCTTCCCATTGCGGCCACCAGGACCCTTCGTTGAAGCTGGCCCCCTCAAACCAATCGGCGGCTTCCCCTTTCACGTCCGCATTCGTGAAGTGGCCGTATTTCTTCTTCGACGGCGGGTTCACGATCCCCGCGATGTGGCCGGATTCCGACAGGATGAACGTCTTGTTGCGCGATCCCATCTTGGTCACGCCCCGAAAGCAATCGACCCAAGGGGCGATGTGGTCCGTCTTGCAGGCCACCGCACACAGTGGCACGGTGACGTCCTTGAGCGACAGGCTTTCGCCGCACAACTCGAACCCCTCATCGGCAAGTTGGTTGCCCTGGCACAGGCCCCGCAGATACTGCTTCGTCATCTTGCCGGGCAGATTGGTGCCGTCGCCGTTCCAGTACAGCAGGTCAAACGCCGGCGGCGCCTCGCCCATCATGTAAGAGCGCACGGCAGGCTGATAGATCAGGTCCTTGGAGCGCAGAAACGACATCGTCTTGGACATGAAATAGCTGTTGAGCACGCCGTCCTGATTGATCTGGCGTTCAATCGCATCGACGAAATCATCCTGCAGGAAGGGCGTGAATTCGCCCTGCTGCGAAAAGTCGGTGAGCGTGGTGAAGAAGGTCGCGGATTTCACCGATTTGTCGCCCCGCTTTTTCATCAGCGCAAGCGTCAGGTTCAGCGTCGTGCCCGCGATGCAATAGCCCACGGCGTTGACCTGCTTTTGACCGGTGATCTCCTTCACCTGTTCGATGGCGGCCAGGTAGCCGTCCTCGACGTAATCCTCCAGGCCCACATCGGCGTAGCTGTCATCGGGGTTCTTCCAGCTGACCACGAACAACGTGTAGCCCTGTTCCACAATCCATTTGATCAGGCTGTTTTGCGGTTTGAGATCAAGGATATAGAACTTGTTGATCCAGGGCGGGAAGATGATCAGCGGGGTCTTGTGGACCGTCTCGGTGGTGGGGGCGTACTGGATCAGCTCCATCATGCGGTTGCGGTAGACGACGCTGCCTTCGCTGGTGCCGATGTTCTTGCCGACCTCGAAGGCATCGGGATCCGCAAGGGTCGGAAGGATTTCCCCGCCGTGGGCTTCGATGTCACGCACCAGGTTTTCCAGCCCGTGCACAAGGCTTTCGCCCTCGGTCTCGACCGCCTTTTCAAGCGCGTCGGGATTGGTGGCGAAGTAGTTGGTGGGCGAAAACAGCTCGATCACCTGGGTGGCGAAGAATTCGACGCGCTGCTTGTCCTTGGCGTCCAGCCCCTCCAACTCGGCCACCGCCTTGCGAATCGCGTCCGAGCCAAGGACGTATTGGTGGCGAACGAAGTTGAAGTAGGGATGCGTGCGCCAGAGCGGGTTGGCAAAACGCTTGTCGCCCGCAAGATCGGCGGGCAGGTCGTCATCATCCAGCAGGGGCATCTTGCCCGTGGCGATTGCGTCCTGCATCTCCATGAACTGGGTCATGGCTTGCGCCCAATACTGCGCCTGCTGTTCCAACAGCTTGGATGGGTTGGCGATGGCGTCGGCCCAATAGGCCGCACCTGCCTTCAGGTAAAGCTCTTGGCTGGGGCCCTGAAGCCCTTGATCCGAAGGCGCGCGCTGCCCCAATGCCGCCACGAGGCGTTTTGACAGCCCCTCGACCTTGGCAAGGTTTGCGTTCAGTCTTTCAAGGGCTTCCGCCCCATCCGGAGCGCCACCATCTGTCGCACTATTGTCTGTCTTGTCGTCTGGCACCTTGATTTCCCCGGCTCAATGCTGCATCTGCATAATAACGCAATTCATACGGGGACCTTGGTGAGGTGGTCCACGTGACGAAATGATCCGGCCTGACACCGCTGTGACAGCGGCAGGCCCGACGCTTGGAGTAACTATGCGACAGCTTCTCACCTATGACCTAATGGAATCAATGCGCGTCACCAACCAATGGATGGGCGCATCGGCCCGCGCGTTGTGCAGTTACCCACAACTGGGCCTTTCCGCGAACCCCTTCATCCAGCTTACCGCCGCCTGGGGCGAAGTGACCGAGCGCTCGTTCGCGCGCATGGCGGCCAAGCCCGATTGGGGCATCAGTTCGATCCCCGGCGACGATGGCCGTGACCACGTGGTCACCATCGAGACGGTGATGGAGCGCCCCTTCGGCGACCTGATCCGCTTCGACGTTCAGGGCCGAGAGCCCACGGGCCGCAAGATCCTGCTTGTTGCGCCAATGTCCGGCCACTACGCGACGCTGCTGCGCAAGACCGTGAAATCGCTGCTGCCCGATTGCGACGTCTACATAACCGATTGGCACAATGCGCGCGACATTCCGGTCAGCGAGGGCAAGTTCGATATCGAGGACTACACCCACTACCTTGTCGATTTCATGCGCGAGATGGGGCCTGATACCAATGTCATCGCCGTCTGCCAGCCCGCGCCCCTGGCGCTGGCCGCCACGGCCTACCTGGCCGAGGAAGACCCCAAGGCACAGCCCCGCACCCTGACCCTGATCGGCGGGCCGATCGACCCCGACGCCGCCGCCACGGATGTGACGGACTTCGGCCGCCGCGTCACGATGGGCAGCCTGGAGAAATTCGTGATCCAGCGCGTGGGCTTCAAATACGCTGGCGCGGGCCGCCTCGTCTATCCGGGCATCCAGCAGTTGGCGTCCTTCATGGCGATGAACGCCGAGACCCACGCCAAGGCCTTCACCGATCAAGTCGTCGCCGTGTCCAAGGGCGAGGCCAGCGACCATGACAAGCACAACATCTTCTACGACGAATACCTGGCGGTCATGGACATGACGGCGGAATTCTACCTCTCGACCGTGGAGCGGATCTTCAAGAACCGCGAGATCGCGAAAAACATCTTCGTGGTCGACGGCAAGCAGGTGGATATCGGCAAGATCACTTCCGTCGCCGTGAAAACGGTCGAAGGCGGCAAGGACGACATCTCGGCCCCCGGCCAATGCGTGGCCGCGCTGGACATGCTGACCGGTCTGCCGGACGAGAAGAAGGCCAACTACATCGAGCCCGAAGCCGGGCACTACGGTATCTTCGCGGGCAAGTCCTGGCGTAACAACATCCGGCCCCTGGTGCTGGAGTTCATTGACGCCAATTCCGGCGACGAGAAGCACGCCAAGCCCCACGCGCCGCGTCTGGTCGAAGATGACCCCGTCGAAAACGTCGCGGTCTAAGCTTCATGGCCGCCACCATAGCCCTGCCGTGGTCTTGTCGCTGCGGGGCGGTCCACGGGACACTGAGGGTTGAACGGGGCGCGGGCACGCCCGCCATCTGCCATTGCGAAAGCTGCGTGCGCGCGCAACGCCACTTCGGGGTAGAGGCCACACGGGCCGAGGGCGTCGCGCTGTTCCAGACCACGCCGGACCGCTTCTCGATTGTCGAAGGGACGGCGCATCTGGGCCTCGGGCGTTTGACGCCCAAGGGCAGCTACCGGTGGTTCACCACATGCTGCAACACACAGCTTGGCGTGTCCTCCACGACCCCGAAATTCGCCTTCTTCAGCCCGGTTCAAACCATCTTCGCGGACCCTTCGCCGCTGGGTCGCGCGCGCACCCACGCCTATGTGCCGCAGCCCGGTGGGCCGGACAAACACATCCGGCTAATGCCCGCGATCATCGCCCTGATGGCCCGCAGCGCGTCGGCGCTGACCTCTGGCAGGTGGCGCGACACGCCGTTCTTCGACGTGGAAACCGGGCAGCCCGTTGTGCCGCCGGTGGTGCTTCCCAAGGATGCCGGACACGCCTAGGACTATCGCTTTTGCGATATACTCACAGGGTTATCCACAGGATATTACTGCTTTCCTTGACCTATCCCCGCGCGTTCGCCAAAGCCGCGCCTTGGGCCAAGGCCTCCAGCTTGGCATAGGCGATCTCGGGATCGACCGCCCCGAAGCCCGCGAAAGTGCCGAAACCACAGTCGCTTCCGGCGATCACCCGATCCGCGCCGACGATGCCGGTGAACTTGGCAATCCGTTCGGCCACCAACTCGGGGTGTTCCACGAAATTGGTCGTCGTATCGACGACACCGGGCACAAGGATCTTGTCATCGGGGATCTCTGCCGCGCGGTCGCGGAACACGGTCCACTCGTGGGCATGGCGGGGGTTCGACGTCTCGAACAACAGCTGGTTCGCGCCCACCGACATGAAGGTGGAGAACACCGTGTCCATTGGCACGTCGCAGACGTGAGGCCCCTCGTAATTGCCCCAGCAGATGTGCACCCGCACCCGCGCCGGATCGATGCCCGACAGCGCGTGGTTGAGCGCCTCCACATGGGCGATCGCGATCTTCAGGAACTCTGCATCCGAAAGGTCATTGAACAGCATGTGCCGTGACAGCGCGAGGTCGGGGCAATCGAGTTGCAGCATCAACCCGGCGTCGACGATGGTGCGATATTCCTCGGCCATGGCATCGGCCAGAGCGGCCAGATAGGCGTCGCGGGTCGGGTAGAAATCGTTCTGTAGAAACAGCGAGATCACGCCGGGCGAGGCGGCGTTCATGAAGCCTTCCGTCGCCCCATGCTTGGCCATCGCGGCCTTCAGATTGGCGATGTCCTTGCCCAATTCCCCCTGCCCTTTCGACCGCACCTCCCCGGTGCACATGGGCCGCGCGTATTGCGGCGTGCCGCCGTCATCGGCCAGGCGCTTGAGGAACGAGGGGAACTTCTTGAGGTCCGCCGGGGCATTGCGCGGGCTGTCGCCCGAAAACCCGGTGTAGCGATCCTTCACGTAGGTCGCGTAGGAGATCTTGGAGGTTTCGCCGTCGGAGACGATATCGATGCCCGCCGCCACCTGCTTGGCCACGGTCGCATCGACCGCCTTCGTCATTGCGGCGTCAAAGGCGTCCGCGTCATAGCTTTCGGCGTTTTCTCGGGCGAAAATGAAATCCACGACCTCCTGCGTGCGCGGGAGGCTGCCGACGTGGGTGGTTTTGATGGTCATGTCAGAGGTCCAATTCAGTCTTTGGGAACAGTGGGTGTTGGGGCAGATTGCACGGCGCCCCCATCGAAGAGAACAAAGGACGTGCCATCCCAAACCTGCGGCCCCGGACACAAACCGTCCTGGCCGCAAAGCGAAAAACTGCCTGCAATCTGAATGCCCGTGCGTCCATCGGCGAGGGGGACGATCTCTGCTCCGATGCCAAGAAGCTCTCGCGGTTGCTGGTAGGCCAGCGACGACAAGAACACGTCGATCGAGCAATTTGCGGCACCGCAAAAGCCGCTCATGCCGTCCGTACAGGTGACGGAGGCGTGGTTGAGGATGAAATCCTCCTGCCCGTCACCGTCGAAATCAGCCGTTTGCAGATCCTCGCGGGTGATTGTGCCTGCGCCATTCATGCAAGACGCGGCCGCCTGTTGCACAATCGGGGCCGGTAGCGACGCGGAGGCAGGCGCGGAAGGGGCCAATGGCGCGTCGCCCATCACCGCCGCAAGGGCGGGCGGCATCGGCGTGCCAAGTTCGACCCAGCGCGCGTTGCAATAGCCGAAGGCCTCACGCAACCCGTCCGCCAGACCGTCGACGGGGTAGGCATAGGCCGTGCCTTGCCCGGTATCGAAGGTCAGGCTTTGCGCGGTGAACAAGGAGAGGATGAACGGATCCGTCATCGGCAGATAGATGGCTGATCCCTGAAGCTCGTTCAGTTCCAGCGGCGGCAGTTGGTAAGAGGTCCCGTCCACGGTGATCACGATGCCGCTGATCACATAGGGCGGCGACCATTCGAACAGCGGGTCGAAGAAACCGACCGTGGTCTCGAACGCCTCTGTCCGGTGGCTTTCATGGCTTCCGGTCTCGATCAGCGGTCGGTTTTCCGGCGCCGGAGCGGTGCAGCCGAAGTGCATCGAGGGCTCGGGCGGAGAGACACCGGCAAACAGAAGCGATTCATTCGCGAAGGTGTTGGCCGTCCAGGTCTGTGCGGTCAGGGGCGTGGCCGAAAGGGCGAGGGCAAGGCCGCAGGCGAGTTTCTTCATGACGCACTCCAGGTTGGCCCCGCCGCATCGTCGGTGCCGATGATGTGATAAAGCGCCGCTTCGCCGGTCATGGAGGGGACGGCGGAATGGTCGAGCCCCGCGGGCACGGACATCGTGTCCCCGGGGGCCAGGGTCGTTGTGCCGGCGCGATAGGTCTCGTTCGCAGACCAACTCACGCGCCAATGGCCCGTCACCGGCATCAGAACGGACTGGCGGTCATGGCGGTGCATCGCCTCCGTGGCAGAGGCGCGGGTGATCAGATCCACCTCGAACCCCGGCTTGTCGCGCAGCATGCCTGTCGCGCCGATGACCTTCACCGGCTTGCGATCGGCCAGCGCGACGATGTCCCAATAGCGGGCCACGTAATTCGGGATGACATCCGCCGTGGTGGGGGCCGGGTAGGCATCAGCCTCGGCATCGGACATCACCGGCATCGGGGCCACGCCTTCGGGCAGGCGTTCGCCCTTCTTGGTATCGTAGAGCTTGCCGGTCTCGGCCAGCACCAGCCCATGATCGGCGGCGTCGCGGATCACCTGCGGTGCCCAGATCACGCCGCCCCCCGCGTCGTCGCCCCCCAGCACGGCCATGATCATTCCGTAGTCATTGCCGATATTCTCGAACCCGCGAAAGATATCGGTGGGGATGTTGAAGATATCGCCACGCTCCAGCGTGACCTCTCCGGCGGTGCCGTGGCGGCCCCAGAAGAACCGCCAGCGGCCCGAGAGCACGAAGAACACCTCGGCCGTGCGGTGGGAATGGAGCGAGTTGCGACACTTGGGCGGCTGCCCCGCCGCGCCGATGTTGAAGCCGTGCGCCTCGGCGATATGCACATGCTGATCGGGTGATTCACTGACCCCGCCGCCGATGATCGTGAAGTTCTCCTTCTGGTCCGAGCCCGGCGTATGGGCATCGATGAAGGCGGTCTTGCAGGGCATCAGATCACCATATCGGACGATGCGGGATTCCATTTCAGCGGGGGTCATTTTTTCAATCTCCTCAGGGGGATAGATGCCAACATTCATGTGGCTTATCCCCAGGTAACTCACAAACTTATCCAGCCAGCAGAATCTGCTTCCACACGGACGTCTCGTCAAACAGCGTGTACTCGCGCCGCAGCTTCGGTTCGGCACTGCCGACCTGCCCGAACTCGGCATGGGTGATGCCGACGATATAGACCATCGCGCCGGTGGGCTGGCCGAAACCGCCCCAGCCCTCATGGGTGCCATGAAGGCTCCACCTTACGGCGGCGCGGGGGCACATGTGGGGATCGTCGCGGCCGATCTGGTGGTCGATGGTGAACGTGGCATTCGGGAAGGCGGCGCGTAGCGACATCCAGAACCTGTCCGCTGCGTCCGGCCCGTGGGCGGTGACATGGCCAGGGTATTCCAGGTGGCAGGCGCGGTCATAGACCTCGGGGATCGCAGCCATATCGGCGCCCATGATCCGGGTCAGCACATCCGCCAACTGCTGGCCCCAAGGGTTGTCGTTACCGCGCCCCTTGTAGGGGCCGGGCTTGTCCGTGTCGGGCGTCAGCGGTTGCACGCAGGCCCCTGGCCCGCCTTCACGCGCGATCAAATCGGCGGCGTAGTCGCGCGGGCTCCAACCCATCTGGCGCACGATGGCCCCCTGATCGCGGATCAGCCATTCATCGTCGATGGTGTTATTCTTCGCGTGGCAATCGGCGAGGATCCGGTATTCCAGCCGCTTGCCCGTGGCCGCGCCGTAAACGCCATCGCCCGCATGGGTCGCCTGGCTGATGATGCGGTGCGAGGACAGCATGCCGTCTTCCGGCGTGCCGGACCAGATCACATCCTCGCCCAAAAGCACGCGGTCGGGAAATTCGGCCAAGGTCGCCATGGTTGCGGCGATCACCCCCTGATTTCCCACCACGACCGAGGCAGGGGACCGCACGACGATATCATCGGCGTAATACTGGTGCAGGGTCGCGATGCCGCGATCTTCCCAGATCTCCTTGGTGATGCCGACGATATAGTCGGGAAAATCGCGAAACTTGGCGTCAAAACCCTTCATGGGGTCAGTCCTTTTGTCAGGCGGGCCGAGGTGCGGGGGATCAACTCTCCCTCGATCTCGATCCGGGTGCCGGGCGCGCGCCCGGTTTCGATTTCATCCAGCAGCGTGTCAATCGTGGCCTCTACCATCCGGTTCACCGGCTGGCGCAGGGTGGTCAGCGCATAGGACGGCCAAGCCGCCATCGGCACATCGTCATAGCCGATGATCGAGACATCGCCCGGCACATCCACCCCCATCTGATGGCGCAGGGTATCCATGACCGACAAAGCCATGTGGTCGTTGCCCACGAAAATCGCATCGGGCGGCGTGGGGCTTTCCATCATCGCGCGGGCGGCATCGGCGGCGGTGTGGCGGTTGAACATGCCATCAGCCTCGGCGTGCAACGATGCCCCGCGCGCGGTCAGCGCCGCCACGAACCCATCACGCCGGTCGCGCCCGGTCGACGCGCCCATCCACCCCGAGATCGTCGCGATCCGCCCATGCCCCGCGTCCAGCAAAGCGTCCGCCACCTTTGCCCCGCCAACGCGGTTGGCGGAGGTGACCGCACTAAGGCCCGATCCCTCGATCCCGCGATTGAACAGCACCACCGGCAACCGCGCCGCACGGCAGCGGTCTGTCAATTCTCCGCTAAGGTTGATGGAGGCGGTGATGATACCATCCACTTGATAATCCATCAGATCATGGATCACGCTGTCCACGTCATCGCCCGAATTTCCCGCCATGAAGATCAGGATGTGGTAACCCTTGGCCTGAAGCGCTTCGCTGAGTTTCTCCAGCGCGTCTGGGTAGAACGGGTTATCGAGGTAGGCCACGACAAGGCCGATGATCCGCGAGCGCCCGGTGATCAGCGACCGCGCCAGCACGTTGGGCCGATAACCCAGATCATCGGCCGCGGCCCGCACCCGCGCCGCCATCTTCTTCGACACGCTGGCCCCCGGGGTGAACACACGGCTGACGGCAGATTGGCTGACGCCTGCCCGCTGCGCCACGTCGATGGACGTGACCTTGCCGGATCCGGCACCGCTGGGGGCGCGTTCTGTCATCCCGCCGTCCAGCCGCCGTCGACCAGGATCGACGTTCCTGTCACCATCGCGCTGGCGTCCGAGGCCAGGAACAGCACCGCCCCCATGATATCTTCGACCTCGGCCACCCGGGGCAACTTGATCTTGGCCTCGATCCAGGCACGCTTTTCGGGGTCCGCGAAGGTGGGTGCCGACAGCGGCGTGCGGATGAACGTCGGGCACAGCGTGTTGACGCGGATGTTGCGGGGGCCCCATTCAATCGCCATCGACTTGGTCATGCCCTCCACCGCGTGTTTCGTGGCGCAATAGACCGCCCTTTCGATGCCGCCGACATGGCCCATCTGCGACGAGACCTGGATGATCGATCCCCCGTCCGTCATCGACCTCGCCGCTGCCTGGGCCAAGAAGTACGCCGCCCGCACGTTGATGTTGGTGACTGCGTCGTAATCCTCGGGGGTTGTGTCCATCGCCGCGCTGTGGCGCGCCAGACCGGCCGAATTGCACAGAACATCCAGCCGCCCCATGGCCGCGATGGCGGCGCGCGTGGCCTCGATATCGGTGATGTCCAGCGCCAGCCCTTCGGCCGAAAACCCAGCTGCGGTCATCTCGGCCACGGCCGCGTCAACAGCGTCTTGCCCGCGCGCGGCGATCACCACATGGGCGCCCGCCTCGGCCAGCGCCACGGCGCAGCCAAGGCCAATGCCGCGCGACCCACCCGGGACGAAGGCGCGCTTTCCCGCCAGCGAAAACGACGGCGTACGGGGCAGGGTCATGATAGCGTTCCTTCAGAAATTGGTTCCATATGTGTTATTCAGTCCGAAAAATCTGTGGATAAGCCTGTGAGTATCAGGCTTTTGTACAAGCAGGCCCCAGTCATCCAGCCACCTCCCGCATCCGTGCCAGCACGTCCACACCCAGTTGAGCGTAGACATGCAACAGGTCTACCAGAACCCAATTCTCGGCAATTCTGCCCGCGTCCACGCGCCAGAAATCAAGGCTCCGCATGGTGATCTCTTGCCCCGCGCCGGGGATCCCCAACCATGTGCCCCCCGACAACGTCATCGCCATCCCCGGCCAGGCGGTGAAGCCGACGTAATCGCCTTGGCCAAAGAAATGGCCCCGCTCCACAAAGCCCTGACGGTCCGGCATCGCGCCCAGGAACGGCGCCTGGTGATGCTTGCGAAACCCGTCGATGCCACGCGCTGTGCCAATGCCGGAGGGCCCGTACCACGAACATCCCTCGTGCCAGTACCGCGCCATTACCTCTCGTGGCGTGCCTGCCGGGTCATTGCCAAGCCCCGCCAGCATGTCGCCCACGATCCGCAAGGCCTCCGCCCCATCGCCAGCCACACGCAACCCGTCCTGCGTCGCGGGCCCCGGCACCTGCCACTCGCGCCCAAGCGACGGCGACAAAGGCCAGACGCCGGCCTGCATCATCAACTCCGGCAGATCCCACAGGGACTGCACCTCCAAGACCCGCCCGCCTTCGACGCGCAGGAAATCATGGAACCGCATCGCCGCCATCCGGCGCGTCGGCGGAATGTCCAGAAACGGCGCCTCGAACGCGCCGCACCAGTAGCCGCACTGACCGACCCACATTTGCCCGTGACCGTCGCGCCCCGCGAGTTCAATCGTCACGCGCCGCTCCAGATCCGGGAAGGCCGTCGCCAATTGATCCACCACACCGTGGTATTCCGCCACATCCAGCGTCTCGAACGGATGCGCCAACTGCACAACGCAGTCCGTCCCGGCCAAACCGTCCAATCGCCCGGTCCGGCGAAACGCGCTCACACATTCCTTTGCAGCAGCTTCAACCGTCGACATGCACCCTCTTTCATCTTGCGAGAAAAACTCCGGGGGTGTGGGGGCTGGCCCCCACTAAAAAGGGGTGGGCGGGCGGGGCCCGCCTCCCCCCAAACCTATTCCGCCGCCTCCCGGTAAGGCGCGCCCTCGCCGTAAGGCACATTCACGCCGCCGTAGCGTCGCACCCGGACGTTGCATTGCTCGGCATGGCCCACAAAGCCCTCCAACATGCACAACCTAGAGCCATATTCGCCCACCAGTGTCGCCGCCTCATCGGTCACAATCTTCTGATAGGAATGGGTTTTCAGGAATTTGCCAACCCACAGCCCGCCCGTATAGCGGCCCGCCTTCTTCGTCGGCAGCGTGTGGTTGGTGCCAATCACCTTGTCACCGTTGGCCACGTTGGTGCGCGGCCCCAGGAACAGCGCGCCGTAACTGGTCATGTTCTCCAGGAACCAATCGTCACGGTCCGTCATCACCTGAATATGCTCGGACGCGATCTCTTCGGAGACCGCCAGCATCTCGTCATAGCCGTCGCAGACGATCACCTCGCCATAATCCTCCCACGACGCCCGCGCGGTCTCGGCGGTGGGCAGGATCTGAAGGATCCGGTCAATCTCGGCCAGGGTCGCTTCGGCCAATCTGCGCGAGTTGGTGATCAGAACCGCCGGAGAATTATAGCCATGCTCTGCCTGCCCCAGCAGATCCGTGGCGCACATTTCGGCGTCCACGGTCTCATCGGCGATCACGCAGGTCTCGGTCGGGCCTGCGAACAGATCGATGCCCACGCGCCCAAAGAGCTGCCGTTTGGCTTCGGCCACGAAGGCATTGCCGGGGCCGACCAGCATATCGACGGGTTTCACCGTCTCCGTGCCAATCGCCATGGCGCCCACCGCCTGCACACCGCCAAGGCACAGGATCTCGTCCGCGCCGCCTTCATGCATCGCGGCCACAATCGCCGGATGCGGCGCGCCTTTCATCGGCGGGGCCGAGGCCACTACCCGCTTGACGCCCGCCACCTTCGCCGTCAGCACCGACATATGCGCCGAAGCCACCATCGGGAACTTGCCACCGGGCACGTAGCAGCCCACTGAATTCACCGGGATATTTTTGTGGCCCAGGATCACGCCTGGCATCGTTTCCACCTCGATATCCGTCATCGAGGCGCGTTGTGCCTGCGCGAATTGGCGGATCTGGGTCTGCGCAAAACGGATGTCGGCCATCTCTCGGGTCGACACCTTCTGCATCGCCGCCTCGATCTCGGAGGGGGTCAGGCGAAACGCGTCGGGGCAATAGCCGTCGAACTTCGCGGAGAGGTCGCGCACCGCCGCATCGCCGCGTGCCTCGATATCGGCAAGGATGCCCTCGACCGTGCCGCGCACCTTCGCATCGTCTTCGGCGCGCTCGTCCGCCGGTTTGCCCCGTTTCAGATATTCAGCCATTGCCGATCCTCCCCCATGATTGGGTGCAAGGATACTAGGGCTTCAACCCGCTTCAAGGGAAAACTGCATACGATTGCAAGTCCGTCTAGCGGATCGCCAACCCCGCCCCGTCGAAGAAGTGGCGTTTCTCCGGCGTGAAAGAAAGCCCGACCTCCGCACCAGGGCGCAGCTCATCTTCGCCATGGGTCCGCACCGTCAGCTTGCCCGCCGCACCACAATCCACGATCAGGAAGATATCCGCGCCAAGGTATTCGGCCACGTCCACGGTGCCGTCGATCTCGCCCTGGCCTTTGGAACCGATGGTTATCGCCTCGGGCCGAATGCCCAGATGCGCCGCGTTCGCAGGCGCGCCCTCCAGGCGCAAGCCGTCGCAGGGCAAGGCGATGACGTTCATCTTGGGCGAGCCGATGAACTGCGCGACGAACAGGTTATCGGGACGCTCATAAAGCGTCTTGGGCGCGCCCACCTGCTCGATGATCCCCGCGCTCAACACGACGATTCGGTCAGCCAGCGTCATCGCCTCGACCTGGTCATGGGTGACGTAGACCATCGTGGAGGCCAACTGCTGGTGCAGTTTGGCGATCTCGTAGCGCATTTCCACCCGCAGGGAGGCGTCGAGGTTCGACAGCGGCTCATCAAACAGGAACGCCGTGGGGTCGCGCACGATGGACCGGCCAATCGCCACCCGCTGCCGTTGCCCGCCGCTCAGGTCCTTGGGCCTGCGGTCCATGTAGTCTTCAAGCCGCAGCGCGCGCGCCGCCTCGGCCACCTTTTCCGCCTGCTCGGCCTTGGAGGCACCGGCGGTCTTCAGAGAAAACCCCATGTTCTCGGCCACGGACATATGCGGATACAAGGCGTAGCTTTGAAACACCATTGCCAGCCCGCGCTTGGAGGGCGGCTCTGCCGTCGCATCGCGCCCGTCGATCATCACCTGCCCGCGTGATGTCTCTTCCAGCCCGGCGATCATCCGCAGAAGCGTGGACTTGCCGCAGCCCGAGGGGCCCACGAAGATCACGAATTCGCCGTCCTGGATGCTCAGGTCCACGCCCTTGATGACCTGAACGTCACCAAACCATTTCTCGACGGCCTTCAGTTCTATCGCGCCCATGTCATTGCGTCCCTTCAGATCGGTCGACCGCCGACGGGCTGGCCCAGGCCAGCCACACCGCCGCCGTCCAGGTGAATGTCCCCCCGCCCGCGGGCGTGCCGTCCAGCGGGTCGAAATACTCGGCAAACCCATGGTCCGCGATCATCCGCGCGGTATCCCCGCGCACCCGCGCCGCAAGCTCTGCCTGCCCGGCTTCGGCCAGGCCGTTGCCCACCATGAAATTCATCACCGCCCAGACCGGCCCGCGCCAATAGCGCAGGCTGTCGAACTGAGGCCCCGCCGGGTCATAGCTGGGAACGGCATAGGTGCTGCGGTCCAGCACGTCGCGCAAAACCGGCAACGCGCGCTCATCGCGCAAACCGCCCCACCATGCCAGGAACCCGGCGTTCGATACCGATCCCGCGCGGTTGCCGGTGCGCAGGTTGATCGCATCATAGCTTCGCGTTTCGGGATTCCAGAGGCCCCGCGCCCCCTCTTCCAGTCGGGCGATCCAACCGTCGATCTCGGTCCGGTCTTCTCCTACAAGATCCGCCATCAACGCCAGATCGCGGGTCGAGCGCAGGGCGGTGAAGGTCATCGTCGGGTCCGCCACGCGGAACGGGCTTTCCGCCGCGATCTGCGAATCGTCCCACTTCCGGTCCCGCCCGAATTGCACCAGCCAGATGTAGCGGTCGTAGTCGTCCTTCGTGGGCCGCATCCGCGCATCCACATGGCCGGTGTCGCGGCGCGTGTAGGGCTGGACGCCCGCCGGGTCGATGCCCGCCATCGCCTCGTCCCAATCGGGCGCATTGTCGCGGCCCGCCTCCCACGGATGGGTGATCACGACGGCCCCCGTCTCGGCCCGCGCGTCCATGATCCAGCGGTGGTAGGCCAAAAGCTTGGGGTATAGCGCGCGCAGGCGCCCGTCCCCTGCCGCCGGGTTCGCCCTGTAGACCTCCCACGCCAAGGACGCGGCCACCGGCGGCTGAGAGATCCCCGAGGACGGCAGGGTGCAAGCCCCCCGCCCCACGGCGTCCGCCGTGCCCCAGGTGTCATAGCTTGGGAAATACCCCTCATCCATCACATGGAACAGGATGTGGGGCACCATGCCGTTATCCCACTGGCCACTGAACAGCGTCTCGATCTCGCGCCACGCGCGGTCGATGTCGAAGGTGGCAAAGCCCAGGGCGGCAAAGGCGCTGTCCCAGTTCCACTGGTAGGGATAAAGCCCCGCCGTCGGCACCGTGTAGCCGCCCTTGTCGTTGAGTTGCAGGATCCGCCGCGCCTCGGCGTCCAGCGCGGCGATGTCGCGATCTGACATGTCTTTCATCCTTTCACCGAGCCCGCCGTCAGGCCCTTTGTCATGAATTTCTCCAGCCCCAGGAACAGGATCATCACCGGCAGCGTGGCGATCACCGCGCCCGCCATCAGGTGCTGTCTGGGGATCTCGGACGAGTTGAGCGAGGCAATCCCCCGCGTCAACGTGAAGATCGACGGATCATCCAGCAACATGAACGCCAGCAGAAACTCGTTCCAGGCGATCATGAAGACGTAAAGCGAGACCGACACCATCGCGGGCAGCGATAGCGGCAAGGTGATCTTCCAGATCACCTGCAGGCGGTTGAGGCCGTCCATCAACCCCGCCTCCTCGACCTCCGCCGGAAGCCCCCGGAAGTAGCCTTGCAACATGTAAAGCGCCACGGGGATCGTCGTGACCGGGTAGATCATCACGATGCCCACGATCGTGTTGCGCAGGCCGGTCATGGAAAACGCGATGTAGATCGGCAGCGCCAGCACGATCATCGGCACCATGTAGACCAGCAGGATCGACCGGCTCAGCGCCTTTTGCCCCTTGAACCGCAGGCGCGCCACCGCATAGGCGCCCGGCACGCTGAACAAGAGCGTGATCAGCACGGTGATCACCGAGATATAGAAGCTCGTCCACATGTAACGGCCGAAATTGAAATCCGCGAACAGCTCCTGGTAGCTGCGGAACAGGCTCCACCCCTGGGTCAGATCGATGGAGTAATCGAGCGGATTGGCCAGCAACTGCCCTTGGGTTTTCAGCGAGGTCATCACCATGACGTAGAAGGGGATCGCCACGACGGCGGTAAAGAACACAAAGCCGAACCCGGTCAGGAAGCGGATCACCGCCTCCTCCCACTCATGGCGGGTCATCTGGCCCCACGGCGCGCCGCGCAACATCAGCGAAAGCCCGAAAAACAAGGGCACGGCCAGGAAAACAGCCGTTATGAGATGCCCGGGCAACCCCAAGGCGTCGCTCACATGAACCGCGCTGATCGGCGTGAATAACAACACACCGGCCGCCACGGCCACGATCAAACCGCCAAGAAACTCCGACGAGATGCGCAACTTCACAACCGCCGCCAAAGCCCCAAGCACGGTGCACCCGATCAGGCCGGGCCGAAGCGCTTCCCCGGTCGAGAACGACATCACCACCGCCACGGTCGTCGCGACGACCAAGGCCCAAAGGATGCCAAGCACGGGGCCCGTCACAAAGCCATTGCGCACCACGCTCATCTCCGCGCCCCTTTCATCTTGCCAAATAAACTCCGGGGAGCGCGAGGGGCTGGCCCCTCGTACCGGGGGGAGCGCGAGGGGGGCAGTCCCCCCTCGCAAGGTTGGGGGGAGCGCGAGGGGGGCAGCCCCCCCTCGCATGGTTGGGGGGAGCGCGAGGGGGGCTTGCCCCTCTCGCATTGGTCGCCCCGGCCTGTCGCAAGGCAGGCTGGGGCGAAACAAACCTTAGCGTCCCGAAGTCCCGACCGTCGCCACGTGGATCGTCCTGCCGAACCGCTCACAAATCGGGGCTCCGCCCGTTGTTCCATCAATCGGTCCACTGGACCGATTGTCAGCTTCGCTGAACCGCTCACAAGTCGGGGCTCCGCCCGTTGTTCCCTCAATCGGTC
The DNA here is from genome assembly GCF_019195455.1 of Gymnodinialimonas phycosphaerae. Classification (NCBI taxonomy): domain Bacteria; kingdom Pseudomonadati; phylum Pseudomonadota; class Alphaproteobacteria; order Rhodobacterales; family Paracoccaceae; genus Gymnodinialimonas; species Gymnodinialimonas phycosphaerae. The sequence goes on along the minus strand of NZ_JAIMBW010000001.1, from coordinate 4,100,440 downwards.
CACTGGACCGATTGCCAGCTTCGCTGAACCGCTCACAAGTCGGGGCTCCGCCCGTTGTTCCCTCAATCGGTCCACTGGACCGATTGCCAGCTTCGCTGAACCGCTCACAACCCCTCCTCCTTCGACATGAACCGGAAGAACGCCCAGGAAAACACCAGCAAACAGCACAGGATCACCACGGCCACCGCCGCGCCCGCGCCGATATTGCTGACCGCAAAGGCCTGCTCATAGACGTTCACCGTCAACGTCCGCGTGCCCGCATTGCCCCCCGTCAACAGGAAGATGTCGTCGAACTTGTTGAAGGTCCAAATGAAGCGCAGCAGGAACAGCACCGACAGGATACCCATCAGCATCGGCAGCGAAAGGTAGCGGAACTTCTGGAACGGCGTCGCGCCGTCCACATCCGCGGCCTCGTACATATCCGTGTCGATCGACTGCATCCGGGCCAGGATGAACAGGAACGACAGCGGGAAGTAGCGCCAGATCTCGAACACCGTCACCATGATCAGTGCCAACGGCCGTGTGCCGAAGAAATTGATCGGGCTGTCGACCACGCCCATCTGCACCAGAAGCGCGTTGATCGAGCCCGAGCTTGGGTCCAGCAGGATCACCCAGGAAAACGCCACCGCAATGACAGGTGCCACGTAGGGAAACAGATAAAGCCCCCGCAGCATCCCCTGCCCCTTGAAACTCTTGTTCAGCAAAAGCGCCGCGAACAGGCCCACGACCAGCGCGCCGATGGTGCCGACGATCGTGTAGAACAGCGTGGCCCAGATCACCGTCCAGAATTCCCGCGCGCTGAACACGTCACGGAAATTGTCCAGCGTGAACTCTCCACTGGTCAGAACGTTGGTCGCCTCGCCCGTGATCTGCACGGGCGTGTCATCTTCCAGGGCGTCTTCAAGATCGCCGTCCAGGGCGATGGGGATTTCCAGCGTCAACCGCTCCCCCGCCGGAAGCTCTCCGACAACACAGGTCAAATCCGCACCTGAAACCGAGCAGATCTCGGGCAACTCGGACAGGGTCGCGCCCTCGGGCAGCACATCGGTCAGGACCACATCAAAAATCGTATCCGTCTGGCTGGAGTTCCTGATCCGGTAGCGCACCAACTGATCCGGCTCGCCCGCGTTGCGCAGATCCTCGCGCACGACAGGTTCCGCCGCCCTCAAATCCGCGAGACTGACCGGCTTGAACGAGATCCAGAGGATCGCGATCAGCGGCAGCAACACGACCAGCATCACGGCGGTCAGCGTCGGCAACAGCAATCCCCACGCCAGACGGGCTTCGCGCTTTGCCAGCGGTCCGGTGCCTTTGGGGGGTGTCGCGGTGGTCATGTCAGTCTCCGGTCGCGGGGCGATTCACGGGGCCAATCAGTGCGCCAATCAGTGGGCCAATCATGGGGCGAGAAAGGGGCCACCGCGCGGGCGGCCCCGTTCTGTCTTCAGAAGCGATATCGCTTACTCGATGCCAGACAGCTCGTCGTTCATCAGCGCGACCGTCTCGGCCGCGTCGCGGACGCCGTCGATGTATTCACGCACCAGACGGTTGATGATCTGGCTGTTGATGATCCGAGAGGCGAGCGCCAGCTGGCCCTCTTCCACACCCCAGCGCTGCGCGACGTCCAACCCGCCGACGATCTCATCGATCATCGACTGCTCGTACAACTCACCCAAGGGCGCGCGGCGGTCGACGCCCACGTCCAGCATGGACCAGGCTTCGACGAACTCGGTCGGGTTCGCTTCCGTGCCGCGGCGCACGGGGAACTTGCCTTCGGGCGCGATGGCCAAGGTCTGGGTGTAGCCGTCGGACATGGAGTATTCCACGAAGGCCATGGCATTATCGGTGTCCGCATCGGCGGTGATGCCGAAGTAGCGCACATCGCCCCAGGCGGCCCCATCGGGGTTCGACGGACCGGCGAAGTTGGTGACAATGCCCGTGGCCGCCGCCAGATCGCGGGTCATTGGGTCGTCGTTGATCGTGGGCGGGGCGCTGTCGCGCAGACCGGCCAGTTCATCAAGGATGAAGGGCGACCAGATGATCATCGCCGCGTTGCCCGAGAAATAGAGCGTGCGGGACTGATCCCAATAAAGCTCTCCCTCCGGCGAGGCCTGGGCGATGGCGCGGTAGAATTCCAGCACCTCGGTCGTCGCGGCCTCATCAAGCGGTGCGAAGCCGTTCTCGTCCACCGGAGAGACGCCGTTTGCCAGGAAGACATGCTCCAACACCTGGGACATGAAGTTTTCGTCCACCTTGGTGGCGGCGACGAAACCGTACATCTCGGGCGGGTTGTGCAGCGCGTCGATGGCGGCCAGCACGTTGGCGTAGGTCGACGGCGGCTCTAGCCCGTTCTCTTCAAACAGGTCGGCGCGGTAGACGATCATCTGGGTCCAGCCATCGACCGGCACGGCGGCGTAGCCCCCGTCCACGGCGGCCATGGCCAGGGGGCCATCGGCGAAGGTGCCGCCGCCCAGGTTCTCTACAATGTCCGTGGCCGCGTCACTGTCCAGAATGCCGGCCTCGAACCACGGCAGCGCGTATTGCAGCGGGTGGTAGATCACGTCGGGCAGATCGCCTGCGGCAAAGGCCGCCGTGGCGCGGGTGCCAAGGTCACTTTCCGTGACCGGGATGACCTCAACCTCGATGCCCGATGCGGCCGTGAAGTCGGCCGCCATGGCCTCTTGCAGGGCCAGACGCTCGGGCTGCTCTTCCGTGGTCCAGAAGCGGATGCTGTCCTGGGCCGCTGCCGCGCTGGCAAGTGCCAGGCTGGAGACGGCCGCAAGAAGTGCCGTCCGTTTTGCGGTGGTGATGATAGTCATGCCAATCCTCCCATTAGTTTTCAGGCAAGTGTTTCGTTGAGTGTTGTGTCGTCGAAATCGGGCAGTCGGTCCGAGGCCCGTTCAATCAGCCGCGCGGGCGCGAGTTCACGAAGATGCGCCGGGTCGGTGCCGCGAATACGGGCGATCAACAGCTTCGCAAGCCGCTGGCCTGCGGCGCGGTTATCGACCGAGAAGGTGGTCAGCGGCGGCTGCGCCGTCGCGGCCTCGGGGATGCCGTCGTAGGCGATGACGGCAAGGTCCTGGCCCACGGTCCGCCCCATGGCGGCGGCCGCGCGGTAAAGCCCCAGCGCCGCCAGATCCAGCGCACAGACAACCGCCGTTGGGTTGTGGGCCAGCACGGCACGGCCCGCCACTTCGCCCCCAGCGATGTCCAGTACGCCCTCGGCCATCAGGGCCGGGTCAACCGGCAGACCCGCCTCTTCCATGCCCGCCAGAAACCCGTCGTGTCGCAGATGCGCGTAGGTGTAGTCGCGCGATCCGTTGATGAAGCCGATGCGTCGGTGCCCGAAGCCCGCCAACCGCGCCACGGCGCGCTGCATGGCGTGTTCGCCCGAGATGTCGAACCACGCACAATCGGCGGCATCGCCGGTGCGCCCGTAAAGAATGAACGGCACGCCGCGCGCCCGGCACAGCGCGACACGCGGGTCGTCCCACATCGCGCGCGGCAGGATGAAGCCGTCGGCCTTTCGGTCGTCAATCAGACGGGTCATGGAGGCGACCTCGTCCTGTGTCCCCGTGGCCGTCGCCACGGTCAACGTCCATGTCTCTTCCGAGGCGGCACGGCTTATGCCATCAAGAAAATCGGTCAGAAACGGGCGGTGCAGATCGGCGTTGCCGGTGTTCAGGATCAGCCCCAGCGCCCGCGCCCGCCCGGTGCGGATCGCCTGCGCCTGGGCCAGCGGACGATAGCCCATCCGCTCGGCCGCGCGACTGACGCGAAGGCGGGTGGATTCGGCAATATCGGGGTAGCCGTTCAACGCCCGGCTTACCGTGCCTTTCGCAAGGCCCAACGCGCTCGCAAGGTCATTTATCGTGACCCGCGCGCCTTGCGTCGATGATGTCCCGATACGGTTCATCCCAGTCCTCCCGAATCCCAACTTCAGTTCCGAAACCGGTTTCGGCAAGGGCAATGTTTCCCTTGCAGCGCCGATCGCCGCAAGCGGAGGTTGTAGCGTCGCCCTATTGCAAGGTCTCGCGCAGCCAATCCGTGATGTCTTCAGCCACCCGGTCGGTCAGGGCCGGGCTCAGGATATCGCCTGCGATCACGTGGTTGAACGGGTCGCCCCCCTCTTCTGGCACAGCGATGGGGATCAGCGTCGTGGACCCGCCCCAGCGCGCCGCAAAGTCGCGCACGGCAGGGGCCGAAATTACCTGATCGGCGTCGGAAAACAGGAACAGCGCAGGCGTGCTGACCCCGCTGACGTCCCGCGCGCGGGTCGTGCGCAGCAACGTGCCAAGCGTCACGGTTGCCGACGTCGGATAGGCCGTCGTCCAAAAGGTATTGTGGTCCGCGTTGATCGGATCAAACCGCCGCTCCGTCCCGGCCACCAAGGGCACCAAAAGCCGCGCAAAGGGCATCTCCAGCATCCAGCCCAACGGATTTGCCAGCTCGTAATTCGGTGAGATCAGCACCACCGCCGCGAGGTCGCGGGCCATGTCGGTGTCGGTGGCCGCATAAGACGCCAATGTGCCCCCGGTAGAGGTGCCGATGATCACGACCCGGTTTCCGATCCCGCGCGCCAGGTGCAACATGCGCGCCGTTTCATCCCGCCAATCACCCGCGCGCGGCGCGCCCATGGCGGCCCCGGATCGGCCATGCCCCGGAAGCCGCGCGAAGATCAGGTTCGCGCCCAGGGCCTCGGCCACGCGGTCGGGCACCGGGCGGATTTCCTGCGCCGTGGCCGAAAAGCCATGAAGGTAGACAATAACGACGTCACTCGCCGCGCCTTCCTCCCCGGCCCAGACAATCCGTGCCTCCGCGCCCGGCGTGATGTCATCAAAACGCGCCTCGCGCTCGGCCAGCCATTCGGCGGGCGCATCGAGGTCCGGGCCGTCAATCAGCATGTAACGCGCCATCTGCTCACGCGGGACGAAATAGTGCGCTGAAATGACACCAATCGCCCCGACGAAAACCACCCGCAGCAAGGCGCGCAGCACCCTACGCATGGGCCAGAACTTCCTCCACCGCCCGCGTGATCGTCGCCAGACACGCGTCATCCGAGAAGCGATGATCGGCATCCTTCACCAGTTCCAGCCGCACATCGGGCCCTTCCAGATGGTCCAGCAGGCCAAGTGCCACATCCATGGTGACATCCACATCCGCCGTGCCTTGCAACATCCGCACCGGCACGTCGATGCGCAGCGGCTCGGTCAGCACCAGATGATCGCGCCCATCTTCGATCAGGCGCTTGGTGATGATCATCGCGTCGCCGTATTCCGACGGCAGCGCGACTTGGCCCTCTTCCATCACCGTCTTGCGTTTGGCCTCGTCCCAGACCTTCCAATAGCCGTTCTCGGTGAAATCAGGTGCTGCGGCGATGGTCACAAGGCCCGCCAAGCAGTCCGGCCTGTGCTTGGCCATCAGCAGGCTGATCCACCCGCCCATGCTGGAGCCGACGATCACCTGCGGCCCCTCGGTCAAGGCATCGATCGCGGCCATCGCGTCCTCGGCCCAATCGCCGATGCAGCCGTCGGTGAATTCGCCTGAGGATTCCCCGTGGCCCGAGTAGTCGAAGCGCAGGAACTCGCGCCCGCTGCGCCGCGCCCAGGCCTCCAGATGCATCGCCTTGGAGCCGCTCATGTCCGACCGCAGCCCGCCCAGAAACACCACGCCCGTCCGCCGGCCCGAGAACTTGTTGTAAGCCAACCTGCGCCCGGCGTTGGTTTCAAGATACTGCGTTTCGCCCATGGATTATCCTTCCAATTTCGTCGCGCGTGACCCTGCCCCGTAGCGCCTTGGGCTGCAATCCCACGCGCCCGCGATGGGCGGAGCCTCGCCATAAGGGACGCGATACGGCGCGCCTATTGTTCCACTTCTTCCAGCCCCATCGCGACGACCGTAGCGACAAGGCTCATCACCGCGAAAAGGCCCACGGCCCAGACCGGACCCAACACATTGGCCAGGGCACCGAACACGCCCGAGGCCAACAGGATCGTCCCGATCACCGTGTTGGAAACCGCCGTATACCCCGCACGGTTACCCTCGGGCGCCATGTCCACCAGATACGTCGACCGCCCCGAGCGGACACCGTGATAGGCGATCATCAACACGAACAACGTGCCCGCCACGGCCCACAACTGCCCGAACAGCCCCGCCGCCGACAGGGCCACCGCAGCCCCCAGCGCAAGCGCGCCCACGCCGCCCGCCGTCATCAAGACCTGGCGTGACGACCGGTCCGAGAACCGCCCCCAGATGTAGGACGACAGGAATGATGCCAGCGACGACGCCAGGACAAGCGCGCCCAACTGCTCGAACGCGCCGCCGCCCCCATCGCTGGCCATCAGCACCAGGAACGGCGGCGCAAGGGCCGTGGCCGTCAACAACCCGCGCACGGCGATGAACCGCACCAATTGCGGATCCTCTCGCAGTAACGCCAGATGCCGCAGCGGGTTGCCGGAAGGCGCTTGGGTGTCCTCGGACCGCGCCTCGGGCAGGGTCGCGAAGACGGCGGCGGCCACCAACCACAGGGCGGCGGCCAGGCTGATCGCCCCCACGACCAGCGCAAACCTCGGGGCCCATCCGCTGATCAAAAGGCCCGCGAAGATGATCACGCCGACAGAGGCCACGGAACTGGCCAACCCCGTCACCGTCCCGCGCCGGGTCTTGCCCACGGTCTTGCCCAGGATGTCTTTGTAGGACACCGAACACAGGCTGCGCGCGACGGCCAATACCGCCAGAAGCGCGCAGATGATCGCGCCCGCCGCGACCCCGTCCAACGTCAGCCCGACCGCGACGATCCCGGCCGCCGACAGACCCTGCACCGCCGCGCCGCCGACCCAGACCCACTTGCGCACGGCCAGCGAATGGACCCAATCGGCGGTGAACAATTGCGGCAACAGCGCGCCCGCTTCCCGGATCGGGACCAGCAGGCCCACCAACCAGGCGGGCGCGCCCAGGCTCGTCAGCAGCCACGACAACACCAGCTTGGGGTCGATCAATCCGTCTGCCAGTTTCGTCGTCGACAGGCTTCCGGAATGACGCACGGCGCTTGCAGGTTCCGCGTTTGCGGCGGCGTCTGGTAATTCGCCCTCCTCTTGCGTGTCGAATACTGCTTCGAAGACGCTCTCTTCAAATTCGCTGCTCATCGTTGTCCCTTCCTGCTCTGCCGTTGACTTGCCCGCCGGACGTCGCCAAATAGCACCCGAGCACATACCCGCAACCGGGCGTTTCGTAGGCGCCAAACTGACGAGGAGCCCTTTGATGGCCCAAATCTCCCTTACCTTCCCCGATGGCAACGCACGCGATTTCCCCGCTGGCATCACGCCCGCCGAAGTCGCCGCTGGTATTTCCAACTCGCTGGCCAAGAAGGCCATCTCGGCCACCGTCAACGGCATGCATCATGACCTGCAATGGCCGATCGATGAAGACGCAACCGTTGCGATCCACACGCTGAAGGACGACGCACAGGCGCTGGAACTGATCCGCCACGACTGCGCCCACATCATGGCCCGCGCGGTGCAGGAACTGTTCCCTGACGTCAAAGTCACCATCGGCCCGATCCGCGATCAGGGTTGGTTCTACGATTTCGACCGCGAAGAGCCTTTCACGCCCGAAGACCTCGGCGCGATTGAAGAGCGGATGAAGCAGATCATCAACGCCCGCGACGCTGTGCGCACCGAAGTCTGGGACCGCGACCGCGTGCGCGCCCATTACGAGGCGACGAATGAGCCCTATAAGGTCGAACTCCTCGACCGCATTCCGGGTGATGAGCCGATCCGCATGTACTGGCACGGCGAGTGGATGGACCTCTGCCGCGGGCCGCATTTGCAGCACACCGGCCAAGTGCCCGCCGATGCCTTCAAACTGATGTCCGTGGCCGCCGCCTATTGGCTCGGCGACAACACCCGCCCCATGCTGCAACGCATCTACGGCGTGGCGTTCAAGAACCGCGATGACCTCAAGAAACACCTGCATTTCCTGGAGGAAGCCGAAAAGCGCGACCACCGGCGTCTGGGCCGAGAGATGGACCTGTTCCACATGCAGGAAGAGGCGCCGGGCCAAGTGTTCTGGCATCCCAACGGCTGGACCATCTACACCACCTTGCAGGACTACATGCGCCGCAAGCAGCGCGCCGATGGCTATGTGGAGGTGAATACCCCGCAGCTGGTCAACCGGACGCTGTGGGAGAAATCCGGCCATTGGGACAAGTACCAGGAACACATGTTCATCGTCGAGGTTGACGAAGATCACGCCCGCGACAAGGCGATCAACGCTTTGAAGCCGATGAACTGCCCCTGCCACGTTCAGGTGTTCAACCAGGGCCTCAAATCCTACCGTGACCTGCCCCTGCGGATGGCGGAATTCGGATCGTGTTCGCGGTATGAGCCTTCGGGTGCGCTGCACGGCATCATGCGGGTGCGTGGCTTCACCCAGGACGACGCCCACATCTTCTGCACCGAGGACCAGATCGAGGCCGAATGCGCCAAGTTCATCACCTTCCTTGCGGGCGTCTATGCCGACCTCGGCTTCCCGGAGTTCGAGATCGCCTTCGCCACCCGCCCTGAAAAGCGCGTCGGCTCCGACGAGAGCTGGGATTACGTCGAAGGCGCGCTTGAAGCGGCAATCAAATCGACCGGCAACGCCTACCGGTTGGAGGAAGGCGACGGCGCGTTCTACGGCCCGAAGCTGGACTTCTACCTGACCGATGCCATCGGGCGGACGTGGCAGTGTGGAACGTTCCAAGTGGACCCCAACCTGCCCGAGCGTCTGGACGCCGCCTACATCGGGGCGGACGGCGACAAGCACCGCCCCCTGATGCTGCACCGCGCCTGCCTTGGCAGCTTCGAGCGGTTCATCGGCATCCTGATCGAGAACTCGGAAGGCAAGCTGCCGTTCTGGCTGGCCCCGCGTCAGGTTGTCGTGGCCTCCATCGTCTCGGATGCCGATGAGTTTGTTGAAGAAACCGTCGCCGCCCTGCGCGCCGCTGGTGTCCGGGCCGAGGCCGATACCCGCAACGAGAAGATCAACTTCAAGGTGCGCGAGCATTCCGTCGGCAAGGTTCCCGTGATCCTCGCCGTGGGTCGGCAAGAGGTGGAGAACCGCACCGTGACGCTCCGCCGCTTGGGTGAAAAGCAGACGCAGGTTGTGCCGATGGACGAGGTGGTCGAGACACTCTCGGCCGAGGCCGTCGCGCCGGATCAACGCTAAGGCACCTCGCTCGCCCCCTCTCCCGGGGGCGGGCGACATTAATCGTTTGGTAGGAAACTATCGCGGAAAGAACACATTTCGGCCAGCGTTCCGTCCGATGTGAACCTGTATACACCCAGTGACGCCGGACATAACGGCGCGCAGTAGGTATCGAGTATGCAGTCACAAAACACAGTATTGAAGGCCGCGAAGGTCCCCGTCCCGTCCCCATCGGACACCGCGGAGGTGACTTGCTCGCCCGATCCGGCGCGGCAATCCCTTGCCGCCGATACCCTGATCGAAACCGCCACCGGGATGCGCCCACTGCAATACCTTACGGTTGGCGAGAAGGTGAAGACCCGCGCGGGCACGTTTCAGCCGATCACCGGGATCATCCACGCCCATTTCACCACGTGCCAGCTTCAGGACACCCCGGACCTCGCCCCGATCCGTTTCGATCCCGGCGCGTTGCCCGGGATGCCGGAAGACACCGCAACGCTTGTGTCCCCGGATTGCCCCATCGCCTGGGCCGAAGGCGCGAACGGCATTGACCACTTCCCCGCCCGTGCCTTCTGTGACGGCGGACTGATCCGCCGCGTCATTCCCGAGGACGGCATCCATTATATCCGGCTGCTTTTCGCGACCCCGCAAGAAATCTGCGCTGGCAACATCTGGCTGGAACTGTGCCGCGAGGACCGTAGCGACGCCGACAGGTCATGCCGCGTCCCCAAGCTGGTGCACGAGATCCGGGTTTTCAGACCCATTCGCGCCTGACCAACCGCCGCTGGCACACTTGTCTGCACACGGGAGAAGGAAACAGGAGCCCTGCGCGTTTAGCAGTCGCGTCAGAAGTGCGCCTTTTCCTCGTCCGGGCGCCCTGCGGCGATCGCCAAGACCCCGCCCAACCCGCACATGGCGATGGGGAACATGGTGAAGACGCCGAACCCGAAGGCGTAAAACATGCCCCCTGCCGCCAGCAGCATCAGGATGCCGCCCCACAACGCCCGAGCCTTGGCCATCGCGCCCCCCGCAATCGCCAGCAGCGGCGAGATGAACGCCATGGTCCGGTAGAGCCGCGGGTTATCAACCTGATAGGCCAGGTCCGGGATCTCTCCGAACCAATCGATGAAAACCGTGTAGCCGTAGACGAAGAATCCCACGATCATCGCAAGTGTGCCTCCGATCAAGCCAAGGACTAGGGCCGCGTTGCGCATGTGGTCTCTCCGAATAATTGTGGTCACTTTCAGATGGGGAGGCGCGCTGTGCGTCACGAGGGTGAAATCCGCGCGCCCTTTCCCCCCTTCAGACGCCCCTCAGACCCCGTAGTGCGCCTGCACGTCCTTGGTCCACCCCAGCGTCAACGCGCCGCCCTTCTCGATCACCGGGCGTTTCATCACCGCCGGATGCGCCGTGACCAGCGCCACCGGGTCCATCGCGCGCTCCGCCTCCGACAACTCCCGCCATGTGGTGGAGCGTTTGTTGACCAGCGCCTCTCCGAACGCCGCGTGGAACGCCGCGATCTGCACCGGATCCAGCGGCGTCGCACGGATGTCCACCAACTCTGCGCCCAACGCTTTCGCCGCTTTTCGGCACGTGTCACAGGCCTTCAACCCAAAAATGCGCATTTTCTCACCCTTTCGTCACCTTTGGCGCAGTACATAAGCAAACTCATGCCACTGCGCCACAGCCCCGCGCGCGGGGCTTGAGTTTGCGTTCGAACGCCCCATCATTTTGCCCATGCGCTGCACGCGACCGCGCATCACACCGCCGCAACGACTGTGGGCGGGATCTGAAAGAGAGACACGGGACTATGCCGAGCGGAACTGTGAAGTGGTTCAACACCACGAAAGGATTTGGATTCATCGCCCCCGATGAGGGCGGCAAGGACGTTTTCGTCCACATCTCCGCCGTCGAGCGCGCGGGCTGGAGCGACCTGCCCGACGACACGAAACTGCAATATGAGCTGCGCGAGGGCCGGGATGGCCGGGAGAGTGCGGTGGAGTTGGTGAAGATCTGAGAGGCGGCTCCCTCGGCTGAAAATGCCCCCGCGCCACCCCGACCCTCGGCGCGGGTGACATGGATTTTTACGCCGCTTCTCTGGAGCCAAGCCGCGCTGCTCAAGCTTGAGCAAGCCTTTAAGTATCTGTTTTTCAATGGAAAATGTATTTCATTAACCTTTTGCAAACCGATCGACGGGTCGCGGTGCGGCGAGCGTTGTCAAGCCACCGAGCCGCCTCTCCTCGCTCCATCAACAAACGCACAAGCCGTGCATCGACGGGCCGCGGTACGGCGATCCGACGGTCGTTTGATTCACTTTATGCCAGCCATGGTAGCTCGACGCGTTTTCGTTGCGCCAAGCCTTAGCCAAATCGCCCGTTGCCCGGCAGGCTCTTTTGCCCCGCAAAAGATGCCGAGAGGGGTGCCGGGGGGCGGCCCGTCGATGCGCGGCGGCCTGCGGCCTTGATTCGCTCGGGGGCGGGAGGGAATTCTAACCGTCTCCCAGACCTCCTGACGCGGGCAGTTTTGGACTAAATCCAACAATTGGACTGCCACCATACCCTCTTTCTTCACCCTTTAAGTAGCCTGAGTCATTGGGTGAATATACGGCCGCCGCAGCGTGCTGAAGAATGGTATCTCTTGCCTCCTGTGTGCCACCAGCTTCTGCCAGTGTCCGGTAAGTCATCAACGCATTTTGACGATGTCTGTTTGTAACCGCGTTGTGTTTGTGAGCGCTAAAGTTTCTAATGCACTGGAAAAGGCCAAAAGCTAGAACAAAAAATATCAGAAGCTTGCTAGCAGTCAATTGGATAGACTCGGAAAGACTTTCAGCCCGGAGTATCGGGATACTTGGAAAAAAGAGTGAGAGGATAGAGTATGCCAAAACTACTGCTATCATCACGACCGATGTAATCAACCATCGAATTGATGCAGTCTCGTGGCTTTCAGCTTCATTTTTGAAGAGTATCGCTTCTTTGTTCACTCCCTGCTCTGCTGCTGCTGATCGAACCTCTTCCAGAACTAAATTTGCGCTTTTAGAGGTCTGATCTAGTTCATCCACAACTTTCTTGGTCTCATCGCGAACAGTCTGAACTGCGGCGCGCCCTTCGGCTTCCAACCTATTGAAGTCCACTGTTCTCGCAACAGCATAGGAAATGAAGGGGAACAAATTCGTGAAGTTTGGTTGGTAAGCCGCCTCTAGTTCGGAAATCAAATTGGTATGTTGGCTTTCCGCCTCAGGACTTCTGGAATTGAAAGATAAGATACTTTCAAAAATGTTAAATACTGACTTACTTGCCGATTGGATCTTTGAAAGCGGCTGCTCGGGAAACTCATTCAAAGCACTTGTTGGAATTTTTTTAAACAGTGCAATAAGACGCCTCGCTGGCTCCACAGCCGGCTCGAAAGAAAATGCCTCACCAAGCCGCTCACGCTGCACTAGAGTTTCAGGGTCAAATTCTTGCACACGCGCGAGGTCTGCCTCAACTTGAAGTGTCAATTCTGAGTCCATCACCCAAACACCCCCTCAAACTCCCGCCATTCCCCCTTGCTCATCCCTGACGTCTCCTGCGTCACCGCCTCGCCCGCCAGACGCCGCTTCAACACCTCGACGCCCTTCCCAGACAACTGGACCCCGCCCATGCGGTAGTCCTCAAACGCGCCATAAGCCGCTGGGACCCAGTCCTTGACCATTTCGCAGATCGCATCGGCGTAGACGCGGATCTCGTATTGCGCGTGGCTATCCGCCCGCAGCCGCAGGAAATGGAACAGGTTGTGCAGGTCCACCTTCCAGTACCATTGGGTGTAGATGTTCGCGGGCAGGTTCATCCGCGCCAACTCGCGCGCCAAACCTTGTTGGCCTTCATCCGAGATCATCTCTTCATAGTGATCATAGGCCCGCCCCGCGTCGTCCTTGAGGTAGCGCAGCACACGCTCGGCCTCTTCGCCGGTCAGCGCCTCGCCCCGGCCCTGGTTGTTGACCACGGACTGCGCCGCCAGATCCTCCACCCTCGGGATGTAGAACTCCCGGTCCAGGATCGAATAGCGCGCCGAGTACTCGTTCACATTCGCCGTCCGGTGCCTGATCCACTGCCGCGCCACGAAAACGGGCAGTTTCACGTGCAGCTTGATTTCGCACATCTCGAACGGGGTCGAATGCCAGTGCCGCATCAGGTAGCGGATCAGCCCCTCGTCATTGGACACATGCTTGGTCCCCGCCCCGTAGGACACGCGGGCGGCCTGCACGATGGCGCTGTCGTCGCCCATATAGTCGATCACCCGCACGAAGCCGTGGTCCAGCACCGGCTTGGCCTCGTAGAGGTGCTGTTCCATCCCCGGGGACACCGCGCGCAGGGTCGGCTGGGGATTGGCGCGGGCGTTCTGGATATCCTGCAGTTGTTCAGGGGTCAGCGGCATGAAACTAGTCCTTGTGGAGGAATCGGGTGGGGCGGCGGTAAGATGCCATATATTGCCCCACGCGAGGGACCACCCGCAAGATGATGAGGGGCCATGGCTGACACGGGCGTTGCGAAACTGGAACGAATCACGGCGCGCGCGCTCGGGTTCGTGGTGTTTTTCGCCAAACTTCTCTATGCGGCGCTGTTTGGCGTGATGATCCTGAGCGCGATCATCCTGACCCGATTGATCTGGAACCCGGACTGGGCGCTGGCGCGCTACGACGCGCTGGTGATCTTTGCCGTCGTCACGCAGATCGTGTTCATCTGGCGCGGGCTGGAGACGTGGGAGGAGGCGAAAGTCATCGCGATCTTCCACATCACCGGCACGTTGATGGAGATCTTCAAGCTGGCGCAAGGGTCCTGGGACTATCCCGATCAGGGCATTCTGGAAATCGGCGGCGTGCCGCTGTTTTCGGGGTTCATGTATGCCAGCGTGGGCAGCTTCATCGCGCGGTCCATCCGGCTTTTTCACATCCAGTTCGCGCCCTACCCGGCGTTTTGGATGACGTATCTGCTGGCCGTCGCCATCTACGTGAATTTCTACACCCACCACTACACCTACGACATTCGGTGGGTCCTGTTCGCCGCCACGCTGGTCCTGTTCTGGCGCACGCGGATCTGGTTCTTCATCCGCGACACGCCCCGCGCCATCCGCCTGCCCGTGGGCGCGTTCCTGTCGGCATGGCTTTTGTGGGTGGCTGAGAACGTGGGCACCTTCACCCGGACCTGGACCTACGAGGTGCAGGGCGACTATGGGTTGGTGGATATCGGCAAGTTCGGGTCGTGGTACCTGTTGCTGTTCGTGGCCTTCGTCACGGTCACGCTGGTGGTGCGCGATGCGATGCACCCGCACCCGATCCACGCGCCTTCACGCGGAATTGCCCCCACGCGAAATTGACTGACGCACAGGCTGGTCATACCCGCCCACCGCGTTAAGCTATCTTCAGACCACGGGGAGATATGACAATGACGATCAAATACCTTCACACCATGGTGCGGGTCAAAGACCTCGACGCCTCCATCGCGTTTTTCAAGCTTCTGGGGCTGGAGGAAACCCGCCGCATGGACAGCGAAGGCGGGCGCTTCACCTTGGTGTTCATGACGCCGCCGGGCCAGGAAAACGCCCATGTGGAGCTGACCTACAACTGGGACGGCGACGAAGGCCTGCCAAGCGACAGTCGCCATTTCGGGCACCTCGCCTACCGCGTCGATGACATCTACGCCATGTGCCAGCACCTCCAGGACAACGGCGTCACCATCAACCGCCCGCCGCGCGATGGGCACATGGCCTTCGTGCGCTCGCCCGACAACATCTCGATCGAGCTGTTGCAGGAGGGGGAGGCGCTGGCCCCGGCCGAGCCTTGGGCCTCGATGGAGAATACAGGGCACTGGTGATGGCCCACCTGCCCCTCGGCGCTATGGCTGCGGCCGCGTGCCTCTTCGCCGCATCTCCGGGTGCGGCGCAGGACCAGTGTCGGCTGGCGCTTCAATTGGGGCTGGATGTCTCGGCCTCCGTCGATCAGGCGGAATACCGGTTGCAGGCCGACGGCTTGGCAGCGGCGCTTCTGGACCCCGTCGTGACCGAGGCGTTCCTGAACGGCCCCGGCCCCGTCGCCCTGTCGATCTTCGAATGGTCCGGGCGCTTCCAGCAGGAGGTCATCATTGATTGGACGCTGATCCGGACCGAGGCCGATCTGCTGGCCGTGGCCGAGCGGGTCGCCTCTGCCACCCGTGGCAGCCAGGATTTCCCCACGGCCCTTGGCTACGCCCTTGGCTTTGCCGCCACCCGGTTCCGCGAAGCGCCGGTGTGCCTGTTCCAGACCCTCGACATCTCGGGCGATGGACAAAACAACGACGGCTTCCCCCCCGTCGCGGCCTACGAGCACTTTGATTTCAACGGCGTCACGGTCAATGGCCTGGCCATCGGCGGCGCCTCCCGCGAGATCGAGGAATACTACGCCGCCGAGGTCATCCACGGCCCCGGTGCCTTCGTGGAATACGCCCTGAACCACGACGACTTCGCCGAAGCCATGCGCCGCAAGCTGGAGCGGGAATTGCGGGCGATGATTTTTGGGGAGGCGTCCCCGCCGCCCCTTTCGCCCTAAACGGGCAACATCGCTACGCCCACGCGGCGCCCTTCGGCCAGCAGCACGTTGTACGTCCGGCACGCGGCGGGCGAGGCCATGACCTCCAGCCCCATCCCGGCCGCTTCCACCGCCTGGCGCAAGGCCACGGGGGGATGCGCGATCTCGGCCCCGGTGCCCAACAGAAGCACGTCGACCTCGGACGCCGCAGCCACCAACGCGCCCGTATCCTCGAACCCGGCCCACCCCTTGGCCCCCGACGGCAGCAGCAGCACCGCACCGTTGAACACCTCACTCCCGACCCGGAAGAAACCGGGGCCGTAGCCATCGACAGGCGCCGAGTCGTCAAACTGCACTTCGTTCATACGCATGTCACGCTCCCCAAATCGGCAGGCCCATGATGCCCGCCAGTGCGATCAGAATATAGGCCGCCGTCTTGTAGACACCAGCCGCCTCGGGGCGAAACAGCGCCGTCCCGATCATCGTGCCCGCCGCATAGGGCAGCAGCATCAGCGCGCCGACCCAAACGGCAAACCCGTCGATGGCGCCTTGAATATACATCATCGGCATCAGGAACAGGGCGTTGAAGGTCAGGAAACAGGCCAGATTGGCGCGCGTCACCTCTACCGGTTGATCGGTGCCAAGGTTGAACAGGATGACCGGCGGGCCGTTCAGCCCGGTGGAGCCGCCCGTGATCCCCGACATCGCCCCCACCGCCGCGCGCAGCGGCGTGCCGCCACGCAGGGGCACCTTCCACCCGGCCACCAGCGCGGCCAGCGTCAGCAGGGTCAGGCCACAGACGCAGGCGCGGATCGTCACTTCGGGCGTCCAGCGCAACAGCGCCACGCCAAGCGGCATCGTCACCAGCGAGGCCGCGACCATCAGGATCGTCTGGCGCTGGTCCGCCTTGGGCCAGGCCTTGGGGATCATCGTGAATAACGAGGCCAGCGCCGACAGAGAGAAGGCGGCAATCGCCAGGGGCGGCGGCAGGAAGATCACCGCCAAGGGCATGAAGACAAGGGCCGAGCCGAAGCCCGCAAAACCGTAGACCAGCCCGGATAGACACGCCGCCGCGCAGACCCATAGCAACCCCGGGGTCGCCAAGGCCAGCGCGAGGGCCTCAGGCATCGATGTTGGCGAATTGCGTCCCGCCCGGGCCGCCCGCGCCCCCATCCGAGGGCTTCGACCAATCGCGCTTCACGCCGATCATCAGGACGACATTCTTGGCCACGTAGATCGACGAATACGTTCCCACGATCACACCCCAGGCAATGGCAAAGACAAAACCCCGGATCACGTCACCGCCCAGAACCAGCAGCGCGATCAGCGCGATCAGCGTGGTGCCCGACGTCATCAACGTGCGGCTGAGGGTCTCGTTCGCCGACAGGTTCATCACATCGCGCAGGGCCGTTTGCTTGTACTTGATCAGGTTCTCGCGCAGGCGGTCGAAGATCACCACCGTGTCGTTGATCGAATAGCCCACGATGGTCAGCAGCGCGGCGATGGTGGCCAGGTCAAAGCGGATCTGGAACAGGCTGAAAACGCCGATGGTCAGAATCACGTCATGGATCAGGGCCGCGACCGCGCCGACCGAGAACTGCCACTCGAACCGCAGCCAGATGTAGACAAGGATCGCGCCAAGGGACGCCAGCACGGCAAGGATGGCCGTCTGGATCAACTCACCCGAAACCTTGGGGCCCACGGACTCAACGCTGGGAAAGGTCATGGCGGGGTCAACGGAGGCCTGCAACGCCGCCTCGATGGCGGCGATGATCTCGGGCGTGACCGCCTCCGCGCCCTCTTGCGCCTGAATGCGGACCGTGACGACGTGCTGGTCATCGGCGAAGTTCGGGTCGAACACTTCCGAGATCACCACATCGCCCAGGCCCAAAGGCTCCAGCGCCGCGCGGTAGTCGGCCACATCCACCTGCACCGTGCTATCGGTGCGGATCGTGGTGCCCCCCAGGAAGTCGATCCCGAAGTTGAGGCCGACCAAAAGCCAGATCGCGAGCGAGGCGATGACGGCCACGACGGACGCCCCGAAGGTCGCGCGGGCATATTTGAAGAAGTCGAAGTTGGTCTCTTGCGGGACTAGACGAAGGCGCATGGATCAGACCTCGATCGTTTTGGGGCGGCGGCGTTCGAACCAGAACACAAGCAGCAGGCGCGTGACGTAGATGGCCGTGAAGACCGAGGTGGCAATGCCGATCCCCAGCGTGACCGAGAATCCGCGCACGGGGCCAGAGCCCAGAACAAACAGGATCGTCGCGATGATGAAGGTGGTGATGTTGGCGTCGATGATGGCGCTCAGGGCGCGCTCGTAGCCTAGTTCGATGGCCCTTGCCGGGCCCTTGGCGGTCTTGAGTTCTTCGCGGATCCGCTCGAACACCAGCACGTTGGCGTCCACCGCCATACCGATGGTCAACACGATCCCCGCGATGCCCGGCAGCGTCAACGTGGCCCCGATCAACGACAGCACGCCGAAAATCAGCCCCACGTTCAGGACAAGTGCGATGCTGGCGAACACGCCGAACAACCCGTAGCTGGCGATCATGAAGATCAGCACGGCGGCAAACGCGATCAGCGCCGCTGTCTGGCCCGCCTGCACGCTGTCGGCACCCAGTTCCGGCCCGATGGTGCGCTCTTCCAGGAACGTCATTTCCGCAGGCAGTGCGCCCGCGCGCAGCAGGATTGCCAGCTCGGTGGAGCCTTCCACGGTGAAGTTGCCGCTGATCTGCCCCGCACCGCCCGTGATCGCCGACCGGATCACCGGCGCGCTGATCACCTCGTTATCGAGGACAATGGCGAAGGGCGCGCCGATATTGGCCGCCGTGTAATCGCCAAACGCCCGCGCGCCCGAGGGGTTGAAGCGGAAGGTGACGATCGCTTCGCCGGTCTGTTGGTCGAACCCTGGCTGGCTGTCCACAAGGTCATCGCCCGACACCACGGGCGTCTCTTCCAGGATGTAGTACCCTTCGCCTTCCTCGATGGAGGGCAGGATGATCTGGCGGCTTTCCACGTCCTCATCGGGCCCGCTGGCGCGGCCCACGACGGGGTGGAATGTCAGCCGAGCGGTCGTCCCTATCAGCTCTTTCAACTCCTGCGCCGACCCGATCCCCGGCACCTGGATCAGGATGCGGTCCGCGCCCTGGCGTTGAATGGTCGGCTCCCGCGTGCCCGCCTCGTCTACGCGGCGGCGCACGATCTCGATGCTTTGCTGCAACGTCCGGTCGTTGGTCGCTGCCTGCTCTGCCTCGCTGAGGCGTACCGTGATGATGTCGCCAGACCCGCTGACATCCAGCGTGCTTTCGCCAAAGCCGCCCGTCAGGCTGACCACGGGCTGGCCCAACTCCCGCACGGCGGCCAGGGCCGAAGGCATCCCCTCGGGCTGGCTGATGCGCACCTGCATCAAGCCCGGCTCTGCATCGATACGGCGGATCGTGCCGACAACGTCGCGCAACTCCCGCAGCGCGTCGCGCACCTCTGGCCACAGGCTGTCCATCCGCTGCACGTAGACGTCTTCGACCCGCACTTCCGCGAGCAGATGCGCACCGCCGCGCAGGTCCAGACCCAGGTTCACCAGCGTCGCCGGCAGAAAGCTTGGCCAGGCCGCGATATCTGCCGTCTGCTCGGGCGTCTCGATGCCCGTCCGCTCGATCTCGGCCAGCGCATCGTTGTGCCGCTCTACCGTGCCGTAGAAGAAGTTCGGCATCGCGAAACTCAGGCCCACAAGAACCGTCAGAACAATGAACAGCCGGTTCCAGAGAGGGATCTGCAGCATGGAGGAGGTTCCTTAACGTCGCGCAAACACGCGGTATCAGTCGTTGGCAGGCTCGGTCTTGGAGCGGACCTGCGCAATCGTCGGCCGCAACACGCGGATCTTCACGTCTTTCGCGATCTCGACCTCGACCTCGGTCTCGTCCTTGACCTTGGTGATCTTGCCGATCAACCCGCCCTGGGTGACAACCTCATCCCCGCGCCGGAGCGCCTCGACCATCGCCTGATGGTCCTTCACCTTCTTCTGCTGAGGGCGGATAAGGAAGAAATACATGATCACGAGGATCAGGATCAGCGGAACGACCTGGCCGAAGGCTTCCATGGGCTTGCGTCCTTTGGTTGATGTGGCCGCGCGACGCAGCCCTGTTGAAAAGTTGGCGCACCCTAGTTGCGCGCCGGGGCAAGTGCAACGGGTGCTATGGGCCAGATGGGCGCAACGGGCGTGGGCTGCAAGAGGCCCCGGTGCCCGAGCCTGGGCCCGGCGCCGTTTCGGTTGCGCAATCGGTGCAAAATGGTGACGGTGCTGGGAATGGACGCGACAACCACGATAACCCTGCCCCTTCCGCCGGATACCTTGATGATCCTCTTGGTATTGTTCGGCTTGGGCCTTGCAAGCTACGTGATCTTTGCGGTGCTCCCGAAGTCCGATAACCCGCCGCGCAACAACCCCATAGACCGCCTAGCCACCAGCCTTGGGTTTCGTCTGACCGGATCTTTCGAAGCCATGCTCCTGTTCCTCGTCATCTGCGTCTATGCCGTCGTTTTCGCCTTCGCCGCCATCATCTCTCTGCGCGCGCTGGGTGGCATCCTTCTGGTTGCAAACACCGATGTCACAGCCCCCACCCAACCCCGCGCAGGCCTTGCTTTCGGCACACTCCTTGCCGCCATCCTCGGCGCGCCCTTCATCATCTGGCGCTCGTGGATCGCGGCCAAGCAAACGGCAGTGGCGGAAGAGAGCCTGTTCAACGACAAGATCAACGCCGCCGCCCAAGACCTCGCAGCGCGGCGGCAAGTGACCAAAGCCGTTGCGCCCGGCGGAAGCTACGAAAAGCATCAGGATTTCTGGGAAGACGACCTCGTCACCCGCGCCGCCGCCATTGACCGGCTGGAGGGCCTCGCACTCGAAGCCATGGCACGCGGCGATTATCCCCCTGCTCAGCGCATCGCCCGCATGCTTTCCATCTACTTGCAGGAGCTCAGCCGCGCCTACCCGCCGCAGAACAGGTCCCAAAACTTAGCTTCGGGCGACATTCGTACGTGGGCCGGAACACTTACCCCAATCCGACCCGACATGCACCGAGCTGCCCAAAGCCTTGGGCGTATCAATCCTAAAGATAAGGCACAGCGCGCCGCCTTTGGTCCCGCCAACATTGACCTGCGCCGCTGCAACCTACAGGGTTTTGATCTGTCCAGTCTTGAATTCTCGGGTGCTTTGCTTGCTTTCGCAAACTTATGCAACTCCAGCTTGTCCCAAAGCAAAATTCAATCAGCGGACTTCGACGGTGCAAATCTTACAAATTGCAACTTGAGCAACGTTGAAGTCTCAGGAATGACGTTTCGGCACACTGACTTTGGGTTTGCGATTTTCTCTGGATCTGCGTTTCGTCATTGTACTTTCCAAAGCTGCCAATTCTCAGGCAGCGCATTCAATAATTCTTCGTTCATAGGTTGCTTTTTTGAAAGAGCGTGGTTTGGCTCAACCTCTTTTGGAGCTGCTCCTATTGCGCTCAGCGACTTTTCAGGGAGCGCCATTCGCGAAGCTTCGCCAACCACAATCGGGGCCTTGTCATCGGTAGCTGAGAGTTTTTTCACCGATGGTACAAGTAAGCGGTCGTTTGAAATTCTAGTTCGGCAGCTAAAGGGAACCATTGGCGAACACTTCAATCCGACGTGGCCAACGCACTGGTCAGAAGAGCGATTGTCAATTGAAGCAAACGAGTTGGGAGAAAGTGACTTCCTCACCCAATGGCGCGCCTTCGCTGCTTCCCTCGACCCGCCCGTCGCCATCGCGCCCGACTATGGCCGACCGCCCCCATGACGCCCCTGCGCTGTGCTGGCCTCCTCCTCTGCACCCTCACCCTCACCGCGCCGGTGCATGCCGATATCGCCGGCGCGCCGCTGTCGCCGCCAGCGTTCATCGAGGCACAGCTTTCCGCCATTGCCCGTCTGCGCGGGGTCGATGCCGCCAGCGGGGGCTGCACCGCCGTGCTTGTCGCGCCGCAGGCCGTGCTGACCGCCGCCCATTGCGCCCGCGCGCCCCTTGTCGCGCCGCAAGTCGTGATCTTTCCCGGTGCCGTGCCAGCGCGCCATGACGTGATCACCCGCCTTTCCCATCCGACGCCCGCGCGCCGCCCTGCACTCGCCATCTCCGACTACACCACCGACCTCGCCGTCTTGCTGCTGGCCCGGCCTGTGTCGCCCGACGTCGCCACGCCGATGCCCCTTGGGCCGCCCGATCCGGCCCTGCCCCATGGTGTCTACGGATTTGACAACCGCGACACCGCCGACGTCCTTCGCGGTCACGCGCCCTGCGCGGTGCAGGTGCTGGATGACGGCCCGCTGGCCAGCGATTGCCATGTCGTCAACGGCCAGTCCGGCGGGGCGCTTGTGCGGTTCACCGAAGACGGCCCGCGTCTGGTTGGTATTCTCGTGGCCCAACTCGGCGGCGACGCCGAGATCCGCAGCCTCGCCGCCCGTCCTGATCCAGCGCACTGGCGCGCGCTTGCCGATGTCTTGGGCCTGCCTGCGCCCGCCGCCGTCCCCGCCCAATAGGCCGGGGCGTGCCTGCCCATCACATGGCGGCACAGACACACCCACAAGCTGGGAATGCGCGATACCCGAGCGAAAATCGTGTGCCTGAAAACTACGGGTCAATTACACCCGCTATTGCAGCCTCGCCACCAGCCGCGACACCGACGTGAACATCGGGGAATGGGTGAACCCATGGTCCTCCACGGCCAAATTCGGGTAGCGCGTCGCCAGGTGGCTGATGACCTGCTCCACCTCCATCGTGACCGCATAGCGCCCGATGCACGAGAAGATGCCGCCCCCGAAATTCAGGTGCGGCGGCTCGTCTGTGCGATCGATGTCAAACGTTTCCGGTTCCGCATAATATCTTTCGTCCCAATGGGTTGCGCCAATGTTGGCGAAGACCGGCGTGCCCTTGGGGATCGCCACATCGGCGATCACCATATCTTCCATCGCCTCGCGTGAGGTCGAAATCGTGCGCGGGTGATACCGCATCACCTCGCGCACCGCGGCGGGCACCAGCGATGGGTCGCGCCCCAACCGCGCCCAGACCTCGGGGCGCGAGGCCAGTTCGATCACCGCGATGCCGATCTGGTGCGAGGAATTGTCAGTATTCGCCTCTGCCAATTTGATCACCCAATTGCGCAGATCATCCTCGTCCAACTGCCCGGCCTCTTCCGCTTTTATCAGGTCCGTCAACAGGTTATCCCCCGGCGCTGCGCGGCACGCGGCAATGCGCGCCTCGGCAAAATCGATCAACGCCTCGAAGGCATTGATGATTTCTTCGGCGAATTCAGGGTTGCGCGTATGCACCTTCTGCACCGAGTGTGAGGTCCGCGCGACAAAGGCCGCATCCTCGAACGGCGCGCCCATCCAGTAGCAATAAACGGCAGAGGGCGTGGGGTCGCACAGCGTCTCGATCAGGTCCGTGGGCTCGCCCTTCGGGATCGCCTCGATCACCCGCTGGACGACGCCATCGACCTCCCGGCGAAACGTCTCCGTGCCCTCCGGCCCCATCAGCCGGGCCAACGGCAGGCGCAGATCTCGCCTGCGTGGCCCGCGATTGTGGAACGAGATCGACTGTCGCTTGTAGTTCAGCGGGCGGCCCTCCGGCAGGCCCAGAACGTTCATCAGCTTGGGGTGCCCGGTCCCCAGCTGACGGTCCAATACGGCCTTGCGGCACAGGTCATAATCCAGAATTTCAACGCCCCGCGCACTGCGGGCCAGCGGCCACTTCTGCCCATGGGCGGCCAGGGTCGCGAACGGCGCGGCTACGTAGTCGGCCGAGTTGAAATCCAGGTCGGGCAGGTCGGCTATCTGGCGCATGGGACACTCGCGGGTAAGACTTGGCAGGCCCCATGACAGTAACGCACCCGGACGCGAAGGAAAGCCGTCGCGGCGCAGATCACAACACCCTTCCCCCTCGCGCCGCTTTCCGGCATACCGCGCGCAACCGCAAAAAGGAGGCTCCCCATGCATGACATCCGCGCAATCCGCGAGAACCCTGCTGCTTTTGACGCCGCTTTGGCGCTTCGGGGCCTGTCTCCTGTCTCCTCCGACATCCTCGCCATCGACGAGGCCCGCCGCGCCGCGATCACCCAGGCCGAAACGGCCCAGGCCGACCGTAACGCGGCCTCCAAGGAGGTGGGCAAAGCAAAGGCCTCCGGCGATGAGGCCGAGTTTGAGCGTCTGCGCACGTTGGTTGCGGCCAAGAAGGACGAAATTGCGCGTCTCGATGAAGAGGCCAAGGCCCGCGACGCCGAGTTGACGGCCATCCTAGAATCCCTGCCCAACCTGCCCGCCTCGGACGTGCCCGAGGGCGCGGACGAGGCCGACAATGTCGAACAACACCGCCGCGGCACCCCGCGCGTCTTCGACTTCACGCCGGTGGAGCACTACGACATCGCAGGCGTGAAACCGGGCATGGATTTCGAGACCGCCGCAAAACTCTCCGGCGCGCGCTTTGTCACGCTCAAAGGTGCCGTTGCCCGCGTCCATAGGGCTCTGGCACAATTCATGCTGGATACGCATACCGAGGAAAACGGCCTGACCGAGGTCAACGCCCCCGTTCTGGTCCGCGACGAAACCATGTATGGCACCGGTCAACTGCCCAAATTCGCAGAAGACAGCTACCAGACGACCAATGGCTGGTGGCTGATCCCCACCTCCGAGGTCACGCTGACCTCGCTGGACGCGGGCAACACCATCGACGAGGCCACCCTGCCCCGCCGCTACACCGCCCATTCGCTGTGCTTCCGCAGCGAAGCCGGCAGCGCGGGCCGTGACACTTCCGGCATGCTGCGCCAGCACCAGTTCGAGAAGGTCGAGATGGTCTCCATCACCCATCCCGATCAGTCGGACGCCGAGCAATTGCGCATGCTGGCCTGCGCGGAAGGCATCCTCGACAAGCTGAACATCCCCTACCGTACCGTACTGCTCTGCGCGGGCGACATGGGGTTTGGTGCGACCCGCACCTTTGATATCGAGGCGTGGTTGCCGGGCCAGAACACCTACCGCGAGATTTCCTCTGTCTCCACCTGTGGCGCGTTCCAGGCCCGCCGCATGAACGCGCGGTTCAAGCCCTCGGGCGGCGGCAAGCCCGAGTTCGTGCATACGCTCAACGGCTCCGGCCTAGCCGTGGGCCGCTGCCTGATCGCGGTGCTGGAGAACGGCCAGAACGCCGACGGCTCCGTGAGCCTCCCGGAGGCTCTGCATCCCTGGCTGGGGGGTAAGACCCAGATCACGGCGGAGGGTGCCCTTGCCTAGACTGTCCGGCACGATGATGGCGGCGCTCGTGCTTGTGGCCGCCATCGCTTTCGCACTTTCTCCGGTGTTTACACAACCCTTCTCGGGCTTTGATCCCAGCCAGCTGCCCCGCCCGGTGGACGACCCGCCGATCCAGCCTGCCGGCTATGCCTTCGCAATCTGGGGCGTCATCTACCTGTGGCTGATCGCGGGCGCCGCCTACGGGCTGATCAAACGCGCCGATGCGCCCGATTGGCAGGCCATGCGCCCCGCGCTGCTGCTGTCGCTGGTGATCGGCGCCACCTGGATCCCCGTGGCGCTTGCGGCCCCCGTCCCCGCAACGCTCCTGATCATCGCCATGCTGCTCACCGCCCTCATCGCGCTTTTCCGGGCCCCACGCGCCGAAGCGCTCTGGGCCGCCGCCCCGATCGCGCTCTACGCAGGCTGGCTCTCGGCAGCGTCGGTCGTGGCCAGTGCCACCGTGGTGGCCGCCTATACGGGCCTCAGCCCCCAGGGTGTCAGCCTTGGCGGCATTCTCCTCGTGGCCTTCGTTGCAGGGGCCGTGGTGCGCACCACCGACCACCCGATCCCCTACGCCACCGCCGTGATCTGGGCGCTGGCAGGCATCGTCTTCTCCAACCTCGCCTCGGGTCTGGACACCGTCGGCATCACCGCGATGGCCGTCATCGCGGGCCTCGCCTTCGCCACCGTCAAGCGGATGCGCGCCCTGTCCTGACGCGCGCGCCCCCCTTTCATCTTGCCAGAAAAACTCCCCCCGGAGGGCGCCGCAGCCCGCCACCGCTTGCCGCCCTTGATGGCACAAGATACACCCGCAAACATGCGCATACTCATCACCAACGACGACGGCATCAACGCCCCTGGCCTTGAGGTCCTCCACACCATCGCCACCGACCTGGCCGGCGCCTCGGGCGAAGTCTGGACCGTCGCGCCCGCGTTTGAGCAATCCGGCGTGGGCCACTGCATTTCCTACACCCATCCCACCATGATCAGTGAGTTCGGGCGTCGCCGCTTTGCCGCCGAAGGCTCGCCCGCCGATTGCGTCATCGCCGCCTTGCATGACGTCATGAAGGACAGCCCACCGGATCTGATCCTGTCCGGGGTGAACAAGGGCAACAATTCGGCGGAAAATACGCTTTACTCCGGCACCATCGGCGCGGCGATCGAGGCCGCGATACAGGGCCTGCCCGCCATTGCCCTGTCGCAATACTATGGGCCGGGCAATATCGCCCTGCGCAACCAGTTCGAGGCCGCCGCCACCCACGGCGCCGATGTGATCCGCAAGATCCTTGCCGCACCCGGCGCGTTCGACAGCCACCCCTACAAGCTGTTTTACAACGTCAATTTCCCGCCCGTTCCGGCGGCAGCCGTCAAGGGCACCCGCGCCGTGGCCCAGGGCTTCCGGGAGGGGGGCACCGGCATGGGCATGAAGGCCGATATCGCGCCCAACGGCCGCAAGTTCCTGTGGATTACCGGCGCGCCCCAGAACGTGCCCTCGGGCGAAGATACCGACGCCACGGCGAACCTTGACGGGTTTGTCTCGGTCACGCCCATGCGCGCGGACCTGACAGCCTATGACCGTCTGCAAACCCTGAAAGACGCCATAGAATGACTGACGCACGCGGCGAGGGAACTGGCTTCGATGCGGAACGCAAGATGCAGTTCCTCTATTACCTGCGCCAGAAAGGCGTGATGGACAAACGCGTGCTGACCGCCATGGAGCGTGTCGACCGAGGTGCCTTCGTGCGCGGCCATTTCGCCGCCCGCGCCTACGAGGACATGCCGCTTCCGATCAGCTCGGGCCAGACCATCAGCCAGCCCTCCGTCGTGGGCCTGATGACCCAGGCGCTGGACGTGCAACCCCGTGACACGGTGCTGGAGATCGGCACCGGCTCGGGCTACCAGGCCGCGATCCTCAGCCACCTGGCGCGCCGCGTCTACACCATCGACCGCCACCGCAACCTGACCCGCGAGGCAGAGATCGTCTTCACCAAGATGGGTCTGGCCAACATCACCGTGCTGACCCGCGACGGATCTTTCGGGCTGCCGGATCAGGGCCCCTTCGACCGCATTCTTGTCACCGCCGCCGCCGAGGACCCGCCGGGCCCCTTGCTGCAACAGTTGAAGGTGGGCGGTGTGATGGTCGTCCCCGTCGGCCAATCCGACACTGTGCAAAGCCTGATCAAGGTCACTCGGGCCGAGCGTGGTTTCGATTATGACGAATTGATGCCCGTCCGCTTCGTGCCCCTGATTGAGGGCACGGCCCGCGACTAGCCCGCCCTACCCGGCCAGGGCCAACGTCGGCATGTCCATTCGGGCCCATTCCATGACATCGCGCTTTCCCCAGAACAACCTCGCCTGCGCACCGTAAGCGATCCTTGCATTCAACAGGTTCGGCGCTGTCGTCGCCAACAAGGGGATATGTGCTTTCAGCTCAGCCTTGCTGACCGCATCCATCATCGCCAAGGCCTGCGGCCCCGGAAAGAAGCTTTCGCTTGGAATGCCTTCCGCGAAGATCACCTGATGGGCTTCGAACAGCAAGTGGACGTACGTCACGCCACCTTCCGGGCTTACGATGCCGACACCGCGCAGGGACTTGCTCAGGTGAACGGCGCGCGCGAAATGGTCCTGGTCCAACAGCATCCCATGCTGGCGCGAGACCAGCATTTTACGCGTGTTATCCAGCACACCCCGCTGAATCCGTATGGGGCGGAGGTTGGGATGCAGTGACAACTCCAACGCCGTCACCCGCCGTTTGCCGATCCAGACGAGCCTTTGGGGGCCATTATCAAGGGTGCACACCAGGTCGCCCACACGCAAATCCTCGATCAGCACATCACCCTTGGGCGTACGGATAGCCGTGCCTTGGGTGAAGCAGACGACGCCGGTGTTGTCGGTCGTGAAACTTTCTGGCGAGGCGCCTTCAAACGCGATCCCTTCACCATCGGCCATCTGCGTGTTGTCCGAATAATCGGCCGCCCCCGGTCCGGTCGTATTGGATTGGTTGAGGATCCCGTCGTCGGCCCAGTCGTTGCGAAGTTCGTTGATGTCGTCATAGAAATTGCTGAGGTCGATGAAATCGTTGTTGGTAGGGTCCCCGTCGCCCAACGCCCCGGTGTTGCCGGTGTTGAAATCCGTGATCGTGTCGAGGCCATCGCCGACCTGGTAGACGAAGGTATCGTCTCCCGCGCCGCCCGTCAGGACATCGTTTCCGCCCCCGCCGTCCAGCGTGTCGGCGCCAAACCCGCCCTGCAGCACGTCCTGCCCATCTTCACCCGAAATCTCATCGTCGCCCTCGCCGCCCAAGACCGTGTCATTGTCCGCGCCGCCGCTGAGCGTATCGGCTTGATCGCCACCATCGATGTAGTCATTTCCCGCGCCCCCCTCGATCGTGTCGTTGCCGACATCACCGGGGTTCGGGCCATCGCCGTAAAGCGTGTCAGCGCCGTCACCGCCCAACACGCTGTCGTCGCCGTACCCTGCAACGATGGAATCGGCACCCTCGCCACCATCAATCGTGTCCCCGCCACGGCCGCCCGTGATCGTATCGTCGCCGCCCAAGCCAAGGATATCGACACCCGGCGCATCACCAATCAGCCCCGTTTGATCCGCGCTGCCATCGATGGAATCGCCCTGATGCGTCGCAATTATGTTCTCGATCTCTTCAAACGTCATCGTGTCCGAGCCATCGATGATCGCGCCGTCGCTGGTATCATTATAGGTAATCGTCACCGGCCCGCTCAGGGCGGACAGGTCAATCGTGTCGTCGTCCGTGCCGCCACTTCCACCGTCGACGGTGTCATTTCCAAAACCGTCCTGCACGATGAAGGTATCCGCATCGTCCCCTCCCGACAGAGAGTCACTGCCGCTTTCAAGCGACGGTGGGATCGCGGTCGAAAACACGAGCGACGTCGAGAAGGGCGCACTATTGTCATGGTAGATCTCGAACGATTGCTGATTGCCGTTGGCATAGGTCAGCGTGATATACGCGTAGCCGGGCGAGCTGCTCACGCTCATCCCGACCCAGCTTTCCTGCACGTAGATCTTGTCGGTGCCGACGTCAAAATCGCCGATGGTCAGCGTACCCGCATCATCCGTCGTGGTCACGTGGACGAAATCCGCCTCGCCGTCCCCATCGCCTGCGGTGGGGGAGTTGTTGAAACGGATCGTCGCAGAGTTTTCCGCGCCGCCCGCCCATTCAAACGCATCGACGCCCGACGTACCTGTCAGATCATCGCCATCATTGACGGTGATCGCCGAAACAGAACCTGCATCGTTGCCAGAGATCATCGTGTCGTTACCCTGCCCGCCCTCGACAGTGTCGTCGCCAGCTCCACCATCAAGCAGATCGTCGCCGTCTTCTCCTTTTATCGTGTCGTTTCCTGCATCGCCGTCAATTGTGTCATTGCCGTCGTAGCCATAGATTTCATCGTTCCCGTCGCCACCATCGATGCTGTCGTCACCGTTCCAACCATCAATCCAGTCATCCCCACCGCCGCCCGACAGGGTATCGTCGCCGTCACCGGATTCCACGCTGTCGACGCCATCGCCCCCGGTGTAATCATCCCCGCCGTCGGACGTGACGTAGGTGTCGAAAAAGGTCCACTCGGTGCTGCCGCCCAAGCTGGCATCGCTGCTGCCGCCATAGGTTGCATCCCCGATGGTGAATGTCGTGGATCCGTCGGTGATCGTGACCAATCCACTTGGGGCGTCGAAGGTAACGGTGAACGCACTGGGCAGGAAAGAGCAGTCAAGCTCATTCCCGGTTCCCGTTTCGCTGATCGATGACCAGAACGACGGATCGTCCCAATTGGACGTGGTAACGGTATAGATTGCCATGGACACGCGGCCTTCGGTTGGTTCGGGTCCAGTGCTATCGGCGGGGGGTTAACCTTGCTTTTAGACCCATGGGAAACCAGCGAAAAAACTGCTTAAAACTCGAAGGACCAGGCGCAGCACCTAGCGGTGCTTCGCCGCTTCACCGCCTGCCTCTTTCGAAATCATGCACAACAGTGTAAACTGCCAAAAAAAGCGGGTGCTGTCATCGACACGTCACCCCAGCATTGAGGAAGGTTCGAGCGCCATGCGCCTGATCACACAGTATTTCCCGGCTCGTAGGCTGACCCTGCTGGCGCCATTGGTTCTTGCAGCATGCGTGGGCTCGCCCTCGGAATGGGATTTCGACTTCCGCCCCAATGCCCCCCGAGGCAACGTCACCGTGGCCGACAGGCCCGACCCCGACAGCCGCGGGTTGATCTCTTACGACAGCTACCAGGTGGCCGTTGCGCGCCGGGGCGACACCGTGGCCGATGTGGCCACGCGGATCGGCCTACCCGCCTCGGAACTGGCGACGTTCAATGGCCGCGCCGAAGCGGATGAAATGCGCATGGGTGAAGTCCTTGCCTTGCCGCGCCGGGTCGATGGCGCCACGCCCGCCACGGGCGGCGGACGCGATATCACCTCCATCGCCGGGGCCGCGATCGATGCCGCCAACGGGGCCAACCCCACGACAACCGGACCGCAATTGCCCGACGGGCAAGAGCCCGTGCGCCACCGCATTTCCCGTGGTGAGACAGCCTATTCCGTCGCCCGCCTGTACGGCGTTTCTGTCCGCAGCCTGGCCGAGTGGAACGGCCTTGGGCCGGACCTCGCCGTGCGCGAGGGGCAATACCTGTTGATCCCCATTGTGATCGAGACGGCAGAGGCCGCCGACGACAGCCGACCCGGCGACAGCGTGGCCCCCCTGCCCCCTTCGGCGGCCAATCCCCTGCCCGCTGGTATCGAGACGGCAGCCCTCCCGGATCTGGAAGGGGCCGGCACCGGAACACCCGCGCCCGCCCCCGCGGCGGCTGCCCCCACACCGGCGCGGTCTTCAGCGCCCCTGATCCGGCCCGTTTCAGGTTCGGTCCTGCGGGGATACGGATCCGGCAATGAAGGCATCGACATCGGTGCCGCCGCCGGGACGCCCGTGGTTGCCGCCGCCGACGGCACCGTCGCGGCCATCACCCAAGACACGGACGAGGTGCCGATCCTTGTGATCCGGCATTCGGGCGGGCTGCTGACGGTCTATGCCAACATCCAGAATATCGCGGTCTCGCGCGGGGATCGGATCAGCCAGGGCCAGACGGTCGCGCAAGTGGGTGGCGGCGACCCATCGTTCCTGCACTTCGAGGTCCGGCGCGGCTTTGAGGCGGTTAATCCGGCCGACTTCCTGCCGTAAGCGGCCCAGCCGACGCCAAGCTACTTCGCCTTGCTGCGCAATCCGGGGGGCACGCTTGCCTTCGGCGCGCGTGCGGTCGCCCCTTTGGGGCGGAAGATGCGGGCGATATCCGACGGCCCTCCCTCCGAAAGCACAGGCCGTTGTGAGGCCGGAAGTCCCCCTTCCCCCGCCCGGCTTTTTCCTGCCGATCATTGCGCAAGATCAATCCGCCATTTTGCCAGTGCGCCAACCTGAGGCATAATCGATAGGCAAAATCGTCATGGAGGCCGTTCATGTGGAATTGGATTCTGGACAGAATGATGCGGGATTTCGTGAAGGTCGGGACCTTTGTCCTGACCTACCCCGATGGCACCCGCCGCACCTATGGCGATGGCCAAGCCCCGAAAATCGAGATGACGTTCCATGACAAGGCGCTTCCCCGGCGCGTGGTGCTGAGCCCCGACATGGCCCTGGGCGAGGGCTATATGGATGGCACAATAACCTTCGCCGAAGACGATCTTGACGGGTTCCTAAGCCTTGCCACGATGAACATCGCGCGCGCCGATGAGGCCTGGTGGCGGGTACTTTCGGCGCGCCTTCACAAGGTCCGGCGCCTCTTCGACCAATGGAACCCGGCCCACAGGGCACGCGCCAACGTGGCCCATCATTATGACCTGTCCTCAACCCTTTACGATCTGTTCCTGGACGAGGACCGCCAGTATTCCTGCGCCTATTTCGCCGATCCGTCGATGTCCCTCGACGCCGCCCAACGCGCCAAGAAGCACCACATCGCGGGCAAGCTGTTGCTGCGCCCCGGCATGCGGGTGCTGGAGATCGGCTGCGGATGGGGCGGTATGGCCCTGACGCTGGCGCGCGATTATGGCGTCGAGGTTCTGGGCGTCACGCTGTCCGAAGAACAACACCGCATCGCGACCGAACGGGCCAAGGCGGCCGGTCTGCAAAATCGCGTGACCTTTCGCCTGCAGGACTACCGCGATGTGACCGGGCAGTTCGACCGGATCGTGTCCATCGGCATGTTCGAACACGTGGGCGCGCCGCACTTCCGCGAATACTTCCGCCACGTCCACGACCTTCTGACCGAGGATGGCGTGGCCTTGATCCACTCCATCGGTCGCGCCCATCCACCGGGGCACACGTCGCCATGGATCCAGAAATACATCTTTCCCGGCGGCTATTGTCCCTCGCTGTCAGAGATGGCCGCCGCCGTTGAACACGAAGACCTCTATCCCACCGATATCGAGGTCTGGCGCCTGCATTACGCCGAAACGCTGCGCCATTGGTCCGCGCGCTTCGCGGCCCGCGAGCAGGAAGCCCGCGCGCTTTTCGACGAACGCTTCTGCCGGATGTGGCGCTATTACCTGAAAGCGGCCGAAGTCACCTTCCGCTACAACCGCCAGTGCGTGTTCCAGTTCCAGATGGCACGTCGGCAAGAGGCCGTGCCGTTGACGCGGGATTACCTCTACCCGGCCGATGCAAGCGCCCGGCACCACGCTGCTGAATAACGGGAACGGGCGTCACATGGGCACGTCACGCGACGACACCCGTAACCTGGCCCTTGCGATCACGCCCCTGCCGGACGTCGCAAGGGCTGCAAACGTCAGCCCCTACGCCTGCGGCACCCAAAAACGCGAGCGCAATCAGGCCGCCCTGCGCAGGCCGAAGTGAGCAGGGGCCAACATGTCCGCGATGTGATTGACCCCGGTTGGAAACGTGCGCCCGCGCGCCGCCTCGCCCGGAAAACCCACACAGGGGATGCCCGCGTCTATCGCGGCCCGCGCGCTTTCGGGCGTATCTTCGATCGCGACGGCATCCCGGGCGGACAGCCCCAGGTGAGACATCGCAAGGCGATAGATCTCGGGCGAGGGTTTGGACCGCGTTACCAGATCGCGGTCGCCAATGAAGGCAAAGTCCTCGCGGCTTACCTGGCCTTGCAGATTGTCGAAAATCAGGTCGACCGTGTCCGATCCTGTGGTCGTCGCAAACCCCAGCCGGACACCGGATTGTTTGGCAAGCGCGATCACGTCGGCCACGCCGGACCGAAGCGTCAGCCCATCCTGCTCTGCGTAGGCCGCGAAATAGGCGACCTTCGCCGCATGCAGTCGCGCCACGTCAACGGTGTCGCCGTTTTTCCTGGCATAGGCGGCAATGCGATCCTTGCCGCCTGGGGCGCGCAACATCTCTGCGTAGGCCTCTCGTCCCCAATGCCATTGCAAGCCTGCATCCCGGAACGCCGCATTGAAGCTGCGCCGCTGCAAATCGGACGTTTCCGTCAACGTACCGATGGCCCCGAAAAGGATGGCTTTGGGAAGAATTGGCATGGGTGCGGCTCCTTGACTGCGCATGACGTACAGGCGGGCAACATGGGGCGGGCGCTTTGGGTTCCAATGATTTCTTGCGCAATTGCCGGTCAAATCGCCCCACAGCGCCGAAAGGCAGCGTTTTTCCAAGCTGCTCGCCCTTCCTCCCTTGCGCCCCCGTGTCGCCCGTCTATAACGCCGACAGTTTGCCCGCAGGCCAGCGGGCCACACTGTGACCGCGCCCTCTTTGGGCGACATTCCGTCGGGGGACACCATGCCAAAAAGATCAGATATCCAATCCATCATGATCATCGGCGCGGGGCCCATCGTTATCGGGCAAGCCTGCGAATTCGACTACTCTGGCGCGCAGGCCTGCAAGGCGCTGCGCGAGGAAGGCTACCGGGTCATTCTGGTGAACTCTAACCCGGCCACGATCATGACCGACCCGGAACTTGCCGACGCCACCTACATTGAGCCGATTACCCCCGAGGTCGTCGCCAAGATCATCGAGAAAGAGCGCCCCGATGCGCTGCTGCCCACAATGGGCGGACAGACCGGCCTGAACACCTCTCTGGCGCTGGAAGAGATGGGTGTGCTGGAAAAATTCGGCGTCGAGATGATCGGCGCCAAGCGTCCCGCCATCGAAATGGCCGAGGATCGCAAACTGTTCCGCGAGGCGATGGACCGGATCGGGTTGGAAAACCCCAAGGCCACGATCATCACCGCCCCAAAGGGCGAGAACGGCAAGTTCGACATCAACGCGGGCGTGCAGGAAGCCATCGCCGCCATCGAGTACGTAGGCCTGCCTGCCATCATCCGCCCCGCCTTCACCCTTGGTGGCACCGGTGGTGGCGTGGCCTACAACCGTGAGCAATACGAATTTTTCTGCCGCTCGGGCATGGAAGCCTCGCCCATGGCGCAGATCCTGGTGGATGAAAGCCTTCTGGGCTGGAAAGAGTTCGAGATGGAGGTCGTGCGCGACAAGGCCGACAACGCCATCATCGTCTGCGCCATCGAAAACGTGGACCCGATGGGCGTGCACACCGGCGACAGCATCACCGTGGCCCCTGCCCTGACGCTGACCGACAAGGAATACCAGATCATGCGCAACGGCTCCATCGCCGTGCTGCGTGAGATCGGGGTGGAAACCGGCGGCTCCAACGTGCAATGGGCGATGAACCCCGAAGATGGCCGCATGGTCGTGATCGAGATGAACCCGCGTGTCTCACGGTCGTCTGCGCTGGCCTCCAAGGCCACCGGCTTCCCCATCGCCAAAATCGCCGCGAAACTGGCCGTGGGCTACACGCTGGACGAGTTGGACAACGACATCACCAAGGTCACGCCCGCCTCGTTCGAGCCGACGATTGACTATGTCGTCACCAAGATCCCCCGCTTTGCGTTCGAGAAATTCCCCGGCTCCGAGCCGCACCTGACCACGGCGATGAAATCCGTTGGCGAGGCCATGGCCATCGGGCGGTCGTTCCACGAGTCGATGCAAAAGGCGCTTGCGTCGATGGAAACGGGGCTGACGGGCTTCGACGAGATCGACATTCCCGGCGCAAGCGAAGATCCCGCCGCGATCACCAAGGCGCTGGCCAAGCAAACGCCCGACCGCATCCGCGTGATCGCCCAGGCCATGCGACATGGCCTCTCTGATGATGACATCCACGCCGTCACCAAGTTCGATCCGTGGTTCCTCGCCCGGATCCGCGAAATCATCAACGTCGAGGCAGACGTCCGCGCCTGCGGCGTGCCGACCGACGCCAATGGCCTGCGCAAGTTGAAAATGATGGGCTTCTCCGACGCGCGGCTGGCGACGCTGACCGGCATCACCGAGGCCGAGGTCCGTCGCGCTCGTACCGCCGCGGGCGTCCACGCCCAGTTCAAGCGCATCGACACCTGCGCCGCCGAGTTCGAAGCCCAAACGCCCTACATGTATTCGACCTATGAGACGCCGGTGATGGGCGAGGCCGAGTGTGAGGCCCGTCCCAGCAATGCAAAGAAGGTCGTCATCCTTGGCGGCGGTCCGAACCGCATCGGTCAGGGGATCGAGTTCGACTATTGCTGCTGCCACGCCTGTTACGCGCTTTCGGACGCGGGCTACGAGACCATCATGGTCAACTGTAACCCCGAGACGGTTTCGACCGATTACGACACCTCCGACCGTCTCTATTTTGAGCCGCTGACGCTAGAGCACACGCTGGAAATCCTGCGGGTGGAGCAGGAAAACGGCACGCTGCACGGCGTTATCGTCCAGTTCGGCGGACAGACGCCCCTGAAGCTTGCCAATGCCCTGCAGGACGCCGGCATCCCGATCCTTGGCACCACGCCCGACGCGATTGACTTGGCAGAAGATCGTGAGCGTTTTCAAGGCCTTGTGCAGATGCTCAAGCTTGAGCAGCCCGAAAACGCCATCGCTTTCACCGATGAGCAGGCCAAAGCGGCGGCGGAAAAACTCGGCTACCCGCTGGTCATCCGCCCCTCCTACGTCCTCGGTGGCCGAGCGATGGAAATCGTCCGCGACACCGCGCAGCTGGACCGCTACATCCGCGACGCCGTCGTCGTCTCCGGCGACAGTCCCGTCCTTCTCGACAGTTACCTGCAAGGCGCTGTCGAGGTGGATGTAGATGCCCTTTGTGACGGTGAAAACGTCCACGTCGCAGGCATCATGCAGCATATCGAAGAGGCGGGCGTGCACTCTGGCGACAGTGCCTGTTCCCTGCCGCCCCACACGCTCTCAGTGGATATCCAGAACCAGATCATCGCCCAGACCGAGGCGCTGGCGAAGGCGCTGAACGTGGTCGGCCTGATGAACATCCAGTTCGCCGTGAAAGGCGATAAAATCTATCTGATCGAGGTCAACCCCCGCGCCTCCCGCACCGTTCCCTTCGTCGCCAAGGCCACCGACAGTGCCATCGCGTCGATCGCCGCGCGCCTCATGGCCGGTGAGAAACTGGCCGATTTCCCGAAAGCCACGCCCCACGTTCCGGTGGACGAGGACACGCCGATCATCCCCGGCGACCCCATGAGCCTTGCCGACTTCCGCA
Organism: Gymnodinialimonas phycosphaerae; assembly: GCF_019195455.1. Classification (NCBI taxonomy): domain Bacteria; kingdom Pseudomonadati; phylum Pseudomonadota; class Alphaproteobacteria; order Rhodobacterales; family Paracoccaceae; genus Gymnodinialimonas; species Gymnodinialimonas phycosphaerae. The sequence goes on along the minus strand of NZ_JAIMBW010000001.1, from coordinate 4,063,867 downwards.
CGCCATGGTTCAGCGTCAAGGAAGCCGTGCTTCCGTTTGCCCGCTTCCCCGGCGTCGATACGCTGCTGGGCCCCGAGATGCGCTCCACCGGCGAGGTCATGGGCTGGGACCGCACCTTCCCCCGCGCCTTCCTGAAAGCGCAACTGGGCGCGGGCACCGTTCTACCGACACAAGGCACCGTCTTCCTGTCGATCAAAGAGGCTGACAAGACGGCAGAGCTTGTGGACACCGGCAAGATGCTGAAATCTTTGGGCTTCCACATCCTGGCCACCTCCGGGACGGCGAAGTTCCTTGCCAAGCACGGCATCGAAAGCGACACCGTCAACAAGCAATACGAGGGCGGGCGGACGATCGTAGACATCCTCAAGGACGGTGGCGTGCACCTGGTGATGAACACCACCGAAGGCGCGCAGGCGGTCGAGGACTCACGGAGCATGCGCAGCGTGACGCTGATGGACAAGATCCCGTATTTCACGACATTGGCCGGGTCCCACGCGGCGGCCCAAGCGATGGTGAGTGCGCGGGAAGGCGAGATGGTTGTGCGGGCGTTGCAGGGGTAGTCGCGCTGTCGCGGCGTGACGCGATGTCCTGCCTATAGCGCGCACCTGCCCCTTGATCGCGATCGCGTTGAGAATGTCGTCTACAATTCGCCGCTTCGCGTCGATCTGGGGCGGTATCAAACGGGGCAATACGCACGGTTTGTCTTAGCTGACTGTCAGTGGCATCGCTTTGGGGGCGGTCCAATCAGGGTAAGGATTTCCTGTCCCAAAGCCTGGGGGAAAAGACGGGTGCATTCAGCAGATTCGCACATAAGCCTTTGATAAAGATGCGCATTAATGTGCAATCGCCAATCAATCAGCCGACCTCCCGTCCCTGATCCCAACTTATTCCCCGCCAAAGAATCTTGCCCCAACGCCCCCCCAGCGCCTACCTTATCCCTCAGATATTTCCCACTCGGAGGCCAAACATGCGCCACCTCGCTCTCACCGCTGCCCTCATCGCAACTCCGCTGACCTACGCAACGGCGCAAGACGCGTCCCTGAACCCCACGTTCGGCGTGCAAGACTTGCAGGCGGGTTTCGCAACCGATCCCAACTGGGTGTATCTCTTGGCGGGCGGTCTCGAGCAGCGCTCATTCACCGATGCGATCAGCGGCGACGTTTGCCGGGGCTACTTTGCCGACGCCCCCGATTATCGCATGGTGTTCACGTCGGATGGGGGCCCCCTGTCGATCACCGCCGAGTCCCATGATGATCCGGTGCTGCTGATCAACGGTCCCGACGGGCGTTGGTATTGCAACGATGACAGCCACGGCCTGGACAGTGCCGTGACCTTTGCGGCGGCACAAAGCGGCACCTATGACATCTGGGTCGGCACCTACGGTGACCCACAAGGCGACTACCCCGGCGCGCAGCTTTCCTTCACCCAGTTGGAGCCCTTCGAAGCACAGATCCGCCGTTCGTTCTTTGGCGAAGATGACCGGCTGGTGATGGACGTGACGCAAGCGCCGTGGAACATGATTGGCTATGTCGAGATGCAATCGGGTAGCTGTACGGGCACGCTGATCGCGCCGAATATCGTGCTGACAGGGGGCCACTGCATCACCAATCTGGGCGAGCAGGACAACCCGCCGATGCGCTTCAGCGCGGGCTACCAGAACGGCGCGTCCGTGGCGACAGCCGGTGTGACCAGCTACCATGTGCCCGAGTTGTGGCGCCTGGCTGAGCAAGAGGGCATGGACTTCGCGTTCTTCTACCTCGACCAGCCTTTGGGCGACCGCCTGGGCTGGATGAACATCGGCACCCTGACACCGCAGGAACTTGCGGGCTTCGCCAATGGCACCGGCCCCGATATCCTGCAAGCGGGCTACAGCGCTGATCGCCCTGGCATCCTGACCGGCAACCTGAGCTGCCCCTTCGTGGAACTGGCCAGCCAGAACCGCCTTGTCCATGAATGCGACACGGTGCAGGGCGACAGCGGGTCTCCGTTATTCATCCAGGACGCGTCCGGCTACCGGCTTATTGGTGTGGAATCCCATACCAATTTCCAGCCCGAGCAGGAGTTCGATATGAACGTCGCCATGTATGTCGCCAACATCGTGGCCGAGTATCAGGCCCTGACGCGCACCGGCCCTGCGGCTTCTGCCGTCCCGGCCCCGGTCACGAAGTAGCTTGAAGGCGGCATGCCTCTGCGTCAGGCGTGTCGCCGTCATTGACCGCGATCACCTGTATGAACTTGGCAGTGGTGAACGCGACCAGCCCCGCAGCAATGGGACACGCCAAGCGCAGCTGATCCATCCCCGCGACGTGTTCCGGGGCCTTTTCGGCCAAGGCCTGCGCGAGTTCCGCCAGCGCGCAGCGGCGCGAAACGCCACGAAAAACGGCGCCGGACAAAAGGCCGACGCCGCAAATTTCCAACCGGGAAACGGGCTCAATTGTTGCAGATTACCTGCCCATAAGCGTCGTAGGAACAATGGGCTGGCAGGTCGTAAATATCCGGCTCCTGAGGCCCGCCGTATCCGCCGCCATAGGGCGAGACAGGAACACAAGCCGAGAGGGCAAGAAGAGCGAGTGGAATGAGAATTTTGGTCATAAGGGATCCTTTCTGAATAACGAGAACGTTACCCGCACCCCCAGACTTCTCAAACACCGGATTTCCCGCCTTTTCAGGGAGTTGCCCCTTGCATCAGACCCCCGCGTTGACGGGCTTGTGGGCCGCGTAGATCTCGGCCACGCGGGCCACGGCGGCCTCGGGCGTCATCTCTTCGGACTCGCCTGTACGGCGGCTGGTCAGCTCTACCACACCATTTTTCAGGCCCCTCGGCCCCACGGTGATGCGCCACGGCAGACCGATCAGGTCCATCGTCGCGAACTTGCCGCCCGCCCGCTCATCGCGGTCATCGTAAAGCGGCTCCAACCCGTGGCCCTCCAGCGCGGCATAAAGCGCCTCGCAGGCCGCATCCGCTTCCGCGTCGCCCTGCTTGAGGTTCACGATACCGCAGTGGAACGGCGTCACGCCTTCGGGCCAGATGATGCCCTTGTCGTCGTGAGACGCCTCGATGATCGCGCCCAGAAGGCGGCTCACGCCGATCCCGTGTGACCCCATGTGAAGCGGCACGCGCTCTCCTTCGTCGTTCTGGACGTGGGCACCCATCTTCTCGGAATACTCGGTGCCGAAGTAGAAGATCTGCCCAACCTCGATACCGCGCGCGGACTTCCGGCGCACCTCGGGGATGGCGGCGAACTCGGCCTCGTCGTGGGTCTCGTCGGTGCGCGCATAGCGAGAGGTGAACTCCTGCAACACCGCCTCGCACTGATCCCAGTCATCATAGTCGATCTCACGGTCGCCGAACTTCAGGTCGGTGATCTCGGCGTCATAGAAGACCTCCGACTCGCCGGTATCGGCCAACACAAGGAATTCATGGGTGTAATCTCCGCCAATCGGCCCGCTGTCCGCGCGCATCGGGATCGCCTGCAACCCCATCCGCTCATACGTGCGCAGGTAGGACACGAGGTGGCGGTTGTAGGCATGCAGCGCCGCCTCCTTCGTCAGGTCGAAGTTGTAGCCGTCCTTCATCAGGAACTCGCGCCCGCGCATCACGCCAAAGCGGGGACGCACTTCATCGCGGAACTTCCACTGGATATGGTAGAGCGTGAGGGGCAGCGATTTGTAGGAGGTAACGAAGGTGCCCACCATGTCGGTGATCATCTCTTCATTCGTGGGACCGTACAGCATGTCGCGGTCGTGCCGGTCCTTCAGGCGCAGCATCTCGGGCCCGTAGGCATCATAGCGGCCCGACTGTTTCCACAGATCGGCGGACTGCAGCGTGGGCATCAACATGGGGATGTGACCGGCGCGGATCTGTTCCTCGTGGACGATCAGCTCGATGCGTTTGAGGACCTTGTAGCCGAGTGGCAGCCACGAATAGATCCCGGCGCTGGATTGCTTGATCATGCCCGCGCGCAGCATCAGGCGGTGGCTGACGATCTGGGCCTCGGACGGCGTTTCTTTCAGGACGGGCAGGAAGTAGCGGCTGAGGCGCATGGGTACGGGACCTTGGGAAATGGGTGTTCCCAGCGGTCTACGCCAAAGGCAAAAGGCTCACAAGCGGCTCAGACGTTGGGGTCGCCGCCTGCGGTCGAGGTGAACCCATCCGGGCGCGGGGCCGGTGCGGGCGCGTCGATGACGCCAAAGCCTCCTGCGGGGGTCTGCAAAACGCCCGCCTGGGCGGCGCGAACACCGAAGAACAGGGCGAGGCATGTGGCCAGGATCAAGGCGATGAGGGTAATGGACAGCACGTTCATGGTAGACATTTTGGCAGCTCCTTCTCTCCGATGTCTTTAACCTAGCTGCATCAACACCAGCCCGATATGGGGGCAATCCCTACCTTTGGCCCTACCTTTGGCCCTCCCTTTGGCCCTACCTTTGGCCCTACCTTTGTGCCTGTCCCACGCGAAAAAAACGGCCCCTCGAAAGGGGCCGTGAAAGTCGTGAACAAGGGAGAACAGGTGCAGCGGGACAAGGGACAAAGCCCGCCGCACCGTCAGGGACAAATCGCTTCAGAACGCCCCGACCGAGACGGGGGCAGCAACCATGACAGAAAACATCACAAGGATCAGCAGGACGGCTGAACAGGCGATGGTATTCAGGGCAGCCATGGCAGGTCTCCTTCGAGGCGTTGAGTTGCGATGACCCCTATCTAGGGCATCGCGCGACATCGCTCTATTGCGGGAATCCCTACCCTTTGGTTACCGCGCCCCTTTCACGATGGGCGTCACCCCCATCGCCGTGGCCAGCGCGTCGAACCGCGATTGCGCCACCTCTCCGAACAGGTCGCGCCCTTCGTCGGATATCAGCGTCAGGATCAATTCCTTGCGCTGCGGGCGGTACTTCAGCCGTCCATGGTCAATCGGGTTGGCAGTGGCAAACATGGCCCCAAAGCGCATGGCACGGCCCAGGTTCTCGGCCTCCTGCACGCGGGCCTCGGACAGAAGATCCAGCAGATCCGCGTTGAAGCCGGTGCCCGCGCGGTTGGATTTATAGCGGTGCAGCAGGGCCAGACCCAGATAGACCCTCTCGCCATGGGTCAACCCGCCCAGGTTGGCACGGGTCGCGTTGTCAAAGCAGACCTCCGCCCGGTAGTCGGGATGCGCCCGCCAACTGACGTCGTGCAAAAGGCATGCCGCGCGGATCAGGCGCTTCTTGTCGTAGCGCGCACCGGGGAAGAGTGGCTCTACAAAGCGGTAAAGCGCCCGCCCGAAACCCGGATGTCGCGCCGAGGAGGCCTCGGCATGGCGCGCCGCCTCGATCAGGGGATCGCGGTGGCGCAAGGTGTGGGACATCTGGTCATAAAGCAGCCCCTCGCGAATGCCGTAGCTGGAGATCGCCACCTCCTTGGGCCGCACCTGCCGGACCAGTTCCTTCAGAACCAGCGACGCAAGCGGCACCAATCGCATCCGCTCGGACGAGGTTCCCGTCTCGGCCCGCAGCGCGTCCATATCCGCGTCGCCGATGTGCTTGATCGTGTTCATGATCGCCTTGGGCGTCATCCGGTATTCATGCAGCACCCGCAGCGGATAATCGCGGCGCACCATGTCGACGCGGGCAATCGCCCGCCAGGAGCCCCCAACCAGAAACAGGCGTTTGGGTCTGGTCGGAAATTCCTCCACCAAGGCCGCGACTTTCTCTTTGATATGCTTGCGAATGGCCTTCTTGCCGCCCTTCAGGCCCATCAGCTTGAGCGGCCCCAGATCCGACGTGCGCCGTGCGCCTACAACGCCGTCGCCCAACAACTCTGCCAGTTCCATGGACGAGCCGCCGATGTCGCAGATCAGCCCCTCTGCCCCAGGCCAACCCAGAAGCACACCCTGCGCCGACAGTCGCGCCTCTTCCGTGCCGTCTAGGATGCGGATCTCCAGCCCCGTCTGCGCCAGGACCTCGGCCCGGAATTCCGGACCGTCTTCCGCGTCGCGCACCGCTGCCGTGGCGACCGTCAGCAACGGCTTAACGTCCATTGCGCGGGTCAGCGCGGCGAAGCGTTTCAGCGCCGACAAGGCCCGCACCCGGCCGTCGGCGTTCAGGCGGCCCGTCTCGGCAAAGCCAGCGCCCAGTCCACACAGGATCTTCTCGTTGAAATAATAGGCGGGCGACCGTGCCGCGCCGTCAAACACCACGAGCCGGACCGAGTTCGACCCGATGTCGATCACGCCCACCCGCGCAAGCGACCGCGCCTCGGGGCCATCGTAAAGAGGCATCCCGAAGGGGCCGAATTCGGGGTCATGATCGTTCATCGGCAGGCCCCTCTCGGCAAGCAACGGCTCTGGTTTGGCACGGGCGCGCGGCCCCGGTCAATCATCGCTATGGGTTAGTTCCGGCACGTCCTTGGCCCCGGCACTTCCGCGACCCGACAGCGAGGGGTTCTCCATGAAGAACCGGTGGCAATTGAACGGATTCTCGATCTCGCTCAGATCCGGACGCTTGAATGTGCCGTCGGGCTGCAACACCCAGCTTTGGGCCACGTCCGCCAGGTTCGCCGCCATGATCTGGCTGACGATCTGCGCTTTTACCGTGGGGTTGGTGCATTCCACCAAGGTCTCGACCCGGCGGCTCAGGTTGCGGCCCATCCAATCGGCCGAGCTGATGTAAACCCGCGCCTTCTTGGCGGGCAAGCCGTAGCCGTTGCCAAAACAGACGATGCGCGAATGCTCCAGAAAGCGGCCGACGATGGACTTCACCCGGATCGTATCGGACAGGCCCTTGATGCCGGGCCGCAGCCCGCAGATACCCCGGATCACCAGATCGATATGCACGCCCGCCTGTGACGCCTCGTAGAGGGCATCGATGACATCAGGCTCGATCACCGAGTTCATCTTCGCCCAGATCATCGCGGGCTTGCCCGCGCGCGCGTGCTCGGCCTCGGCGTTGATGCCGTCGATCAGGGTCTTCTTCATCGTCAGCGGAGAAATCGAGAGGTTTTCCAGAACCTCGGGCTCGGCGTAGCCGCCGATGTAGTTGAACACCTTCGTGGCATCGCGCCCCAACGCCGGGTCACAGGTAAAAAGGCTCAGGTCCGTATAGATGCGCGCCGTGATCGGATGGTAATTGCCCGTGCCGTAGTGCGTATAGGTGACCAGTTTATCGCCCTCGCGCCGGACCACGGTACTGATCTTGGCGTGAGTCTTGTAGTTGATGAACCCATAGACGACATGGGCGCCCGAGCGTTCCAGCTTGCGCGATTGGCGGATGTTGGCGGCCTCGTCAAAGCGCGCCTTCAACTCCACCAGCGCGGTGACGGATTTGCCGTTTTCCGCCGCTTCACACAATGCCTCCACGATGGGGGACTCGTTCGACGTCCGGTAAAGCGTCTGCTTGATCGCCACCACATTGGGATCGCGCGCCGCCTGCGCGAGGAAGCGGATCACCATATCGAACGTCTCGTAGGGGTGGTGCAGCAACATGTCCTTCTGGCTGATCGCGTTGAACATGTTGCCGTCGTGGTCCTGCACCCGTTCCGGGACGCGCGGGGTGAAGGAGCGCCACAATAAATCGGGCCGGTCATCGCGCACCAATTCACTGAGCGACACAAGCCCGATCATCCCCCGAACCTCCACCACCTCATCGCCGATGACGTGAAGCTGCTCGATGATCTCGCGCGCCAGCTTCTCGGGCGCGCCATCGCTGATTTGCAGGCGCACCACCTCGCCGCGGCGGCGGCGCTTGAGGGCGGTCTCGAATTCCCGCACGAGGTCTTCGGCCTCTTCCTCAACCTCCAGATCACTGTCACGAAGCACGCGGAACATGCATGATCCGTTGAGATTGTAGCCGGGAAATAGCTCCGCGATATTTAGCAGAAGCAGCTCTTCAAGCGGCAGGAAGCGCTTGGTGCCGTCCTTGATGGGCAGTGAGATAAAGCGATCGACCTGCCCCGGGATCGGCAGCAAGACCTGCAACGTGCGCCCATCGCGGTCCCGCTTCAGTTGCAGGGCAAGGGCGATGCCCTCGTTGGGAATGAAGGGAAAGGGATGGGCCGGATCAATGGCCAGGGGCGACAGGACGGGGAAGACCTCGGCCAGGAAGACGTCCGAGAGGTGGGCGATATCGGCACGGCTCAGGTCATCTCGGGTGACAACGATAATGCCTTCGGCCTCCAACTCCGTGCGGACGTCAATCCAGGCGGCCTGTTGCTGGCGCATCAACTTTCGCGCGTCGGCGTTGATCAGTGTCAGCTGTTCGGCAGGCGAGCGGCCATCGGCGGCGGGCGTCAGGTTACCTTCTTGGGCCAGTTCGCGCAGCCCCGCGACGCGCACGGTGTAGAACTCATCAAGGTTGCCCGCACTGATCGAGATGAAGCGCACCCGCTCCAGCAGCGGCACGCGGGGGTTCACGGCTTCCTCCAGCACGCGCCAGTTGAAGGCTAGCCAGCTGAGTTCACGATTGAAGAACCGGGCGGGGCCGTTCGTCTCGGCCTCGGGCAACTCAACCGGGGCGGGACAGGGGGCGTTGAGGAAATCGGCGAAACTCATGGGTAGGGCCTACGTGCAAGATGTGGCGTCAGGATGACGGATCACCCGTGGCATGCGCAAGGGCGGCTTTGGCATGCACCATCGAGGGCTTGCGCATTTCGGAAAGGGCCAAGGCATCGACCCTGGCGATAAAGGCATCTGCCGCCTTGAAAGAGCGCTCTAACCGGGGTGCGGCATAGGACAGGATTTTCGGCGACAGGGGCAGTTTGCGATCGACCGCGCGTTTCATCATCACGGCCATCAAGAGGGCATCATCGGGCGCGTCGAGTTTGGCGAGGCCTGCCTGCGCCATGCGGCTGGCCAGATCCGGAAGTTTCATGCCCCAGCGCGACGGCGGTGTGCGCGCGGTGATCAGAAGCGGCGCGCCGCGATGGGCCAGCGCGTTGTGCAGGTGGAACATCCCCTCCTCCGCTGACATGTCTCCGCAGATATCCTCTGCATCCTCCACGACCAGGGCGGGCGCTTCCATCAGGGCGTCCAGGTCGGCGGCGATCTCCGTCGCTGCCACGATCCGCGCGCCACTGGCGGTGGCCCAGACGTGGGCCAGATGGGTCTTGCCCGAGGAAGGCGGGCCACAAAGGATCAACTTGCCCGTAGGCCAGCCCTCCCACGCGTCGATCTGCGCCACGGCGCCCGCATTGGCGGCCGAGACAAAGTAATCATCCCGCCCCATCGCGGGGCGGAGCGGCAGATCAAAGGTCAGTTGCTGTGCCATCAGGCCTCGGGGTCGCTCGGGTCTTGTGGCGGCGCCGCGCTTGCGCCGATACCTTGGTAAAGCAGCCCTGCCTGATACTGCTCCACGAAGTAGCGCACCAGCACGCCGATCACGGCGGCCACGGGGACCGCGACCAACATGCCGACGAAGCCGAAGACGGTGCCGAAGGCCGACAGCGCGAAAATCAGCCACACCGGGTGCAATCCGACAGACGAGCCGACGAGTTTGGGCGTCAACACGTTGCCCTCCGCCGCTTGACCGGCCATGAAAATGATAATCACGCTGAGGATCATCCACCACTCGCCCCAGAACTGGAACAGCGCAAGGCCAATGGCCAGCGCCCCGCCCACCAGCGCGCCGACGTAGGGGATGAAGGTCAGCAGCCCCGCGATTAGGCCCACGACGAGGCCGAATTGCAGACCCACGATCATCAAGGCCACCGCGTAGAACGTGCCAAGCACAAGGCACACCGTGCCCTGTCCGCGCACGAAACTGGCCAGCGTCCGGTCGATCCGGCTGGCCAGAAGGCGCACCGTGGGCGCGTGGTCGCGCGGCAGAAGCTGATCAATGCGCGCGACCATCCGGTCCCAATCCAGCAGCATGTAGAAAGCCACCACCGGCACCACGACGATGAAGACGATCACGTTGACCACCCCCGCCGCCGAGGACAACACGGTCTGCAACAGTTCGGCCCCGCGGGACTGAATGGTCTCACCCAGATTGACCAGTGAGGTCTGCACCGGAGAGCCTTCATCAAAGGCATTGGGAAAGCGCTCGGTCAGGAACACGCGCAGGTTGTCGAAAATGCCCGGGGCGGCCTCGATCAGGCCGGAGCTCTGCTCGACCAGAAGCGGAATGATCGCCAGCGCGATGGTGACGACGATCAGGATCAACAGGACGAAAATCAACGTCGTGGCAAGCGCGCGAGAGCAGCCCATCCGCTCCAACCGGTCGGCGATCGGGTCGAGGAAATAGGCAATGGCGCCGCCAACAATGAACGGCATGATAACGTTCCCCAGCACCCAGAGGAGCAGCAGGAACACGACAGCGGCGATCGACCAATAGGTCACTTGTTGTCGGGCGGGCAGAGCCATGGAGATGCCTTTCACATTCCCCCCTTGATGCGCCAAGGCGCGGGGGATGTGCAAGAGGGGGCCGCGCTTGTCCGGGGCCCACACGACGCCGAGGATCAAGGGGAGCCCAAGGGAGGGCCGCCCCTCTAACCCATCCCGATCAAAGGGGGGCCAGCCCCCCTAACCCACCACAATTCAGGGGGGCCAGCCCCCCTAACCCCCCGGCATTCTCGGGGAAAAAATAGGGGCGGCGGTGTCGAAAAAAGCCGCGATGGCCTGCGCCGTTGCGGCCGCATGGGTCAGCGGGGCCATGTGGGCGGCGCCGGGCAGGGTTTGCGAGCGGGCGTTGGGTAGGACACGCGCAAGCTGCGTCGTGATCTCGGCGATGACGGGGGGCGACAGCGCCCCCTGAAGCAGGAGCGTGGGGGTCTTGAGGTGAGGCAATCGGGGCAGGATCAGGGCGCGGTCGTCGATAAGCGCGGGCTCGGTCGCACCGGGTATCCATATGCGGTCGGTGATGTAGGTCTGCAGCCCGGCGGGCATGGCGTCGAAGTCCCCGGACCCCCAAAGGCGCAGGAAGATCCGGGCGGCGGCGGCTGTATCGCCTTGGGCCAACGCCTTGGGCACGTCGGCGATATAGGCGTCATGGGCGGCACGGCCCGGACCGGTTGCGGCGCAAAACAGCACCGGCTCAATCAGCGTCAGGGTCTTCACGCGGCCCGGATGGTCGAGGGCAAGACGCAGGGCAATGGTAGCCCCGAAGGAATGGCCGATGAGGTGCGTATCAGGGGTCAGGTGCCGCGCGGCGGCCTCTGTTGCCTGATCGTGAAAGTCCTGGGCCGGATCATATTCAGGCCCCTCGCCATGGGCCAGCAGATCAGGGGCGCTGATCGTCAACCGCTCGCGCAGGTGCCGCGCGACCCCGGCCCAGGCGCTGCCTTGGGCCAGCGTGCAGTGTAGCATCAGGGCCGGTTCCGGCCCCTCGCCCCAGTGCTTGACGCTCACAATTTGCCGGAAAGGAACAGGTCCAGATCCTCGATCCGGTCCTGCCCCCAGAAATGCTCGGTCCCGTCGACGATGTAGAACGGCGCACCAAAGGCCCCTGCCGCCACGGCATCCTCCAGATTGCGGGCGTATTCTTCGGCCCCTGCCAGCATGCCACTGTTGACGAGGTCACCGTCGAAACCGGCCCCTTCCAGCGCCTCTCGGATCACGTCATCTTCCGCGATGTTGCACTGATCGGCCCAACAGGCCTTCGTAAGCGCAAAGACCAGCGCCCCAAGGTCGCCCCCGCCCGCCTTCTGTGCCGCGATCAACGCGTAAGAGGACGGCGCCGGGTTGGCGGGCCAGAACATCGGCTGCACGTGGATGGGCAGGTCTGCCTTGGCGGCCTGGCGGCGGATTTCCTGCAAGCGGTAGGCTTGGCGGCTTTCATGGCGCTGACCGGGGGGCGTACCGCCAGTGCGCGCGAACAGGCCCATGATATCGAGCGGTTTATAGGTGACGCTTGCGCCATGTTTGGCGGCCACCGCCTCCATCCGCGTGCCCGCGATATAGGTGTTGGGTGAAATCGTGGCAAAGTAGTAGTCGATATGCGCCATGTTGGCCCCTTCTGACGATGTATGCCCATTTAGGGTTTCCCGAACCGTGGGCCGAGTGCTAGGGGGTGTCAACTGCTCAGGGGATGGCCGCGTGGGGACGGGCCTGTGCCCCGCATCTCGGGGACCAGAGACCATGCCTGCACACGATCCTAAACTCATTTCCGGCAACGCGAACAAAGGCTTGGCCGAAGCCATCGCGCGCCGCATGTCGATGCACCGGGGCCTGCAAGTGGGTCTTGTCGATGCCCGGGTGGAGCGTTTCAACGATGGCGAGATCTTTGTGGAGGTCTATGAGAACGTTCGTGGTGAGGACATGTTCATCATCCAGCCAACCTCCAAACCCGCGAATGACAACCTGATGGAGCTTCTGGTCATGGCCGACGCCCTGCGTCGGTCGTCTGCCGCGCGCGTCACCGCAGTGATCCCCTACTTCGGCTATGCCCGCCAAGATCGTCGCACCAAGGCGCGCACACCGATCACCGCCAAGCTGGTCGCGAACATGATCGCATCGGGTGGGATCGAACGGGTCCTGACGATGGATCTGCATGCCGCCCAGATCCAGGGCTTCTTCGACATGCCCGTCGACAACCTTTATGCCTCGCCGATCTTCGCCCTTGATATCCTGCACCAGTTCGGCGGCGATATGAGTGACGTGATGATCGTCTCGCCGGACGTGGGCGGCGTGGCGCGGGCGCGCGAATTGGCGACGCGCATCGGGGTGCCGCTCTCGATCGTGGACAAACGCCGCGAGAAGGCGGGTGAGGTGGCAGGCATGACCGTGATCGGTGATGTCACGGACAAGAAATGCATCATCGTGGATGACATCTGCGATACGGCTGGCACGCTTTGCAAGGCGGCCGAGGTCCTGATGGAAGCGGGCGCGACGGAAGTCCATTCGTACATCACCCACGGCGTGATGTCCGGCCCCGCGGTGGAACGGATCGAAGGGTCGGTGATGAAATCGCTGGTCCTGACTGACACCATCGAAGCAACCGACGCGGTCACCGCCTGCCCCAATATCCGCGTCGTGCCGACGGCTCCGATGTTCGCCCAATCGATCCTGAACATCTGGCACGGGACGTCCGTTTCGTCCTTGTTCGACACCGCCTCTCTGGTGCCGATCTACGAAGGGCTCTATCCCAACGGCATGTGGGGGCGCTAGGCGCGCCGCGCTGCTGCGAACACGCCCAAGAACAGCGCCTGCCACCCGATGTAGAGTGTCGCCAGCCCCGACGCATTCAGCGCGGCGTCGCCATTGAGGAACGCGCCTACCCCCACAGCCCACAGCATCGGCAACGCCGTTGCCAAGGCAATCGTGCGCCAAGGGGTGGCGAACTTCCCCAAGAAGGCAAAGGGCACCGCGAGGATAAGCGCCCCCACCGGGCTGCCGAGCGTGTAGGGCAACAGAAAGCTGCCGGTTGCGTTGTCATATCCCAGAATGGCCACGTAGACCGCCGATGCCATTCCAATCATCGATGCCACAACAAAGACTGCGCCCGCACCAATTCCCACCTTCTTGCGCCATAGGGTGAAAGCGGCGCCGCACAGGCCAAAACTCAAGCCCGCCGTCAGGGCGAAGGATCCAAGAAGGCCCGCGAGGTCGTCCAAACCGGAGTCCTCTATCACCTGCATGAAGGGGTCCAGCGTAACGGCCGAGAAGGTTCCCGATAGGAGTGCGATGGCGATCGCCCAAAGGACGGACTTTCGGATTTCGGACATGGGGGGCTCCTGCGGCAAGGCTCAGGTTTGAACATCATTCATTTTTGAACGACGTTCAATAATTACCCTACGTCACGTCGCCTAGCCTACGTCCCAGGCATCTTCATCGGGGACCTCACCAATCGCCATCCAATCCGCCCGGATGCGCGCGATACGGCTGTCGCCCCAGGTGCGAAAGACCAGGTCGCACCCGGTCCGGGTGATCTTTTCGGCCCGAAGGTCGGCGCGCTGGTTGGTATTCCCGCCCGTGTCCCACATCGAGATTGAAACATGCACCATCGGCGGCGCGAGATACGGCTCACCGAATTCAACCTTCGTCACGGACTCGCGGGGGCCATCACCGGACCACATTGGCCCGTTGTTGGCGAAATCCGAGAACATGACGCTTGACCCTTGGTCGACAGCAATAAGGTTGTTTTTAAAGCGTTTCATGGCACTTGCATGTTTACCCGGGCACTTATTACGCCGAATTCCGAAGGAATGCTGAACAAAATCCCCAAACTCGACCTTTTTTGTGCGCCTGATACAAAAACGCCCCCGGCGGGTCGGCCGAGGGCGTATTTTGACATGCAGCGCGCCTTAGCGGCCGATGATCGTGTCCAGCGTCGAGGTCAACTCAGCGTGGTACTTCGCGGCGGCATCCGCCGCACTGCCCGTTGCCGACTTAACGCGTGCCTCAGAGGCCGTGATCAACTCATCCACCTGCGCGGCGGCGACTTCTTCGACCGGCAGCGCCATTTCAGCAAGGATCGTCGCCGACGGGCCCGCAATATCTGCGAAACCGCCCGTGACGAAATAGGATTTCTCCCCCTCTGCGCCCGACACCTTCAAGACGCCGGGGCGCAGGGTCGTGATCATCGGCGAATGATCCGGCATCGCCGTCAAATCACCGTCCGCGCCGGGGATCTGCACTTCGTTTACTTCCATGGACGCCAAGCGGCGCTCGGGAGAGACGAGGTCGAATTGCATGGTTGCCATGATGGCCTCCGGAAAACTGGATCAAGTGCCCCCGGGTAATCCCCGGGGGCCATTTTCTTAGGCGGCGTCTGCGGCCATCTTTTCGGCTTTGGCGATGACTTCGTCGATGCCACCCACCATGTAGAACGCGCCTTCGGGCAGGTGATCGTACTCACCCGCGACCACGGCCTTGAAGGACGAAATCGTATCTTCCAGCTGAACCTGGACGCCGTCAGAGCCGGTGAAGACTTTCGCCACGTCGAAGGGCTGGGACAGGAAACGCTGGATCTTCCGGGCACGTGCCACGGTCAGCTTGTCCTCTTCCGACAGTTCGTCCATGCCGAGAATGGCGATGATGTCCTGCAGCGACTTGTAACGCTGAAGGATACCCTGAACGTCACGGGCAACCTGGTAGTGTTCGTCGCCCACGATGGTCGGATCCATCAGACGCGAGGTAGAGTCGAGCGGGTCCACGGCGGGGTAAATGCCAAGCTCGGAGATGGCGCGCGACAGAACCGTCGTGGCGTCGAGGTGCGCAAACGTCGTGGCTGGCGCCGGGTCGGTCAAGTCGTCCGCAGGCACGTAAACGGCCTGAATGGACGTGATCGAGCCGCGCTTGGTCGACGTAATACGCTCCTGCATGGTGCCCATGTCGGTGGCCAGCGTCGGTTGGTAACCCACGGCAGAAGGGATACGACCCAGAAGTGCGGACACCTCGGAACCGGCCTGCGTGAAGCGGAAGATGTTGTCGATGAAGAACAACACGTCCGCGCCCGTTGCGTCACGGAACTGCTCGGCCAGCGTCAGGCCGGACAGGGCGATCCGCATGCGCGCACCGGGAGGCTCGTTCATCTGGCCGTAGACCAGGGCGATCTTCGACTCGGTCAGGTTATCGGGAACGATAACGCCGGATTCGATCATCTCGTGGTAAAGGTCGTTGCCCTCACGGGTCCGCTCACCCACACCGGCGAACACGGACACACCGGAGTGCACCTTGGCGATGTTGTTGATCAGTTCCATGATCAGAACCGTCTTGCCCACACCGGCACCGCCGAAGAGGCCGATCTTACCACCCTTGGAGTAGGGGGCCAGAAGGTCCACAACCTTGATGCCGGTCACGAGGATTTCGGCCTCGGTCGACTGGTCCGCGAACTCGGGCGCGTCCTGGTGGATACCGCGACGCTCTTCCGCCTCGACGGGGCCACCTTCGTCCACGGGCTCGCCCACGACGTTCAGGATGCGACCCAACGTGGCCGGACCCACGGGAACCGTGATCGGCCCACCGGTATCGGTCACTTCCTGACCGCGCACGAGGCCTTCCGACGAGTCCATTGCGATGGTCCGCACGGTGCCTTCGCCAAGGTGCTGCGCCACTTCCAGAACCAGACGCTTACCGTCGTTCGTGGTTTCGAGGGCGTTCAAGATCTCCGGCAGGTGATCTGGGAACTGCACGTCAACGACAGCGCCGATGACCTGAGTGATTTTGCCGACTGCATTTGCCATGTGTCGTCTCTCCGTCGTTAAAGCGCTTCAGCGCCCGAGATAATTTCGATCAGCTCGCTGGTGATGACGGCCTGACGCGAGCGGTTATACTCGATGGTCAGCCGGTCGATCATGTCGCCTGCGTTCCGGGTGGCGTTGTCCATTGCGGACATCCGCGCCCCTTGTTCAGACGCACCATTTTCCAACAGGGCGGTGAAGATCTGTGTGGCGATGCCGCGGGGAAGAAGATCTTCCAGCACGGCTTCTTCCGAAGGCTCGTATTCGTAAAGAGTGCCGCTATCGTCCGCCGTCTCAGCCGCATCGAATTCGGCCGGGATGATCTGAGTTGCCGTCGGCACCTGAGAGATCACGGACACGAAGCGGTTGTAGAAGATCGTGGCGACGTCAAATTCATCCGCCTCGAAACGGGTAAGGATATCGGTCGCGATGTCGGCGGCATTGGCATAGCCAAGACGTTTGACGTCAGACAAATCGACGTGACCGACTATCTTGTCGGCATGGTCGCGCTTGATCTGCTCGCGGCCTTTTTTGCCCACGGTCAGAATCTTTACGGTCTTGCCTTCGGCCAACAGCTCGGAGATGCGGACCCGCGCCTTCCGAACAATCGTGGAGTTGAAGCCCCCGCAGAGGCCCCGCTCTGCCGTCATGACGACCAGAAGATGCACTTGATCCTTGCCATTGCCCGCCAGAAGACGCGGCGCGCCCTCGGAATTGCCAACGGCCGACGCGAGGCCGTTCATAACGGCCTCCATCTTTTCCGCATAGGGACGCGCCATCTCCGCCGCTTCCTGCGCACGACGCAGTTTCGCGGCGGCGACCATTTGCATCGCCTTGGTGATCTTGCGGGTCGATTTGACCGACGCGATCCGGTTTTTTAGGTCCTTGAGATTGGGCATGCCAAATCTCCCTTACGCGAAATCGGCGGCGAATTCTTGAATGGCTGCCTTCAGTCTGTCGGCGGCATCACCCTTGATCTTCGGATCTTCGTTGGTGATCCAATCCAGCACATCCTTCTTGTTGGCGCGCATATGGTTCAGAAGACCTTCCTCGAAGCGACCCACATCACCGACGGGCAGCTTGTCCAGGAACCCGTTGGTGCCCGCGAAGATCATCGTAACGATCTCGGCGTTGGTCAGGGGCGAATACTGGGGCTGCTTCATCATCTCGGTCAGGCGCGCACCACGGGCCAGCAACTGCTGGGTGGAGGCGTCCAGGTCCGAGCCGAACTGGGCGAACGCGGCCATTTCACGATACTGCGCCAGCGACAGCTTAACCGGACCGGCAACCGACGACATCGCCTTGGTCTGAGCCGAGGAGCCAACCCGCGACACCGACAGACCGGTGTTCACAGCGGGGCGGATGCCCTGGAAGAACAATTCCGTCTCAAGGAAGATCTGACCGTCGGTGATCGAGATCACGTTGGTCGGGATAAACGCCGAAACGTCGCCACCTTGGGTTTCAATGATCGGCAGCGCTGTCAGCGAACCGGACCCATTGTCCTCGTTCAGCTTCGAGGACCGCTCCAGCAAGCGAGAGTGCAGGTAGAAAACGTCACCAGGATAGGCTTCACGGCCGGGCGGGCGGCGCAGAAGCAGGGACATCTGGCGATAAGACACGGCCTGCTTGGACAGGTCATCATACACGATCAGCGCGTGACGGCCGTTGTCGCGGAAGAACTCCGCCATGGCAGTCGCAGCATACGGTGCCAGGAACTGCATCGGCGCGGGGTCGGAGGCGGTGGCGGCCACAACGATCGTGTATTCGATCGCGCCGGTCTCTTCCAACTTCTTCACCAGCTGCGCCACGGTGGACCGCTTTTGGCCGATCGCGACGTAGATGCAGTACAGCTTCTTGCTTTCATCGTCGCCAGCGGCATCGTTGTACGACTTCTGGTTCAGGATCGTGTCAAGCGCCACGGCGGTCTTACCCGTCTGACGGTCGCCAATGATCAGCTCGCGCTGGCCACGGCCAACAGGGATCATCGCGTCAATGGCTTTCAGGCCCGTGGCCATCGGCTCGTGAACCGATTTCCGGGGGATAATGCCTGGCGCCTTGCTGTCGGCGATCCGACGCTCGGAGGCGTTGATCGGGCCCTTGCCGTCCAGCGGATTGCCAAGACCGTCAACGACGCGACCGAGCATTTCGTTGCCCGCGGGCACGTCCACGATGGAGTTCGTGCGCTTGACGACGTCGCCTTCTTTGATGTCCCGGTCAGAGCCGAAGATCACGACACCCACGTTGTCGGCTTCAAGGTTCAGGGCCATGCCCTGAATGCCGCCGGGGAATTCGACCATCTCACCGGCCTGAACGTTGTCGAGGCCGTAGACGCGGGCAATACCGTCGCCCACGGACAGAACCCGGCCAACCTCGGCGACTTGGGCGTCTTGCCCAAAAGTCTTGATCTGGTCCTTGAGGATCTGAGAAATCTCAGCTGCTTGGATAGCCATTATCCGACCTCTTTCATGGTATTCTGGAGTGCGTTCAGCTTGGAGCGGATCGACGTGTCGATCATCTTCGAGCCAATTTTTACAACAAGACCGCCGATGATACCTTCATCGACGGTCGGTTTGACAATCACGGCCTTGCCGACGCGCTCTTTCAGCGACTTGGTCAGCTTGTCCAATTGGGCCTTCGTCAGCGCCTTGGCCGACGTCACTTCGGCGGTCACTTCGCCTTTATGGTCGGCAATGCGCTCGCGCAGTTCGGAAAGCAAAGCAGGCAGCACGAACAAGCGGCGCTTGTTGGCCATCAGACGCAGCGTGTTGCCGGTCATCGCCTGCAACTTCATCGCATCCGCGACACCGCCGATGGCGGCTGACGCCTCATCGCGGCCGTAGATCGGCGAGTGGATCAGGTCGCGCAGGTCCACGCTTTCCGACAACGCCGCGTCCAGCGCGTCGACGTCTTTTTCCAAAGCTGGTAGCGCATTGGCCTCGGAGGCCAACTCAAACATCGCGGTCGCGTAGCGCGCGGCGATGCCGGTCGAGATTGAAGCAGATTCGCTCACATCAACCCTTTCAGTTGCACGAGGCGTGTTTGGAGAAGCCGATATGCCGCCCCACCGCTGTCGTGTCAGAGCGGCCCATCCCGCCCGTTCCCCGGTAAATCGAGCGCGGTGTAGCAGAGGGTTTGAAATGCTGCAACCGTCCTAGATCGCTGGCGCCCCGTTCAAAAATCATTCTATTTCAATGTGTTGCGCTGATTATTCTGCGATGCGGCGCTTTGCCCACGAATTTTGCGTCGCTGAAAGCCGCGATTCTTTGGTCTTCGCGGTCGAAACTCACGTATT
Organism: Gymnodinialimonas phycosphaerae; assembly: GCF_019195455.1. NCBI lineage: Bacteria > Pseudomonadati > Pseudomonadota > Alphaproteobacteria > Rhodobacterales > Paracoccaceae > Gymnodinialimonas > Gymnodinialimonas phycosphaerae. The sequence goes on along the minus strand of NZ_JAIMBW010000001.1, from coordinate 4,044,488 downwards.
TTCGCACAGGTCTGGGGCAAAGCGCCCGCATTGGCGCGCTCAGCCCGGAAGGCGTTCAACCACGGCGCCGGGCCGGAATCCAATCAGGCAGCGTCGGTCTGACTTGTCGTATAGGGGATGGCACGCGCGGTCTGGACGCGCTTCGGGAACAACTTCCATCAGGTCGACGAATCCTGCCGCGTGCATCAAATCAATCAGAGCCCGGTAGGTTGGGTGCAATTCCGCATTATAGGCGCCTTCCGCGTGGTGCGACTGATCCTTGTTGGTGCGCAGGATGAACGCTGAAACCGGGGATTTATACGTGATCGTGTCAACGATGCAAAAGGTCGAGGTCGCTGCAAACGACAATTCCATCAGGCGCACCGGATCGGTGACGTGGTACAAAAGCCCGAGGTTCAGCACGACATCGGCCTGGCCCTCATAGGTGTAGACGTCCCGCTGCTCGAACGTGGCGCTGGCAAGGTCAAATTGGTCCGCCAGAAGCCGCGCCTTGCGCAGGTTGACCTCGCGCAAGTCGAACCCGCGCACCGCGTCGAAGCCAAGCTCTGCCGCCAGAAGGGAAAAATATCCGTGATTGCAGGCGAAATCGACCGCCGTGGCCCCTTGTGGCGTCCGGCCGCACAGCCGCAGCCCTTCGCGGATCGCACCGGAAATGAGGTGCGAGCGATAGACAGTGCGCTCCAACGCCTCCGCCCCGCCTGTCAGCACACCCGGGGCAAGCTGGATCGAGTAGCCCCAGGGTTGCAGCGCCTTGATCTCCTGCACGAGGCCCTCTCGGGCAGCACCCCGCCCCATCAACGACGGCAGCGCCGTGGGCACCGGAACGCGCATCTCGGGCAGCAAACGCTCGGCTTTCAGAATGCCTGCCTCGCGCAACTTTCCCAGCCACTGATTGTACCGCGCCCCGCTTTGCCCCAAGGACATGCCTTCTGTGTTCGGCACATCCGCAGGTTTTTCCTTGGCCAGATTGCTATCGGATTGTTCCATGTGATCCCCAACCTTCCGTTACGCCGTCACACCGCCGTCATGCGGGCTCTTTACCAATGGCGTCCAGGGATGTCGAAGACTGGCCCCGCCCGCTGACCCCCACGGGTTGAGAGCTGCCCTCCAGCACACGCAAGGGCCTGCGCACCCGCTCTGCCAGCCCGGGCTTGCGCCTTGCCGGAATGCGCTTGGATACCTCGATCAAGATGACCCCGCCGGCACGGTTGCGGCTCAGCTTGGTGCCCAGACGCTCCACCATATCCGCCGACTTCAGCCAGAACCGCTTCGGCGAGGGGGGCACGAACAGCGCTGCCGCGTGGCGCTCGGGTATGAAGTCGAAGGCCTCCAACTGCGCCTCCAACTGTCCCAACGAATAGGGCCTCCCGAAGCCGAAGGGTGTCCCGTCCCGGCGCGCCCACAGGCCCATCCGGTTCGGCACAATGAACAGCGCCCGACCGCCGGGCGCCAGCACCCGCTGGCATTCGTCCAACACGCTTGCCGGATGCTCGGATGTCTCTAGCCCGTGCAGGCAAATCAGCTTGTCCGCCTGTCCGGTCTGCACCGGCCACAACCCTTCTCGGCACAGGAGTGAGACATTATCCAGACCCGCAGGCCAAGGCATCACACCCTGTTGCGCCGGCATCACCCCGATCACCCGCCGCGCGTCGGCCAGATAGGGGCGCATCAGCGGCACGGCGAAGCCGAAGCCTACGACCGTCTCGCCCCTGGCGCTTGGCCACATCTCCAGCATCCGTTCGCGCACCGCCTTCTGGGCGATCCGCCCCAAACGGGTGCGGTAGTAGAACTGCCGCAGGTCTATGACATCCAGATGCATCCGACTTCCTGTTTGCAAACGCGCGTCCAGCGGCGCAGGCTTTCGTCTAACCTATGCATTTAATCTAACCACTGAGGGCGCAAAGACCATGGCCGATCCGCAGATCATCACCATCCCCTGCCTCCAAGACAACTACGCCTTTCTTCTGCATGATCCCGACACCGGGGCCACGGCCTGTGTGGACGTCCCCGAAGTCGCGCCGATCAAGGCCGCGCTGGCAACCCACGGCTGGACCCTGACTGACATTCTGATCACGCACCACCACGGGGACCATGTCGACGGCGTTCCGGCGCTGAAGGCCGCAACAGGTGCCAAGGTGTGGGGCTGTGGCGCCGATGCCGGCCGCCTCCCTCCTCTGGACAAGGCGTTGGCTGAGGGCGACACTTTCTGGGTCGGCAACTTGGCGATCGAGGTTCTGGACACGTCCGGCCATTGCGACAATCACCTGTCGTTCTACGTGCCCGACGCAAGGGCCGTTTTCACCGCCGACAGCTTGATGGCCCTCGGCTGCGGTCGCCTCTTCGAAGGCACGCCCGCGCAGATGCACGCGTCACTACAGAAGCTGGCCGCCCTGCCCCCGGAAACCCTCGTCTGTTCCGGCCACGAATACACCGCGTCCAACGCGCGCTTCGCATTGACTATTGAACCCGACAATCCTGACCTTATCTCTCGGTCAGAGGCGATCGCCGCCGCCCGCGCGGCGGGTCAACCGACCGTTCCGTCCATCCTGGCCGAAGAATTGGCCACCAACCCCTTCCTGCGCGCCCACGTGCCCGCCGTCGCCGCCCACCTCTCGATGACAGGCGCGTCACCCGTGGACGTTTTCACCCGCATTCGTGCGCAAAAAGATCGGTTTTAGGTGTACTGCCTGAAAATCGAGCAACCCCAAGGCTTTAGGGAAAATTTTTGGCAAATCAGACCGTTAACCAAACACGAAACACGGGGTCTTGATGCGAATTTGCTTGAAACCTACGGCCGGAAAGCAAAATTTAACTTTATGAGGCCACGATCGGGATGAGGGGCCACCCCTCCCTCGATGCAGACGAAAGGAGCACAGATAGTGCCGTCTTTTTCGAACACACTGGAACAGGCCATCCACGCTGCCTTGGCGAACGCCAACGCACGTCGCCACGAACTGGCGACCCTGGAACACCTGCTTCTCGCGCTTATTGATGAACCCGACGCGCAAAAGGTCATGAAGGCCTGCTCGGTCGACATCGAACTGCTGCGGGACACGCTGTCGAAGTTCATCGATGAGGATCTTTCGACCCTTGAAACCGATGTTGAAGGGTCTGAGGCCGTGCCAACGGCTGCTTTCCAGCGCGTTATCCAACGTGCTGCGATCCATGTGCAGTCCTCGGGACGCACGGAAGTGACCGGGGCGAATGTCCTCGTCGCGATTTTCGCGGAACGCGAAAGCAACGCCGCCTATTTCCTGCAAGAACAGGATATGACGCGCTACGACGCCGTGAATTTCATCGCCCATGGCGTCGCCAAGGACCCTTCTTACGGCGAAGCCCGGCCTGTGACGGGCGCGGAAGATGAAGACACCGAAGCCCCCAGCCTCCAGGACAACACCGGGGGGGAGGAGAAGGAATCCGCCCTCGCCAAGTATTGTGTCGACCTCAATGCGAAGGCGACCAAAGGCGACGTCGATCCCCTGATCGGCCGCTCTGCAGAGGTCGAGCGGTGCATTCAGGTGCTGTGCCGCCGCCGCAAGAATAACCCGCTGCTGGTGGGCGACCCCGGTGTCGGCAAAACTGCCATCGCCGAGGGCCTCGCCAAGAAAATCGTGGAGGGGGAAACCCCCGAGGTGCTGGCAAACGCCACGATCTATTCACTCGACATGGGTGCGCTTCTGGCCGGCACCCGCTATCGCGGTGACTTTGAAGAGCGGCTCAAGGCGGTCGTGAAAGAGCTGGAAGATCACCCCGATGCCGTTCTTTTCATTGACGAAATCCACACAGTGATCGGTGCGGGCGCCACCTCTGGCGGTGCCATGGATGCCTCCAACCTGCTCAAGCCCGCGCTGCAAGGCGGCGGTCTCCGCTGCATGGGCTCCACCACCTACAAGGAGTTTCGCCAACACTTCGAAAAGGACCGCGCCCTGTCGCGGCGTTTCCAGAAGATCGATGTGGCAGAGCCTTCGGTGGATGACGCGGTCAAGATCCTCAAGGGCCTCAAGCCTTACTTCGAGGATCATCACGGCGTGAAATACACCGCTGATGCGATCAAGACCTCGGTTGAGCTGGCCTCTCGCTATATCAACGACCGCAAACTGCCTGACTCGGCCATCGACGTGATCGATGAAGCGGGGGCAGCGCAGCACTTGGTCGCGGAAAGCAAGCGTCGCAAGACGATTGGCACCAAGGAAGTGGAAGATGTGGTCGCCAAGATCGCCCGCATCCCGCCGAAGAACGTATCCAAGGACGATGCGATTGTACTGAAGGATCTTGAAGTATCCTTGAAGCGGGTCGTCTTCGGTCAGGACAAGGCGATCGAGGCGCTTGCGTCCTCCATCAAGTTGGCCCGTGCCGGTCTGCGGGAACCTGAAAAGCCCATCGGCAACTACCTGTTCGCCGGCCCCACCGGCGTGGGTAAAACCGAGGTTGCCAAGCAATTGGCGGACACCTTGGGGGTTGAGCTGATCCGGTTCGACATGTCCGAATACATGGAGAAACACGCGGTTTCCCGCCTCATCGGTGCACCTCCGGGCTATGTCGGCTTCGATCAGGGCGGTCTTTTGACCGACGGCATCGACCAGCACCCGCATTGTGTGTTGCTGCTGGACGAGATCGAGAAGGCGCACCCGGATGTCTTCAATATCCTGCTTCAGGTCATGGATCATGGGACGCTGACCGATCACAACGGACGGTCCGTCGACTTCCGCAACGTGGTTCTGATCATGACCTCGAACGCGGGCGCGGCGGAGCAGGCGAAGGCCGCCATCGGCTTCAACCGCGATCGGCGTGAAGGCGAAGACACGGCTGCGATCGAGCGGACGTTCACGCCGGAATTCCGTAACCGTCTGGATGCGGTGATCTCCTTCGGGCCGCTCCCGAAAGAAGTGATCTTGCAGGTGGTCGAGAAGTTCGTGCTTCAGCTTGAAGCGCAGTTGATGGATCGCAATGTCACGATCGAACTGACCAAGCCTGCCGCAGAGTGGCTGGCCGACAAGGGCTACGACGACCGCATGGGTGCGCGCCCCTTGGGCCGCGTGATTCAAGAACATATCAAGAAGCCCCTCGCGGAAGAGTTGCTGTTCGGGAAACTGGCCAAGGGCGGCAACGTGCAAGTCGGCGTCAAGGACGGCAAGATCGATTTGCGTGTGGAAGAGGCCGGAAGCCCGCGCCTCTCGCCCAAGAAGAAGCCTCCGCTTCTGACCGCTGATTGATTGTGACCTGACGCAGAGTTTGAAAAGGGCCGGGGACTTCCTCGGCCCTTTTTCGTATTCAACCCGGCGGCCCACCGCCCATTCTGCCAACGTGATATCTATATGGTGTCATCTTGAACGGTTTCGGCCCTTGATGAAGTCTCTACGCCTCCTGGGAAGGTTCTCCATGCGCGCGCTGCTTCTTGTCCTCTCAAGCTCCCTCCCCGCTCTCGCGCAAGAGGGTCCTTCCCTCGCTTTTCCCGTCGATTGCGTGTTGGGCGAAACCTGCATGATTCAACAGCTCGTGGACCACGACCCCGGCCCCGATGCACAAGATTTCCTCTGTGGCTCAATGAGTTACGATGGCCACCAAGGCACCGACATCCGCGTTCCGGACATGGAGGCGCTGGCCCGCGGCATCCCCATTCTCGCCGCCGCACCCGGCACCGTGCTCGGCACCCGCAACGGGGTTCCAGACACCGGCACCGGCGGCTTTCCCGACGGACAGGATTGCGGCAATGGCGTGCTGATCGAACACGAAAACGGTTGGCAAACCCAGTATTGCCACATGGCCCAGGGGTCTGTTGCCGTGGCCCAAGGCGATACCGTCGAAACAAGGCAACCCATTGGCGAAATGGGTTTTTCCGGCAATACTGAATTCCCGCATCTGCACATCACCGTCCGTCACAACGGCGAGGTCATCGATCCCTTCGCCCCCATCGATAGCGGCACCTGCGATAGCGACGTAACGCTTTGGGCGGACGACATCCCCCTTTCCCCCGGAGGTATTCTCAGCATCGGCTTTGCCCAAGCGATGCCCACTTATGAGGCGACCCAAGCCGGGTCGGCTGATGCCAACGCGCTGTCGGCAACCGGAGAAGCCATTATTATCTGGGGCTTTTTCCACAGTGGGCGCACGGGCGATCTCGTCACGGCCACTATCACCGCGCCCGATGGCACGACCTACCACACCCAGGATATCACGCTGGAGCGTACCCAGGCACAGCTTTTCCGCGCGAGCGGTCGCCGGATCCGCACTGCACTGCCGGTGGGGGTCTACACCGGCACCGTGTCACTTACCCGCGACGGCATCCTTGTCGACGAAGAAACGACAACAATTTCCGTGCGTTAGCGCTCGGTCAACTTCAGTTCGATCCGCCGGTTCGCCGCTTGACCCGCTTCGGTATCATTTGGCGCAATCGGTCGATGCTCGCCAAAGCCCGTCGCCGCCAAACGACGCGGAGGGATGCCCAATTCCTCGCTCATGTAAAGGACGACCGCCAGGGCGCGCGCTTGGCTGAGCTCCCAATTGTTGGCGTAGGTGGCCCCTTCACGCAGCTGCTGATCATCGGTGTGGCCATCCACGCGGATGATCCAATCGATGGCCTCGGGGATGTCTTCGGCGATCTCCAGAAGCAACTGGGCCACGTTTTCGATCTGCGCCAACCCCTCTGCCGCCAGGTCCGCAGAGCCGACCTCGAACAGCACCTCAGACGAGAACACGAAACGATCCCCCTCGATCCGGACGCCCTCACGATCTTCCAGCAATTCCCGCAAACGGCCAAAGAATTCCGAGCGATAGCGCTCCAGTTCCTGTGCTTCCGCTGCCAGCCGCGCGACCTCGGCGGCCTCCAGTTCAGCGCGCGCACGCTCTTCGGCGGCCAGTTGCGCCAACGCCGTATTCAACCGCGATCCCAGCGCCTCGATCTGAATTTGCGCCTCTTCATCGCGGTCCTCCGACAGCGTGAGCAGTGATTGCAGCGAACCCAATTGCGACCGCAATGCCGCGACCTGTTCGTTCAGAAGCGCCACCTGACGCGCACTTTCAGAGGATTGCGCCTCGGCCCGCTCCAACTCCTGATTGGCCTGCGCCAGAAGGGTCGCGCGGGTCTCGGCCTCTGACAGAGCTTCCGCGAGGGCGGCGTCGGTTGTCTGGCGCGCGGCGAGGGCGGCGGCCAACTGCGCCTCCAACGTGGACAATTCGGCAGCGGCAGCGACAGCCTCGGAGGCTTGCGCCTCGGACGCGGCAATCGTTGCTTCCAGCTCGGCCAAGCGCGCGGCGGCACTCGCCTCAGCACTTTCCAGACGCGACAGGACAAGGGCCAATTGGCGTTCCAATGCCGTCAATTCACCGGTCTGGGTCGATAAAGCAGCTTCGGCACGATCCAGCTCCAACTCAGCCGCCGCAAGGGCGTCGGCAAGGGATGCAGCCTCTCCCTGCCCACTTTCGGCCCGCGCCAGCGCGCCCGCAAGCCGCGTCGCCAGATCATCGCGGGCGGCATCGGCGGCGGCAAGTAGTGTCAAGGTTTCCTCGGCCCGCTGGCGCTGCTCTTCCAAGGCAAGTGACATCGCGGTCAGTTCTGCATCGGCATTTTCCAGACGCCGCCGCAGGGCCTCGGCTGCCGCTGCTTCGGCGAGGCGGGCGGCCTCTTCCTCTGACAGGGCGGCGGTTGTGTCATCCAACTGCGTGCGTAGCGCCGCCGCCGCTGCAGCCTCGGCCAACCGGGCGGATTCCTCTTCCGAAAGCGCCGCCTCTAGGTCGCCCAAACGGGCGCGCAGGGCCTCTGCCGCTGCCAATTCAGCCAACCGCGCTGCTTCTTCCTCGGACAGCGCGGTCTCTACTTCCGCCAAGCGCAAACGGAGGGCTTCTGCCGCAGCCACGTCTGCAAGGCGTGCAGCTTCCGTTTCGGACAAATTCCCCTCAACTTCCTGAAGGCGCGACAGAAGTTCTTCGGCGCGTTCGTCCCCGCTGGCCAAAGCCGCAAGGGCGGCGGTCAGGGATTGATCCCGCTCGATCAACGTGCCCGCAAGTTGCGCGCTCCGGGTTTCGGCCCGCGCCAACGCAGTCAGCGCCTCAGTCAGCGCGCTCTGACGCACTTCCAATTCAGACGATGACGCCGCCAAGGCGGCCAGCGCGTCGGACAGGGACGCATCCCGCGCCGCGCCCTCGGCCTCAAGATCTGCGATCAGCGCCTCCAGCGCTTCACGACGGGCGGCAGCAAGGCGCGCGGCCTCGGAGGCTTCGTCGATCTCGGTGCGGGCGGTGGCGAGCGCAAGGTTCAGCGCCTCGGCCTGCGTCATCGCTTCCGCCAGTTCGGCCTCGGTCTCGGCCCTACTTGTCGCCAGCTCCGCATTCTGCGCCAGAAGCCCCGCGACTTGTTCCTCGAACGCCACGATCCGGGCCGATTGTGCTGCACTTTCCGCCGTCAGCGTGGCGATTAAGGCCTCCTGCGCGGTGGCCTGCTCCTGGGCCGCCGACAAGGATCCCGAAAGCGTCGTGACCCGCGCCTCCAACTGCCCCGCCCGCGCTTCTTCAAGGCCCAAGGCCTGGGCCAACTGGTTGACCTGCGCCGTCAGGGAATTCAGTTCTTCATCCTGGGTGCTGATTTCTTCGGACAGCACGTATTGCATGACCATGAAAATGGTCAGCACGAAGATCATCACCATCAAAAGCGCGGTAATGGCATCGACGAAACCGGGCCAGATCGCCCCGGACATGCCCTGCTTCGCTTTGCGGTGGAAGGCCATCGCCTAGCCGTCCCCGCGCTGCCGCGCGCGGGCCTCGGCGGGGGCGCGGGCGGCCTGGGTCAGCGCTTGCAGCGCCTCGGTCAGTTGCGCCAAGTCGCCCCGCAGGCCCATGACCTCTGCGTCGCGATTGGTGCCGATTTCCTCGGCCATCTTGAACAGCTGCACGTCGATGGAGCGCAAGCGGTTGCGCGACTCGTCGTCCAGACCCTGCTCGGCGGCCATCCCGTCGAGGGCCGCCGCCAAGCGGTCCTGCGCCGTCGCAAGCCGTTCGGTGGCCGCCACCTGCCCCGGCCCCAGCCGTTCGGTCAAACTGTCAATGCTTTGCGCCAGGGTCAGCACCCGCTGTTCCGTCGCCGCACGGCGCGTCTCGGATTGCGCGAAAAGCGATTGCAGCGTGTCCATCTGGTCAACCATGTGGTCGAGCACGGTGGCGATTGCCGCCTTGTCGATAGCCCCGTCCCCATCGCCCGAGAACGACACGCGGGTGATCGAGGCCAGCCATTCCTCCAACTCGCGGTAGAAGCGGTTCTGGCCGTGGCCCGCGTAAAGCTCCAGCAAGCCCACGACAAGCGACCCGGCTAGGCCAAGCAGGGAGGACGCGAAGGCCGTGCCCATACCGCCAAGCTGATCGTCAAGGCCGTCCATCAGGCGGCCAAAGACGGCGAGGCCTTCTTCGCCTTCGGTCGGTTGCAGGGATCGGATGGTTTCCACAACCGCCGGCACCGTCGTGGCAAGGCCAAAGAAAGTACCCAAAAGGCCCAGAAAAATCAGAAGGTTGGCGATGTATCGCGTGATATCGCCGCTTTCCTCCATCCGCGCGCCAACACTATCAAGAATGGATTTCGCCGACGCGGGCGTCACCTGCGTACGAGATCCCCGCAGCCGCGCCACGCCAGAAATCGCCGCCAAAAGGCGTGGCGGCTTTTCATCCGCATCCGCCTGGCCGCCCTCGGCCAATTGTTCGATCCACGCAACCGAAGAGAACAGCTGGATCACCTGAAAGAAGGTCGCGCAAACGCCCACGACGAAGACGATAGCAATCGTACCATTCAAGTAGGGTGAGGTCAGGAACACGTCCTGCACCCGCGGCCACACCAAAATGCCCCCCGCCACGACAAGCGCGAGGATGATCAGCATCAGAAGGATCTGCTGCGTGGGCCGTGTAAATCGGGCGCTGCCTGCGCCCTCTCTGCTGCTCGCCATGGGGTTTGTCTCAACCGCTCTTTTGACTTGTCTGGCGACACCCTACACGGTTGTGGGCCGTCACGCCAACAAAAGCCTTAAAGCGCGGCCTTCAAGTCCCGGACCATGGTCACCAAAGCCTCCAGATCGGCGTCGCCGATGCCCAATTCGCTTAGATGTGCGGCGGTGTTGTAGAGATATTCATCATTCGGCCCCCGCCCGCCCACGGCACCGGCAATGATGCGAGCCTGAACCTCCAGCGCATGTTGACAGTATTGCACATGGTCGCGGTTGATCACGTAGGTCAGCACATCGTCCTGCGTGCCGCCGTCATGGAAATTCACGGTTTGGCGCGTCTCGACATAGGCCGAAGAGATCAATTCCCGCTCTCGCAGATAGGCGATGGTGGCGTCCTCGGTCCCCGGCTCCGCGCGCAGCGCCAAGCCATCGCAACTGGCCCCCTGCAAGGCATCCAGGGCAAGGACCAGTCCGGGATCGGCCTCGGTTCCGCGATGATGGATCGACGACATGCAGAAAGAGCGGTGCCAATCGTGCAGCCGCGCGATCCGGGTTTCCGCCACGCAAAAGCCGGGGTTCCACAGGAGCGAGCCGTAGCCGAAAATCCAAAGCGGTGCTGTCATGGGGTTCATCCTTGTCGTGCTCTGCCCTCATAGGCGATAGAGTGACGGAAGGGGAGTGCCATGAAGCGGCTTTTGATCTGGATTTTCGGAGTTGGGGCCTTGGGCGGGATCGCCTGGGGGGGCGGTGCCATGGTTTCCGAGACGGCCGCGACCCGGTGGCTGGATGACAGGCAGGCCGATGGCTGGGTGGCCGAGGTCTCGGACATTTCGGTCAGCGGCTTCCCGTTGCAGTTCGTGACGGAATTGCAGAACCTTGAACTTGCCGACCCCGAGACGGGCCTTGCATGGTCCGTTGCGTCGTTGGAGTTCCGCCAGGACGTCCTGCGCCTGGACCGGATCGAGGCGCGCTGGCCCGCGGTTCAGGTCATCGCATCACCCTACGAGCGGTTGAATGTCTCTGAACTGGGGGCAGAGGGCCTGCACCTGCAAGCCGCGCTGGACGTGCAACCCACCAATCGTTTCGCGCTGGATGCGCTCCACGTGGATACGGGGCCGTTGCAGGTCAGTTCCAGTGACGGCTGGCAGACCCAGTGGGAGCAGGGAAGCCTGATCCTGACCCGTGTCGCGGACACGGAAACGACCTACGACATCATGGCGCTGGCCACCGCCATGACCCCGCCCGAGGCGTGGCGGACCCGTCTGGATCCCGCAGGCGTGTTGCCCGCAATCATGGAACGGGCCGAAGTGCAGGTGACAGCCACGTTCGACGCCCCATGGGATATGGATGCGATCGAAGTCGCCCGCCCGCAATTCACCGCGCTACAGATCGACGAGGTCAGCATGCGCTGGGGCGACATGCTGTTTCGCGCCACGGGCACCTTGGACGTCACCGCAGGTGGCGTGCCCGAGGGAGAGTTGGCCGTACGCGCCGAAAACTGGCGGGCGATGGTGGATCTGGCCAGCAACGCGGGCGTCGTTCCCGAACGGCTGCGCGGCACCGCAGAGGCCATGTTGGAGGTGTTGGCAGGTCTGTCCGGCAGCGAAGAGAACATCGACGCGACGCTCTCGTTTTCCAATGGACGCGTGTTCATCGGACCGCTGCCGATTGGGCACGCGCCAAGCCTGCGCCTGCGCTAGCAGGCCGTCAGCGGCAATAAGAGCCCGAGCGGTAGGAGGCCACGTCGAAGTGGAAGTGATCCCGGTGGAACCGGTCCGATTCCGGCCCAAGGACCGTGCCGAACGTCCCGCACGCGGCTTGGTGCAGGCCACGCATGATCGAGGAATTGCCGCCGCGCCAATCGTTCAACACACTGAGTTCACTGCCATTTTGCAGCCCTATGCCGGCGATATCCACCGCGTTGCCCGTCGCATGCTCGGACAATCGCGCCCCGGATTGCGAGTTGCGCGTGCGGCACGCATAAGAGGCGACCACCCGAAGATTCGCCATGCCGCCCCCGGTGTTGCCGATGATATCCTCGGCGGCCAAAACCCATTCGCTAATCGACTGCGCCGTGGTGCAATTGACCGTCGCAGGTGTCGTCAGGGTGATTCCATGTACCGTGCGCAACCGAACGGCACGCGGGATGCCGCAGCCGTTGATGCGGCCTGCGACAGGCTCGATCTCGTCACCCTGAAGGCCCACCACACCGCAGAGCGTGCCAGTGTTTCGGCCCGGCTGCGCCACGGCCGAGGGGATGTTGCGCGTCGCTGCTGCGCGAACTTGCTCCACAAGGCCCGCGGGGCGCTGTTCGGGGCGCAGGGATTGTGTCATGGCAAGAGACGAGCCGCCGCCGACAGCACCCGTGGCTGCAGGCGTCTCGCCCTGGGGCCGGAACAGTGCGGCAAGGCCACGAGGCCTTGTGGGCGCGGGGGCCTCGGCCGCTGGGGCCGCTCCGATGGCCGAGCCGACGGCGGTCCCGATTGCTCCGGGCCCCACGCTGGAGGGCACCGGCGTGCCCGCGGGGCGTGCCATAGGGCGCAAGGATTCCGCCGGAGCCCGCGCAGTGGCCGAGATCACCCGAACCTCAGCCGATTGGCCAAGCGCCGCAAGGGGCACGGCAGCGGCAACGGTGACAACACAAAGGCCCGCGCGCAGGTTCATTCTGTGTCTCCCTTCTTCGCCATGTTGCGTCCGAAATCAGGGGCGTCCGTATCTTGGCCTGCCTCGATGATCCCCCGTCGAATGGCGCGGGTGCGGGTGAAGTAATCATGCAAATGCTCGCCATCGCCGGTACGGATCGCCCGCTGCAACGCGAACAATTCTTCGGTGAAACGGCCCAGAATTTCCAGTGTCGCATCCTTGTTTGACAAGAACACATCACGCCACATTGTCGGGTCCGAGGCCGCGATACGGGTAAAGTCCCGAAACCCCGCCGCGGAATACTTGATGACTTCGCTATCGGTGACGCGCCGCAGATCGTCGGCCACGCCGACCATAGTGTAGGCAATCAGGTGCGGCGTATGCGAGGTCACGGCAAGAACCAGATCGTGGTGGTCCGGGTCCATTTCCTCCACAAGCGCTCCACAACCTATCCACAGGTTTTTCAAGCGTTCGGTCGCGGCCGGATCGGTACCTTCAGGCGGCGTCAACAGCGTATAGCGGTTGTCGAACAACTCGGCGAAGCCCGACCGCGGGCCGGAATGTTCGGTCCCTGCCAACGGGTGGCCCGGCACGAAATGAACGTGATCCGGCAGATGCGGGCCCACTTGCGCGATGACCTCTTGCTTGACAGATCCCACATCCGTGACCGTCGCCCCCGCGGCCAGATGCGGCGCGATGTCAGCGGCAACGGCGGCCATCGCCCCGATAGGCACAGCGAGCACCACAAGGTCGGCCCCCGCCACGGCCTCGGCAGCCGTCTCGGTGATCCGGTCGCACAGATTGATCTCGGCGGCGATGGCCCGCGTCTCGGAAGAGCGCGCGGTGCCCACGATCTCCTTGGCCAAGCCGCCGCGCCGCATGGCGTGGGCTATGGACCCCGCGATCAGCCCAAGGCCGATCAGGGCGACGCGGTCGTAGATAACGCTCATGCCGCCACCAAGGCAGTAAGGGACGCGAGAACACGGGAATTGTCCTCGGGCCGTCCCACGGTGATCCGCAAGCAATCAGGCAACCCGTAGGACTTGGGCGCGCGCACAATGATACCGTCGGCCTTCAGGTGGGCATCGGCGGCATCGGCGGCTGCCTCGGTTTCAAACCGGGCCAGCACGAAGTTGGCATGGCTGTCATCACAGGCCAGCCCCAACTGGCGCAACCCGCCCACAAGTCGAGCACGCTCCGCCGCGTTCACACGCAGGCATTCCGCCACCCAATCCACGTCCCGCACCGCCGCCTCAGCCCCCGCTAAAGCCACGGTGGACAGGTTGAACGGCCCCCGGATGCGGTTGAGCGTGTCGATCACATGGCGCGGGCCGTAACCATAGCCCACCCGCAACCCACCAAGGCCGTAGACCTTTGAAAACGTCCGGGTCATCACCACGTTGTTGCGCGCCTCTACCAGCGCTTTGCCGCCATCGTAGCCGTCGGCGAACTCTACGTAAGCGCCATCCAGGATCAGCAGGCATTGATCCGGCAACGCATCGGCAAGGCGCATGATCTCGCCATTGTCGATCATCGTCGCGCAGGGGTTGGAGGGGTTGGCGATGAAGATCAGCCGCGTCTGTTCGGTGATGCCCGCAAGCAGCGTGTCCACGTCGACGGTGCGGTTGACTTCAGCCACCTGCACCGGCGTGGCCCCTGCAGCCTTCGCCGCGATCGGGTACATGCCGAAGCCGTGTTGGGTGTAAAGCACCTCATCCCCCGGCCCGGCATAGCATTGGCACAGGAAGTGAATGATCTCGTCCGAGCCGACGCCGCAGATGATGTTATCGGCCTCCAGCCCGTGAACCTCGGCAATCGCCGCGCGCAGGTCGGCGTGATCGGTGGAGGGGTAACGATGCGCGTCGGCCACGGCATCCGCCATGGCGACGACGGCGGCGGGCGACGGGCCGAACGGGTTCTCGTTCGACGAAAGCTTCAGCGGCGCGGCATGGCCCGCAATTTCCGAAGCCCCGCCCTGGTAAAGCGCGATGTCGAGGATCCCGGGTTGCGGGCGGATTTGGGCTGTCATGGATGTCACCAACTTGATTGTCCGCCGGGTTTACGTGCCGAGGGCCCGGCGATCAATAGAGGTCCGGATTCGTCCGATCGGGTTCAACGGGGAAGAGTAATGGCCACAAAGAATGGAAAATACAGTGCCAGGAACGCGATCGCCCAGAGCATGCTCATTCCTGTGAACATGCAGATAGCGGCAAGCGCTCCCACCGCTCCGAGCGGGGCATAAATAAATCGGCGTTCCGCTCTGGCCGGATCTTCTGCAAGGGTGGCGCGATAGGCGCGGAAGGCCCTCTGGTATGGGCCGATGATGAAAGCGATAAGATGGTCGATAGCTGACGCCCTTGTTAATGATTCAGAAGAAATTCTGCGGGTCGATGTCGATGCTCAGGCGCAGGTGACCGGGCAGCTTTAGCCCGTTTGTCCAACGGCTTAGGGCGGGTTGCAGGGCCACGCCCTTCGGGGCCTTGACCAGCAGCCGCACCCGGTGCCGCCCACGCACACGGGCAATCGGCGCGGGCGCGGGGCCATAGACGATGCCGCCCGCGTCGCGGATCGGGCCATCATTGCGCGCCAGATGGGTACCCAGATCGAAGGCTGCGGCGGCCTCGGTGCTGGAGATGATAACCCCCGCGAGCCGCCCGTACGGCGGCATGCCTGAGGCCTCACGTTCCGCGGCCTCGGTGCGCCAGAAGCCTTCCTCATCACCAGACAGGATCGCGCGGATCACCGGGTGATCGGGCTGGAACGTCTGCAACAATGCCTGCCCCGGTTTCTCGGCCCGCCCCGCGCGGCCCGCCACCTGTCGCATCAGCTGAAAGGTGCGCTCTGCCGCGCGCAGGTCACTGCCCTGAAGCCCGAGATCCGCATCGACCACGCCCACCAGCGTCAGCCGGGGGAAATTGTGCCCCTTCGCGACAAGCTGCGTGCCGATGATCAGGTCGGTGTCGCCGTGGGCCAGTTCCTCGATCTGGGCCTTCAAGGCGCGGGCAGAGCCGAAGAGGTCCGATGATAAGATCGCCGTTTTCGCATCGGGGAAGGCGGCGGCGGCCTCTTCCGCGATCCGCTCGACCCCCGGGCCGACGGCAGCCATCTTGCCTTCGACCTCGCACGAGGGGCAAACCTCGGGCAGGGGTTTCGTTTCGCCGCATTGGTGGCAGATCAGGCGTTTCTGGAACCGGTGTTCGACCATACGCGCATCGCAGTGATCGCAACCCACCATCTCGCCACACGCCCGGCACAGCGTCACCGGCGCATAGCCGCGACGGTTGAGGAACAGCAGCGCCTGTTCGCCTGCCTGCAACCGGGCACCCACGGCGCTTTGCAACGACGGGGACAGCCACGACGACCCCGGCAAATCCTCCAGCCGCATATCGATCGCGGCCATGTCGGGCAGGTCCTGCGGCCCAAAGCGCGAGGCCAGATCGAGCCGCGTGTACTTGCCCGCCTGCGCATTGGCCCATGTCTCTAGCGAGGGCGTGGCCGAGGCCAGCACCACCGGCGCATCATTCAGAGACGCGCGCAGCACGGCCATGTCACGGGCATTGTAGCTGGCCCCTTCGTCCTGCTTGTAGGAGGTGTCGTGTTCCTCATCCACGACGATCAACCCCAGATCGCGGTAGGGCAGGAACAACGCAGAGCGCGCGCCGACGACCAGCTGCGCCTCGCCTTGCCCAACCATGCGCCAGCAGCGGCGGCGTTCGGTCATGGTCACGCCGGAATGCCATTCCGCCGGGTCCGCGCCGAAGCGCGCCTTGACGCGGGTGAGGAATTCAGAGGTCAGGGCGATCTCCGGCAGCAAAACAAGCGCCTGGCGACCTTCGCGCAGGCATTCTGCGACAGCTTCCAGATAGACCTCTGTCTTGCCCGACCCGGTGACGCCCTTGAGAAGTACCGTGCCATACCGCCGGGCACGCAGGCCCTCCTGCAACTGCCCAGCGGCAAACGCTTGATCTTCGGTCAGCTCCTTGCCCGGCAGGCCCGGGTCCAAAGTCAAGTATGGCGCATCGCGGGGCGTATCCGCCTCTTCCACCACGCCTTGTTTGGCCAAGCCCTTTACGACCGACGAAGTCACCCCCGCCAATTCGCTCAATTCCTTCAGCGTGAACCCCAGCCCGCCGTATTCCACCAACGTCTCGATCACCCGCGTCCGCGCGGGCGTCACGCGGTCCGGCGTCCCCTGCCCCAAGCGGTAGACTTTCCGCATCGACGGCGGGTCCGACAGCCCCGGCGCGCGGGTCGCCAACCGCAACATGATGCTCATCGGTGTCAGGGTGTAGCCGCCTGCCTTCTCCAGAAAGTCCCGCATCTCCGCGCGCATGGGGGCCACGTCCAGCACACGGTTCACCTTCCGCACCTTGGCGATGTCCCAATCGCCGCGTCCCTTCCCCCAGACGACGCCCAACACCTTGCGCGGCCCCAGTGGCACCTCCACGAAGGCCCCCAACCAGCAGCCCCCTGTCGGCGCCTTGTAGTCCAGCACGCGGTCGAGGGGCTCTGCCGTCAGAACCCCCACCAAGTCGCCTTCATCGAAATGCTCGTCGATAGTGTCTGGCATGGCTTTCAGGCAAACCGTCATTGTTGTAGAAGGCCCCAAACCATCACGATATCCCCCCGAAAGGAACCTCGCCGATGAAATTCTTTGTGGATACAGCAGACATTGACGCAATCCGTGAGCTGCACGCCCTTGGCATGGTCGATGGCGTCACCACCAACCCGTCGCTCATCATGAAATCGGGCCGCGACATCAAGGAAGTCACCGCCGAGATCTGCGCGCTGGTCGATGGCCCCGTGTCCGCCGAGACGGTCGCGCTGGATGCCGACGGCATGATCAACGAAGGCCGCGAGTTGGCCAAAATCGCCGACAACATCACCATCAAAGTGCCGCTGACCTGGGCCGGGCTTCAGGCCTGCAAGGTGCTGTCGGGCGAAGGCCGCATGGTCAACGTGACGCTCTGCTTCTCCGCCAATCAGGCGCTTCTGGCCGCCAAGGCGGGCGCGACGTTCATCTCGCCGTTCGTGGGGCGGCTTGATGATATCAACATCGACGGCATGGATCTGATCGCAGAAATTCGCCAGATCTACGACAATTACGCGTTCGACACCGAGATTCTCGTGGCCTCGATCCGCACCGCCAACCACATGAAAGACGCGGCCCTGATCGGCGCGGACGTGGCCACCGCGCCGCCCGCGGTGATCAAGGCGATGGCCAATCACGTGCTGACCGACAAGGGCTTGGAAGGCTTCATGGCGGATTGGGCCAAGACCGGGCAAAGCATTATCTGAGCAGTCCAGCGTTTGCGCCGGTCACCTGACGCCTTAGTGTCCGGTGGCCCGCGCCAGGGTAGCCGACGGCACTTCGCCGAACCGCGCCGCGTAGCGTTGCGAAAACCGACCCAGATGCGTCAACCCGGACGCAAGGGCCGCGGCGGTCACCGACGCGGCGGCACCGCCTTCCAACAGGGCGCGGGCGTGGCGCAGGCGCAGGTCCGACAGATACGCCATCGGCGCCATGCCGATTTCAGCCGTGAAATGGGCAGACAATGTGCGGGCGGACACCTGAGCCACGGCCACCAGATCGCGCAATCGGATCGGCTCGTCGAGGTGCGCAACCATATAGGCCGTCACCAGGGCCACATCGCGGGGCGCCTGTTGCGCAGGCGGCTCGCTGGACCTGCGGCACTGGATCAAGATGGTGGCGACAATGGCATCCAGATAGGCCTCTACCCGCGACTGATCGGTCACGAAATCGGCGTCGGCCGCGTCTTCCTCGACCATCTGCGCAATCAACCACCCGATTGCGCGATGCGACGGCACCCGAAGATCGAAGGTCTCCCCGACACCATGCGCGACGTCGGAAGGATCCTGTAGCACATTGTCCGCAAAATCCTGAAGCCGCTGGTGCGGCAGGGCCAGCCCCAACCGGTCTTGCCCGCCCGCAACGCGCATCGGATCTTCGCGGCCGGGCGCCGCCAGCCTGCTTTCACCGTCCACGACATCGATGCGCGCCCAACCATCGGCCTGCCGCCGCAGTGAACATGGAATTGAAACCCAGAAGAAATCAGTCGCTTCCGTTGACGTCAGAACCACATCATCGCCGTATCGGTAGTGAAACAGCTTGTAGGCATCACCTTCGCACACAGATGCACGAACGCGTCCCGCCGGTCGGGTCAGTCCCTGATCGGGTTCTAGCATCAGGTGAAGATCTTTATGCACACTGCGCGCGATCTCGAACGAGACATCCGGCAATCTCAGGTGGCGATCCAGCATCACACCAAGGCCCTTTTTGCGAAGGGGCTCAGCATCGCGTCGCGTGACGTAAAGTCAACTTTTTCAGGTGGGGCTGCCGAAAACGGACAAATCCCGCCGAAGGTGGATAGCGCGGGCCCCGGCAAGCGCCCACGCTTCAAGGGTCCATTACAATCAATGAGAGATCCCCATGCTGCGCCCCTTCCTCCTTGTCTCCTGCCTGGCGCTGACCGGCTGCTTACCGGTTTTCGCCGGAACCGAAATCATCACGCGCAACGGCGTCGAATACTCGGCAACGCGTTGGGACAGCCAAACAGGCGGAGGATCGTTCTGGCGCATTCGATTGGGCAGGACCTCCTATATCTGCGACAGATATGATGATGGAGAAGCGGGCTGCAACGCCCTGATCGACCAATTCGTTGCAGGGGAACTGGCCCAGCCCGCGTCGTCCACCGACGGCGATGGCGGAGGCAACACCGGTGGATACGACGGAGAGGGTGGCGGCTTCTAGGGCGCCCAAGAGACCCCGTTTGGAACAAATGGAACCCCGCGCGCGCCGCAGCCCCATGGCCCAACACAGGCGGCGTCACGCCCGGCAGTAGACCGTCGCGCCTTGTGGCGATGCGGCCAGTCGGCCACAAATTCCATGGCGCGTAAAATTGGGGGAGAAATTTCAGATCACCTCGTATAAGCTGCCCGAAACAAAAGAAACGTAATGAGGCAGTATTGATGAGCAGCACCGAGGCGGGAGCCCCGCTCGATTCCCTTGAAAATGGTATGGATCTGGACTGGCGCGACCGCGCGCTTGCGGACCCTGAGTTGATCCTTGAAGACCGTGATCTGATGCGCGCGTTGATCTCTGCCAATGACCGCCAGATGGGCGGCAACATCGTCGACATGCGCGGCATCGCGATGGAGCGGTTGCAAAACCGGCTGGACCGGTTGGAAGACACCCACCGGTCCGTCATCGCGGCGGCCTATGAGAACCTTGCCGGCACCAATCAGATCCATCGCTCGATCATCCGCATGCTGGATGCCAAGGAATTCACTGAATTCCTGACAACTCTTGGCACCGACGTCGCAGGCATCCTGCGCGTGGACCGGGTGCGGCTTGTCCTGGAATCGGCCGAAGCGACCGAGACCGAGGCCCCCAAGGTGCAGAAGCTTGAAGATGTGCTGACCGTCGTCGCGCCCGGCTTCGTGCAGGACTACGTGACGGGCGGGCGCGATGTGCCCCACCGCCAGGTCAGCCTGCGCCAGGTGGGCGGCGATGCCGAGCGTATTTTCGGCGAAGCCTCGCGCTGGATCCATTCCGAGGCCTGCCTGACCCTTGATCTGGGCCAGGGCCGCCTTCCGGGTCTTCTGGTCATGGGTGCCGAAGATCCGCACCAATTCCGCCCCTCCCAAGGCACGGACCTGCTGACGTTCTTCGCCGGTGTGTTCGAGCGTCTGATGCGCGGCTGGTTGGACTGAAGCGCAATCCAACAAAGTGGGAACCGGGTTTTGGAACAAATTGCGCAACAACGCAGTAGCCTGTCCCTGACCCCCGCGGTCCGGGATCTGCTGGAGGCCTGGCTGACCCACCTGCGCGGCGTGCGCGGGCGGGCCGAGGCCACGCTGTCGGCCTACGGCGCGGATGTCCGTGAATTCCTTGCTTTCCAGAGCGAGCATCTGGGCGGTGCCCCCGGCCCTGCCGGATTGCGCGCCCTCCAGACCCGCGACTTGCGCGCCTGGATGGCCGCACAGCGCGCCCGCGACGTGGGGGCGAGGTCTCTGGCGCGGCGGCTGTCTGCCGTGAAGGCCTTCTACAAATGGTGGGCCGAGCGGGACGCCTTCGACGCCACGGCAGTCCTTTCCATGCGCGCGCCCAAACACATCCGCCGCCTGCCCCGCCCCCTGTCCGAGGGTGGCGCAAAAGACATGATCGCGGGGCTCGCCGATCAAGACGACCGTGATTGGGTGCAGGCCCGAGATATGGCCGTGGTCACGTTGCTATACGGATGCGGGTTGCGGATATCCGAGGCCCTCGGCCTCGACGCGCGCCACGCCGCGCTGCCGGGCGTTCTGCGCATCACCGGCAAGGGCGGCAAGGAACGCGAGGTTCCGGTGCTGCCCGCCGCCCAAGAAGCCTGCGCCCGCTACGCGCGCCTCTGCCCCCATGACCTCGCCCCCGGAACACCTCTGTTCCGGGCGATCCGGGGCGGCGGTCTTGGCCCTCGCGCCGTGGCGAAAGTGATGGAGAAGACGCGGCTGCAACTCGGCCTGCCCTCTACGGCGACGCCCCACGCGATGCGCCATTCCTTCGCCACCCACCTGCTGGACGCAGGCGGCGATCTGCGCGCAATTCAAGAGCTTCTGGGCCACGCATCCCTGTCGACGACCCAAGCCTATACCGCCGTCGACACCGCGCGCCTGATGGAGGTCTACAATGCCGCCCATCCCAAGGCCTGATCGACGCGAACCGGACCGTGGCCATCACAGCGCGGTTCAGGGCCACACGTCACAGACCTGTTGCAAATCGCACCGTTAACAGGCATCCCGAGCGTTATGCGTTTCAGAGCCTATTCTGTTCATCTATTCACAGCCATCGGCGCCTCGCTTGCGATGCTGGCCCTCTTGGAGGCCGCACAGCAGGACTGGGCGATGATGACGATTTGGCTGACCGTGGCCTTTATCGTCGATGGCATCGATGGGCCTCTGGCACGCCGTTACGATGTGACCACAAATGCACCGGTGATCGACGGGGTCTTGCTGGACCTGATCATCGACTTCCTCACCTACGTGATGATCCCGGCCTATGCGCTTTATGGCTCGGGGCTTCTGCCCGGCTGGCCGGGCTGGCTTGTGGTGTTGCTGATCCCATTTGCCTCGGCGCTCTACTTTGCGGATACGCGCATGAAAACGGCGGACAAGTCCTTCCGGGGCTTTCCCGGCTGTTGGAACATGGTCGCTTTGGCCACGCTGGTGATCGTGCCGCCGCCGCCGGTGATTCTGGGGATCGTGCTGGTCCTGTCGGCGGCGCAATTCCTGAACCTGAAATTCGTCCACCCCGTGCGCACCGCGCGGTGGCGCTGGCTCTCTTTGCCCGTTGCCTTGGTCTGGGTCTCGTCCATCGCCTACGCGGCCTGGACGGATTTCGCGTCCAATCCGGCGCTCACCACGATCGTGACGGTGACCTCGATCTACCTTGTGGCTGCCGGGATCGCGCAACAGATCATCTACGACCGCGGCTACGCCCGATAAAGCTGCGAGGAGAGCCTCAAAGGGCTCGAGGAGGGGCGCGCCGCACTCAATCGCGGGTGCGGATGACCTTTGCGAACTGGTCGAAAATCGCTTCCGTGCCGCAGATCACGTGTCCGTCCTCCAGCAAGGACTGGTCCTCTCGAATCGGCTCCACGAAGGCGCCGGCCTCCCGCGCGATCAGGATCCCGGCAGCGATATCCCATGGCTTGAGGTTGTATTCCCAGTAGCCTTCGAACCGCCCCGCCGCGACCCAGCACAGGTCCAGCGAGGCAGCACCATTGCGGCGCATGCCCGAACACATCGGCATCAGACGCGCGAGGTCGCGCAACACGGCAGGCAGATACTTGCCCCCATCGGGCGGGAACCCGGCCGAGAAAACCGCCTCCGACATCCGCTTCCGCGCCGAGACCCGCAGGCGTTGCGTGTCGTTCAACCATGCACCCGCGCCTTTTTCAGCAAAGAACATCTCGTCCTTGGCGGGGTCATAGACCACGCCCGCAACGATCTCGCCCTTGTGCTCCAAGGCGATCGATATCGCCCAGTGCGGCATGGCGTGCAGGAAATTGGTGGTGCCATCGAGCGGATCGACGATCCAGCGGCGCGTGGGGTCCTTGCCGACGATCTCGGCCTCTTCCTCGCCCAGAAAACCGTAGTTCGGGCGCGCCTCCATCAACTCTTCCTTGATGACCTGCTGCGCCGCGCGATCGGCCCGGCTAACGAAGTCGCCCGGTCCCTTGGAGGACACTTGCAACTGCTCCACCTCGCGGAAGTCCTTTTGCAGGGACCGCGCCGCCTTGCGGGCGGCCTTTATCATCACGTTGAGGTTGGCAGAGCCTTGCATCGGATATCCCTTCAGGTCAGGCGTGGTCCTATAACCGGGGCACTGGCCCATGCCAAGAGGCACCCCAAACTCTTGACCAAGAGTTTGTACAGATCCTTGCAAGGATCTGGTTGCGCCTAGCTGCGCCGTTGCAACTTCAGTGGTTCGGTCCGACTGAGCTTCAGGACATGGGACATGAAGGGTTTGGCGGTGTCCTCCGCCCGGCTCGCCCCGTAAAGTCGGCGGGTCAGGCCTGCTTCCGTCAGGGATTTCGTCACGATGGACTGGCTCGCGCCCACGTCGCGTACCACCCAATCGGGCAGCACGGAAACCCCACGGCCTGACGCTACCAGCAGAAGGATCACGGCCGACAATTCCACCTGTCGGATCGCCTTGGGCTCCACACCCGCGGGGTTCAGCAACTGGCTGAACACGTCCAGTCGGGGCCGCTCGACCGGGTAGGTGATCAGGGTCTGATCCACAAAATCCTCGGCCTCGATGAACGGCTTGCGCGCCAGCGGATGGTCGGCGGCACAGACGAAAACCGGCTCGTAATCAAACAGCGGCGTGAAATCGACGCCGGGCAGGTCTTCCGGATCGCTGGAGATCACCAGATCCACGTCCTGGCGGTTGAGCGCGGGCAAAGCCTCGAACTGCAGTCCGGGGCGGATGTCCAAATCCACATCGGGCCAGGTCTTGCGAAACGCCTCCAGCACCGGCAGGAGCCAGTCAAAACAGGCGTGACACTCGATCGCGATGTGCAACCGCCCGGATTTACCGGCCCTCAGCCCTGAAAAGTCCTCTTCCAGCGCGGCGACGCGGGGCAACACCTCTTCCGCCAGACGCAGCATCTTCATCCCGGCAGGCGACAGCCGCATCGGCTTGGAGCGGCGCACGAACAACTCCAGCCCCGCCTGATCTTCCAGTCCCTTGATCTGGTGGCTCAGCGCGCTTTGCGTGATGTGCAGGCTATCGGCGGCCTTCGCCAGGCCGCCTTCCTCGTAGATGGCCTTGATCGTGCGCAGGTGGCGGAACTCAATATGCATATGAACCTCATATTGATGATGAGAGTTATGAATTTGCTGGCAGCACCCTTCTATGCGACATCCATGTGCGACACATCAAGGACCAGTTCCGTCATGCACACGCCCAACGTCTCATTCGAATTCTTCCCGCCGAAATCGCTCGACGGCTCTTTCCGGCTTTGGGAAACCCTGGGCGTGCTTGCCCCGCTGGACCCCCGGTTCGTCTCGGTCACCTACGGCGCGGGTGGCACCACGCGGAAGCTGACCCACGAGGCGGTCACGGCGATCAACTCCAACTTCGGCGTGCCCGTGGCCGCGCACCTGACCTGCGTCGACGCCACAAGGACGGAGACGATGGAGATCGCCGATCAATACGCCGAGGCCGGCATCAGCCAGATCGTCGCCCTGCGCGGCGACCCGCCCAAGGGGGCGGACGGTTTCTCGCCCCACGCCGACGGCTTCGCCTCGTCAGTCGACCTTGTCGAAGCGCTGGCCAGGACTGGCAAGTTCGACATTCGTGTCGGTGCCTATCCCGATCCGCACCCCGAGGCTGCGTCCATGCAGGCGTGTGTGGATTACCTTAAACGCAAGATCGACGCAGGCGCGACGTCGGCCATCACCCAGTTCTTCTTCGAGGCGGACACGTTCTTCCGCTTCCGCGACGCCTGCGCCGCCTCCGGCATCACCGCGCCGATCCTGCCCGGCATTCTGCCGATCGAAGATTGGACCCGTGCCCGCCGCTTCGCCGCCTCTTGCGGGGCCGCGATCCCGACGTGGCTGGATGAAGCCTACGCCAGCGCCACCCGCGACGGCCGCGAAGATCTGCTGTCCACGGCGATCTGCACCGAACTGTGCTCCGATCTGATCGAGGGCGGCGTCGAAGATCTGCATTTCTACACATTGAACCGCCCGGAATTGACCCGGGATGTATGCGCCGCGTTAGGCGTCGCCCCGAAGACGGTTCTGGCTGAGGTGGCGTGAACTTGGGGGCTAGCCCCCAAACCCCCAGAGTTTTTCTGGCAAGATGAAAAGGGCGGGTTGTCCTTCGCCGCGCACCGTGGAGGATGCATCCCTGTCAAATGGAGACAGAGATGCCCACACCCTATTATGCCCAGTCCCCCAACGATTTGCCCACCGAGGCAGAGGTCCTCGCCCTGTCGGGGCTGGAGTTCATGCGGGCCATTGCGGCAGGCGAAATCTCCAACCCACCCATTGGCGAGACGTTGGGCTATAACGTGGATCAGGTCGAAGACGGCCGCGTTGTGTTTCGTGGAACGCCCACCTTTGGCGCGCTCAACCCGATGGGCACGGTCCATGGCGGCTGGTACGGTACGCTGCTCGATAGTGCGATGGCCTGCGCTGTGATGACCAAGGTGCCGAAGGGCAGCGTCTATACGACGCTGGAGTACAAGGTGAACATCACCCGGCCCATCCCCATGGACGCAGAGATTATCGCCGAGGGCATCGTGTCCCATGCGGGTCGCAGTACCGGTGTGGCCGAGGGCACGATCCGCGATGCGGCGAGTGGAAAGCTCTATGCCACGGGCTCCACCACCTGCCTCATTATGGCCCGCACCATCACCCCCAACACTTGACCCCATCAGCATCGATGAATTGACTAACGTCCGGCCCCGGTGCAACAGGGTGCCTTGTTTTATCCCATGGAGTCCGGCCAATGATCTCGCCTGTCCTACCCAGCTATTCCCGCGCAAACCTGTCCTTCGTCAAAGGCGAAGGATCCTGGCTCGTGGAAGCGGACGGCCGACGTTATCTGGACTTCGCAAGTGGCATTGCGGTGATGTCCCTTGGCCACGGCAACCCGCGCGTCGTGGGTGCGCTGATGGATCAGGCGAATGCGCTGTGGCACACGTCAAACCTCTACGAGGTGCCGCAACAAAAGGCCCTGGCCGAGCGGTTGGTGGAACACACCTTCGCCGACACGGTGTTCTTCTGCAACTCCGGCACGGAGGCCGCCGAACTGGCCATCAAGATGGCCCGCAAATACCGCACGGAAACGGGCGAGGCGGACCGCATGACGATCCTGACGTTCGAAGGCTGCTTCCACGGACGCTCCACCGGCGCGATTTCTGCCGCCGGATCCGAGAAGCTGACCAACGGCTTCGGCCCGCTCCTGCCGGGCTTCAAGACGCTGCCCTTCGGCGATCACGATGCCCTGCGCGAGGCGGCAGCACAGCCCGATGTGGGCGCCATCATGATCGAGCCGATCCAGGGTGAAGGCGGCATCCGCCCGGTGCCCGATCAATGCCTCAAAGGCCTGCGCGATCTGTGCGATGAACATGGCCTGCTGCTCATTTTCGATGAAATCCAATGCGGCGTGGGCCGCACGGGCAAGCTTTTCGCCCATGAATGGGCGGGCATCTCGCCCGATATCATGCTGGTCGCCAAAGGCATCGGCAGCGGCTTCCCCCTCGGCGCGCTTCTGGCCACCGAAGAGGCGGCCAAAGGCATGACGGCGGGCACCCACGGCTCCACCTATGGCGGCAACCCTCTTGGCTGCGCGGTGGGATGCGCGGTGATGGACACGATCACCGAGGACGGCTTCCTCGATGCCGTCAACGCCAAGGCGGGCTTCCTGCGCCAGAAGCTGGAAGGCCTCGTTGCCGCCCACCCCACCATCTTCGAGGGGGTGCGCGGCCAAGGCCTGATGATTGGCCTCAAATGCAAGATCGCGCCCACGGACATCGTGGCCGAGGGCTACAACCACGCCGTTCTCACGGTGCCCGCCGCCGACAACACCCTCCGTGTTCTGCCCGCCCTCACCATTACGGAAGACGAGATTTCCGAAGGCATCGCCCGCCTCGACGCCACCGCCACGGCGCTTGAGGCCAAAGCCGCCTAGCCCATCTTTGTTCCCCGAAAATGCCGGGGGGTCCGGGGGGCTGGCCCCCCGGCGCTTCCGCCAGACAAAGGCGCATATCCATGCCCAATTTCCTCGACATCCACACGACAGACCCCGCCGCCCTGCGCGACATCCTCGCCCAGGCTGGAAAGATGAAAACCGCCCGCGGCACCCGCCCCAAGGGCACCCCCGACGATGATCTGCCCCTCGACGGTCATGTGGTGGCCCTGATCTTCGAGAAACCCTCCACCCGCACCCGCGTGAGCTTCGATGTGGGTGTGCGCCAGATGGGCGGCACATCGCTGGTCCTGTCCGGCGCCGAAATGCAACTCGGCCATGGTGAGACCATCGCCGACACCGCCCGGGTCCTGTCGCGCTACGTGGACTTGATTATGATCCGCACCTTCGGCGAAGATATCCTGCACGAGATGGCCGACCACGCCACCGTGCCGGTGATCAACGGCCTCACCGACAATTCCCACCCCTGCCAGATCATGGCCGACGTCATGACATTCGAGGAACACCGCGGCCCCATCAAGGGCAAGCGCGTCGCATGGATGGGCGACGGCAACAACGTGGCCCAAAGCTTCCTGCATGCCGCCGCCTCCTTCGGGTTCGATTTCACCTTCTCGGGCCCCGCACAGCTGGACCCGCGCGACGACCTCATGGGGGCGGTCCGCAACGCGGGCCAGGACGTCCGGATCGAGCGTGATCCGGCAAAAGCCGTCGCCGATGCCGACCTGATCGTCACCGACACCTGGGTGTCCATGGGCGATGCGGAAAGCTCGCGCCAGCGCCGACACAACCTTCTGCGCCCCTACCAGGTGAACGAGGCCCTGATGGACGCCGCCCCCGACCACGCCATGGTCATGCATTGCCTGCCCGCCCATCGCGGCGAAGAGATCACCGATGCCGTCCTCGACGGCCCGCGCTCGGTCGTCTTCGATGAGGCCGAGAACCGCCTGCATGCGCAAAAGGCGATCATGCGCTGGTGCCTGGATGCCTGACGAAGCCGCGTCCGCAGGTCTCGTGATGGCAGGCCTGCGGACACTCCCCTTCCAAGCCGACACCGCCCTCCGAGGGCGCCACATCGATGCGCCCGCAGGCACCCTTGCCGGAACGCTGGAAAGAGGGGCCGGTGACCGGGCCGCGCGGATCCCGCTTATCTCCGACCCGATAAACCGCAACAGCAAATCCGCCGCGCACTCGCGATGACGGCGCAACCCCCCATACCGGCTACGCCCGCCCAGCCGGGCCTCGCCGCGCCCGCACCCGGCATTGCCATTGCCTTCATGCTCTGCGCCACCGCCTTCATCGCGGCGACGACGCTCCTGGCCAAGGCCCTTGGCACCGACACCCTTGGCCCGCCCTTGCATCCAGTCCATGTCAGCCACGGGCGGTTCCTGTTTGCCTGGATCACCATCGCCTGCGTCATCGCGGCCCTGCGCCCTTGCCTCACACGACCCAACTGGGGCCTGCACATCGGGCGCACCCTCACGGGCTTCGGCGGCGTCACCTGCATGTTCGCCGCCGCCGCGTTGATCCCCCTGGCCGATGCCACGGCGATCACCTTTCTCAACCCGGTCTTCGGAATGATCCTCGCCATTCCCCTATTGGGCGAGAGGGTCGGCAAATGGCGCTGGCTCGCGGCCGCCATTGCCTTCGCGGGCGCGCTGGTCCTGATCCGCCCTGGCGCAGGCGCCATCGCCCCCGGCGCATTTCTGGCCCTGGCCGCCGCCCTCGCCTTCGGGCTGGAGCTGACCTTCATCAAGCGCCTCGCAGGCCGCGAACGCCCCCTGCAGATCCTGTTCGTCAACAATTCCCTCGGGGTCCTCATCGCCACCGCCGCCGTCATCGCCGTCTGGCAGCCCCCGACTGTGGCCCAATGGGCCGCCCTTGCCGCGCTGGGCACCCTCATGGCCGCCGCCCAAGCCTGTTTCGTGAACGCCGTCGCCCGCGCCGACGCCAGCTTGGTGACACCCTTCTCCTACCTCACGCTGGTCTTCGCCGCGCTCTATGACTTCGCCGTCTTCGGCGTGACCCCCACCGGCCTGTCCTTGCTGGGCGCCACCATCATCATTGCGGGCGCAGCACTATTGGCCTGGCGCGAGGCCCGCGCAAAAGCACCCTCTATTGCGCCCCCCGATGTAAATCGCTCCTAACACACCCTCTCCACCTTGCCCTTGCCCGCGTAGACCCTCACAATAGGCCTTCCATTCGCGGGCCGCCCGCACCATATACCCAAGCTGACACACGAATGCCGCGTGCGGCGGAACGACAAGACCGGAAGGTACATCCATGTCCTGGACCGATGAACGGGTTGAGACGCTTAAGAAAATGTGGGGCGAGGGCCAGTCGGCCAGCCAGATCGCCAAGGAATTGGGCGGCGTGACGCGCAATGCCGTGATCGGCAAGGTACACCGCCTGGGGCTGTCCAACCGCTCTGGCGGAGGTGCTTCTGCGCCCTCCAAGCACGCGCCTGCGGCAAAGGAAGCGCCCGCCGCCAAAGCCGCGCCTGCGCCTAAACCAGCCCCTGCGCCCGAGGCCAAGGCCGCCGAACCCGCGCCCGCCCCCGTGCAGCGCACCAACATCATGCCCCTGCGCAAACCCATCGCGCCCGCGGGCCAACCCCTTCCGCCGCAACCCTCCGCCAACGAGATCAGCCCAGAGGCGCTGGCCAAGGTGTCCGAGGTTGAAAAGCACGCCAAGCGCATCAGCCTGATGGAATTGACCGAGCGGGTCTGCAAATGGCCTATCGGCGATCCGGCAACGGAAGATTTCTACTTCTGTGGCCTGCCGGTGCAACAGGGCAAACCCTACTGCGATGCCCACGTCGGCGTGGCCTTCCAGCCCATGTCGTCGCGCCGCGACCGCCGCCGCTGACGCATCCCCCTGCGGGAGGGCGGGTGGGGCGCCTTTGGCCTTGGGCCAAACAGCGTCACCCCCCTCCATGATCCTTGCGCCCCAGGATGGCGATCAAAACTGCCTTCCGGGTGCACTATCTTATCGGCAATGTCGCGCGACCTCCCGCTCGCGCAGGCCCGTCTCCACCAGCAAGCACCGATCCCGCGCCTCGTAGTAATACCCACGCGCATACCAGCCGACCGCCTCGTCGATGTCGCCGTCGCTCACCACCCAGGCCCCCCGCAAATACCGGCCCGCGTATTCAAGGTTCGTGCGCGCATCGAGAAGATCATTCGGCGCGCCTTGGTGACCCATCTGCCCTGCCGTCTCCGGCAGGATCTGCATCAAGCCATAATACGGCCCGTTACGCGCGTCGGCGCGGTAATCGCTTTCGCGTTGGATCACCCGGTGAAGCAGCGCGGGAGGAATCTCGTGGCGGGTGGCATATTCGTTGACCAGGGCGCGCATCTGCGGCGTCTCGCCGGGATAAAGATCCGGCGTGCCGCGCGCCGCGCGCGGTGCATCTCGCCCGTCCCCGAAACCCGGGATTCCGCCGCCGCACCCCGCCAACACAACGCAAAGCGCCATCGCACCAAAGACCTTCATTCTCAAGATACCTTCATTCCGTCTCACCTTGATTGCCAAATATCAGTTGCTGAACACCATTGATCAGCTCTTCCGTCAGCTGCTCTTCGATGTCTTCGGGCGTGTCGCCCGCCTCGATCTCGGTGCCCAGAAGCGCATTCGCCCGGTCCCGCGCCAATTCTTCCAACCGCTCCTCTTCGGCCTCCAGCGCCGCGCGGCCCTCTGCCTCCAGACGCGCGCGTTCTTCAGCCAGCTCCATCTCCGCCAAAAGCGCCAGATCCGGCGCGATCTGCGGCGCGGACCACGGCCCCCGCACCGCGATCGGCACGCGGATATCCGCCACGCCTTCCGCATCGCGGAAGATGCCCGGCACCAGCGTGTAATCCACCGTCATCGCGGCCAGATCCGCCTCTCCGGCGCCGCGCACCTCGCCCCAGGGGGCGTCCAGCAGCAGGTCTTCGTTGCGGACGATCCCGTCGCGCACAAGGTATTCAGCCGTCACGCGGTCATAGACCGTGCGCTGACCCTCGCCCTGAAACGACGGGTCGAAATTGCGGATCATGCCAGCCAGATCGAGGCCGATGATCGCACCTTGGCCCAGTGCGATGTCGCCCTCCGCTTCCAGCCCATCCATGATGGTATAAAGGTCATTGCCGACCCCAAGGAACTCGATAGAGGCCGAGCCCGTCCCCTCCAACCGCTCATATCCGGCCATCGCCGTCATCAGCGGTTGCAGCGCCACGTCCGACAAGACCAGATCACCGCCCACGGAAAGCCCGCCACGCCCGTTGATCACGAAGCGGCCCGCAAGCTGGCCCTCATAGGTGCGGATCGACGCGATATCAAAGACCAACCGCCCCCGGGTCAGGGTCGCACGCAGGTCGATCTCGCTCAAGGCAACGGCCCCCAGATCAAGGTTTTCGGCCCGCACCGTCAAGTCCGCGTCGGTGGCAAAAAGCCCCGAGACATCGATCACATCGCGCGGCCACCCACTGCCCGTGGCCTCCGCGTCACTGGCCAGCAACCCCGGCAGCGCAATCTCTCCGCCCGTGATCGTGCCGCGCAGCATCGGGCGGTCTTCCCCCGGCACCAGATCCGCGGCGATGTTCAGAAGCGTATCGTCCAGACGCAATTGTCCGCCGCGCAGATGAACCGAGCCCTCTTGCGCCAACCGCAGGTCGCCCGTCACCGCGATGCGGTCCCGTCCCAGGCCTTGCGGCAGATCCGGCATTGCGCCCCCCGCCAGCGCCACCAGCGGGCCAAGGTCTTCGGCCGTCAGGTCCATTGCCCCTTCCGCCGTGGCATCTAACCCCAACTGCCCGTCGAACGCGACCGAGCCGCCCTGCCAGCGCAACGTCGCCACCACCGGGCGCGCGTCTCCGGCCAACAAGCCAGCGACGCCGTCAATGATCGTGTCCAAGACGACGGGCACACCGTTGATCTGCGCGTTGCCCTCGATCTCGACCGCGCCGCCCGCTTCGGGCAGGCGAACGGTTGCGTCCATCTGGGCGACCTGCCAATCGGACCCGGCCTCCCGATCCAGATAGCGCACGCGGGCGCCACGGATGATGGCCTCGTCAAAGCCCACCTGCATCGGGCGCGCGCTCTCGCCGTCGCCGCCACCTGTGCCCATATCCCACGACGTGCGGCCATCGGCGGCGCGCACCAGCATGATCGAGGCCCCTTCCAGCACCGCCCGCTCGACCCGGATATCGCCCGAAAACAGCCCGTTCCAGGCCACGCCCACATTCACGCGATCCGCCTCGATCATGGGGGCATCACCGGCCCACGTCGGGTTGTCGATGCGCAGACCCTCGATAACGATGCCAAGATCCGGCCACAGCGTGGGCCGCGCCTCTCCGGTGATGGTGACGGTCCGGCCCGTGGCCGCCGTGATCCTGTCGCTGGCGACCTCTGCGATCCGATCGGCCGGGATCAGCAAGAACGCCCCAAGGGCCAGGAACAACAGGACGACAAATGCCCCGACTATCCGAATGATCCACCGCATTGCGTGTGCGCCTTCTGCTCGTTTTTGGCAGCCTAACGCGGTTCATCCGGTCCGCACATCCAAAACGTGGGTTTGCGCGACGCTTTGCCGATCCACATCCCTTCCCTTGTGCCATCGCAACGGCTATCTGCGGGGCCATGAGCCAGAACCCGCCCCTCCTCCGCCCCGACCTTGCCCGCCCTGATTTCAAGGGCGCACAAGTGCCTGAAGCAGCCCGCCCCGGTCAGCCGCGCATCGGCATGGTCTCCCTCGGCTGCCCCAAGGCCCTGGTGGATAGTGAGCGCATCCTGACCCGCCTGCGGGCCGAGGGCTATGCCATCAGCCCCGACTACGCGGGTGCCGAGGCGGTGATCGTGAACACCTGCGGGTTTCTCGACAGCGCCAAGATGGAAAGCCTCGACGCGATCGGCGAGGCGCTGGAAGCCAACGGCAAGGTCATCGTCACCGGCTGTCTGGGGGCCGAGCCCGAGTATATCACCGGCGCCCACCCCCGTGTTCTGGCCGTCACCGGCCCGCAGCAATATGAACAAGTGCTCGACGCCGTCCATACCGCCGTGCCGCCCTCGCCCGACCCGTTCATCGATCTTCTGCCGCCGGCCGGCGTCAAGCTGACGCCCCGCCATTACGCCTACCTCAAGATCGCCGAGGGCTGCGATCACAAGTGCAAGTTCTGCATCATCCCCGACATGCGAGGGAAGCTCGCCTCACGCCCGCAAGCGGCGATCATGCGAGAGGCCGAGAAGCTGGTGGCCTCCGGCGTCAAGGAACTGCTGATCATCAGCCAGGACACCTCCGCCTACGGCACGGACTGGAAGGGCCGGGATGAGAAATTTCCAATCCTCAATCTATCCCGTGACTTATCCACCTTGGGCGCGTGGGTTCGCTTGCACTATGTCTATCCCTATCCGCATGTGCGCGAATTGATCCCCCTGATGGCGGATCCCGCGAATGGCCTGCTGCCCTACCTCGATATCCCGTTTCAGCACGCCCACCCCAACACCCTCAAACGCATGGCACGACCCGCCGCCGCCTCGCGCACCCTGGACGAGATCGCCGCCTGGCGGCGCGACTGCCCGGACATCACCCTGCGCTCCACCTTCATCGTCGGCTACCCCGGCGAGACCGAGGACGAGTTTCAGACCCTTCTGGATTGGCTGGACGAGGCGCAGCTCGATCGGATCGGCTGCTTCAAGTACGAAAACGTCGACGGCGCGCGGTCGAACGCGCTGCCGGGTCACGTTCCGGCAGAGGTCAAACAGGACCGCTGGGACCGCTTCATGGAAAAGGCGCAAGCCATTTCCGAGGCCAAGCTGCAAGCCAAGGTCGGCCGCACAATGCAGGTGCTGGTCGATACCGTGGACGACGAAGGCGCGACCTGCCGCACCACGGCCGACGCCCCCGAGATCGACGGAAACCTTTTCATCGATGAAGGATTCGACGCCCTGAAACCCGGCGACATGGTGACGGTCGAGGTGGACGAGGCCAGCGATTATGACCTCTGGGGCAGGTTAACGGCCTAGCGCCTCAAGGTAGGTCCGCACACAGGTCGCCACATGGCGGAACCGGTCGCCGCCCAGATGCTTGCCGCCGTACCAGCGCGTCACGACGACCACATGGCCATGCAGGCCGTCCCGTTCCAGCATCTGCAAGATCACCTGCCCCGCGCCGCCCTCTCCGTCGTCGTTTTTCAGGGGGCCATCGGGCAGCAAGACCGCCCATGTGTTGTGCGTCGCCTTGGCGTATTTCTTCTTCCGCTTCAACGCGCGCAAGAACGCCTCTACCCCCGCGCGGTCCAGGACCGCCCCGCCCGAGACCGCGTATTTGGAGCCTCGGTCGCTGACGACGCCCTCTATCTGCACTGCTGCCGCGCCGTGTCCGCCACGATCTGTACACGAGCCGCGTTGGGCGGATGGGTGCCGAACACCCGCGCGCCGGGATCGGGCAGTTGGCTGAAGAACCGCGCGCCCACGATGGGGTCAAACCCGGCGCGGCAGGTTATGATGGTGCCAAGGCTGTCAGCCTCCAATTCGGCCCGCTGACTGAATTCCGTGAAGCCGACCAATGCACCTTGCTGTGCCGCGGCGATGATCTGTTCCCGGTTCGCGCCCTGCTGCTGCGCCGACGCCCCGAAAATCTGCGCGCCTGCCCGAACGGCGGCTTCCTGCATCGCGATATGTTCAGCGATGTGATGTGCCGTCTCATGGCCGATCACGAACGCCAGTTCGTCGTCGTTGCGGACCGACCGGATCAGGCCCACGGTCAGGATGATGACCGGGCGGCCATTGTCGGGATTGACCGTCTGGAACGCGTTGATGCCGCTGCGCGGATCGCGGTTTACCAGGAACTCGAAATCGCAATCCTGGTCCGGGGTCTGGGTCCGGCAGATCTGCTCGGCCACCGGTTCCATCCGGCGCGTCACCTCGATGGCACGCGCGACCGAGACGGGCACGTCCTGCGCTGTTGCCGCTGTTGGCGTGGCGGCCGGTGGCGGCACCGAGACGCAGGCGCCCAGTGCCAAGGCAGACAAAAGAGGGGCGAAAGCGCGCATCGAATTCTCCGGTATCAGACGAGGGGACAGTAACCCGGCGCGCGGGGGCGTCCAGACCGATCCGTTCACGAGCCCGTGGGCAACCCTGCGGGCAACCCATGGGCAAATCGCGCAACAGACCTATCTCTCGCACATGGATATGACCCGCATCCTCTACAATGGCCGCTGCCCGATCTGTCGGGCAGAGATCACGCAATACGCCCGCCGCGCCGAAGCCCTTGGCGCGCCCTTGGTGTTCGAAGATCTGCACGAAACCAGCCTCGACCGCTGGCACCTGACGCCGGACGCCGCGATGCGGCGGCTGCACGCGCAATTGCCCGATGGCCGCTTCGTCTCGGG
The DNA here is from genome assembly GCF_019195455.1 of Gymnodinialimonas phycosphaerae. Taxonomy (NCBI): domain Bacteria; kingdom Pseudomonadati; phylum Pseudomonadota; class Alphaproteobacteria; order Rhodobacterales; family Paracoccaceae; genus Gymnodinialimonas; species Gymnodinialimonas phycosphaerae. The sequence goes on along the minus strand of NZ_JAIMBW010000001.1, from coordinate 4,009,332 downwards.
CATTGCGGCCTTTGCGGCGATCTGGGATCACCTGCCGCGCCTGCGCTGGATGGCGCGTGCCGTCCGTTTGCCCGGCGTCCGCACCGTGGTGCGGCTCGCCTATGATCACATCGCGGCACCGGTGCTCTACAAGATGCACTTGCGCAGAGAGAGGCTTGGCAGCAGCACCACACGCCCCTAACCTCACCCCCATGTTTACCATCGAGCACGAATTCGACGCCACCATTATCACCCTCGTGGACGAGGGCGAGCTTCCCCTCAAAGAGGATGTGATCGTCTCGGCGTTCGACGAATGCGTGACGCTGCAACAGGTCGATCCGCGCACCGATCAGGTCCGCACAATCACGCTGTCGATGGATCAGGTCCGCGATCTCGCCGCAGCACTTGACCTGCCCGAGGGGGCCTATCAACTGGCGCAGGATGTTGACTGATCTCGGTCTATCCACAGCAGAAATGGGGATAAACGGGTCTAGGACTTATACTGGAATGTGCTTCACTCCCAAGGAAGGAAACCGCCCATGACCACCGGATTTTTCTGGGACGAGCGTTGCTTCTGGCATTCTGGCGGCAACTACGCGGGGCTGTTGCAGGTGGGCGGGTTGATCCAGCCCGGCGGCGGCCTGCCCGAAAACCCCGAGACCAAGCGCAGGCTTGTGAACCTGATGCGCGTCACCGGCCTGTGGGATGAGCTTGCCACCCAGCATGCCGCACCCGCCACCGATGAGGACCTCCTGCGCATCCACCCGCCCGACTACCTCGCGGCCTTCAAGGCCAGGTCCGCCGAGGGTGGGGGAGAGCTTGGCCTGCGCACGCCCTTCGGCCCCGACGGCTATGACATCGCCTGCGTTTCGGCGGGCCTCGCCAAGGGGGCCCTTTTTGCCACGCTGAAAGGCGACGTGCAAAACGCCTACGCCCTGTCGCGCCCGCCCGGCCACCATTGCCTGCCGGATTTCCCGAACGGCTTCTGCCTGCTCGCCAACATCGCCATCGCGATCGAGGCGGCGCAGACCCACAAGCTGACCGACCGCGTCGCGGTCATCGATTGGGACGTGCACCACGGCAACGGCACCGAGGCGATTTTCTATGACCGTGACGATGTGCTGACGATCTCTTTGCACCAGGAACGCAACTACCCGCTCGATACCGGCGATTTCACCGACCGCGGGTCAGACGCGGGCACAGGTTTCAACCTCAACATTCCACTGCCGCCCGGCACCGGCCACGCGGGCTACGTGGAGGCGTTTGAACGCCTCGTGATCCCGTCGCTGTACGCCTTCCAGCCCGACGCCATCGTGGTGGCCTGCGGCTTTGATGCCTCCCTTGTCGATCCGCTCTCGCGCATGATTACCGGCGGTGAAACCTTCCGCGCCATGACCGACATGACCATGGAGGCCGCGCAGGACCTCTGCGATGGGCGTCTGACAGTCGTCCATGAAGGCGGCTATTCCGAGGTTCACGTCCCCTTCCTGGGCCACGCTGTGCTGGAATCCATGTCAGGCAGCGACATCCACGCCCCCGATCCGTTCCAGCAGAAGTTCGACGGCCAACAGCCCAACGACCGTTTCAACCGCTACGTCTCGACCCTGATCGCCGAGATGGAAGAGACCCTCGGCCTGTAATTGACTTCCCGCCCCCCCTCCGCCAATTTGCGCGGCAACGCAGCATAGGGGATTTGCGACATGAAAAAAGTCTATGGCTCGGCGTCCGAGGCCCTCGACGGGGTGCTTTTCGACGGCATGTTGATCGCGGCGGGCGGCTTTGGCCTCTGCGGCATCCCGGAATTGCTGATCGACGGTATCGTTGATGCGGGCACCAAGGACATCACGGTCGCCTCCAACAACGCGGGCGTCGATGATTTCGGCCTCGGCAAGCTGTTGGCGACACGCCAGATCAAGAAGATGATGTCCAGCTACGTCGGCGAAAACGCCGAATTCATGCGCCAGTACCTGTCCGGTGAGCTGGAGCTGGAGTTCAACCCCCAAGGCACCCTGGCCGAGCGGATGCGGGCAGGCGGCGCGGGCATCCCCGGCTTCTACACCAAGACCGGCGTCGGCACCGTGATCGCCGAGGGCAAGGAAGTGAAGAGCTGGAACGGGCAGGATTACATTCTGGAAGAAGGCATCTTCGCAGACCTCTCTATCGTGAAGGCCTGGAAGGCCGATGCCACGGGCAACGCCGTGTTCCGCAAGACCGCGCGCAATTTCAATCCTCCCGCGGCCATGTGCGGCAAGATCTGCATCCTTGAGGTCGAGGAAATCGTCGAAACCGGCAGCCTGGACGGCGACGCCATCCACCTGCCCGGCATCTACGTGCACCGCCTGATCCAGGGCGAGCATGAAAAGCGGATCGAGCAGCGCACGGTGCGGGCGGCTTAAGCCCGCAAATGACCCGGTCCCCTTACTCCGGCCTTCCCCAGCGCGCTTTCTGGCGCGGCGGTGTGGCCGGGGCCTCGCCGTTTCCGCCCGACATCTACCGTCCCAAGTTCGCCGTGACCCGCGACACGCGCGTCTTCACCGCAGGCTCCTGCTTCGCCCAGCATGTGGGCGCGGCCATGAAGGGCGCAGGCATCAAGGTGATCGATGCCGAACCCGCCCGGCGCGGCCTGCCGCCCGAGACGGCCAAACGCTTTGGCTACGGCGTCTATTCCGCCCGCTTCGGCAATATCTACACCGTCAAGCAATTCCGCCAGTTGGTGGAGGAGATGGGCGGCGCGCAGCCTGCCCTGCCCGTTTGGGAAAAGGATGGCCGCTTCTGGGACGCCCAGCGCCCCGGCGTCGAACCCGACGGTCTTGCCACGCCCGAAATCGTGCAAGAGATGCGCGCGCAGCACCTCGCGGCGTTGGCCCGTGCGTTGCAAGAGGCCGACGTCATCGTCTTCACCCTCGGCCTGACCGAAGCGTGGGAACATACGGCAACGGGCACCGTCTACCCCACGGCCCCGGGCACCATCGCAGGCACCTTTGATCCGGGCCTTTTTCGGTTCGCAAACCACGGCGTCGCCGACATCATCGAAGACTTCGCCGCGTTGGAAGAGGCGCTGAGCGCGCTCAACCCCGATCTGAAGTGGCTGCTCACCGTCTCCCCCGTGCCGCTTGCGGCCACGGCCTCGGGCGAGCATGTGCTGCCCGCGACCGTGCGCTCCAAATCCGTCTTGCGCGTGGTCTGCGACATGCTGGCAGACAGCTCCGATCGGATCGATTACTTTCCCAGCTACGAGCTGGTGACCTCGCCCGCCCATGACCACAGCGTCTTTGCCGACGACCTGCGCTCCGTCCGGCCCGAGATCGTGGCCCAGATCATGCAGACCTTCCTTCAGGCGCACGGCCTCGCCGACCCCTGCGAGGAGGGGGCCAAAGCCCCCGAGGAGGGGCGCGAGACCGCCCAGGACGAGGCAATCTGCGAAGACATCCTGCTGGACGCCTTCGCCCCCGAAAGCCGCGAGCCATGAAAGTCGCCGTCATCGGAACCTCCAACATCGGCGCGGTCAAATACGCCGCCGACCGCATCGCGGCAGCCCACCCGGACCTGGCGCTGACCTGCTACGGCCTTCCGGGCGGGAAATTTGATGAAGCAAAAGTTAACGCCGATGGGGTTTTCCTGCCTAATCAAAAGGATAGACAAGTGCTCAAGCTTGAGCACCGCATCAACGGCACCATTGGCATCGACCTGAACGCCTTCGCCCATATCCTCGTGATCGGCGATACCCTCGGCATGCCCGCCACCCTGTGGACCGCCCTCAACTACGATATCGCCGATTGGCCCACCCGCACCGGGCGCGATCTTCTGTCCCTGCCCGCCTTCCTCGCCACCATCGACGAGGCCATCACCCTGCGCGCCGATCACCTGCGTGCCCAGTTCGGGGATCACAAGATCCACGTGGCCCTCGCCCCCTATCCAACCACCGCCGTCGTCCCCAAGGGCGCACACCATCAACAGCCCTACGCAGGCATGGCCACCCATCCCCATGCCGCAGACATCCATGCGCTCTACCGGCTGGCCCTGATCCGAGCACTCCGAAACCGCGACATGATCTTCATCCCACAACCGGACGAAACCATCGCCTCTCCCTTCCTGACCCGCGAACGCTACGGCCACGGCTCCATGGATTTCCGCGCAGAAGGACGGCTTCTCAACGACCACCGCCATATGAACGCCGATTTCGGCGCTTCGCTTTTCGATGCCTTTGCGCTAGCAATCGGCGCAACACCTCACGCTTAAGGAGACACGCTCATGTGGGACCGCAACCAGATGGCCGCCCGCGCCGCACAGGAACTGCAAGACGGCTGGTACGTGAACCTCGGCATCGGCATCCCGACGCTCGTGTCCAACTATATCCCCGAGGGGATCGAGGTGACGCTGCAATCCGAGAACGGAATGCTTGGCATGGGCCCCTTCCCGATCGAGGGTGAAGAGGACGCAGACCTGATCAACGCGGGCAAGCAGACCATCACGGAACTGCCCCACACGTCCTACTTCGATAGCGCGCAATCCTTCGGCATGATCCGCGGCGGCAAGATCGCCATGGCGATCCTGGGTGCCATGGAGGTGGCCGAGAACGGCGATCTGGCGAACTGGATGATCCCCGGCAAGCTGGTCAAAGGCATGGGCGGCGCGATGGACCTGGTCGCGGGCGTGGGCCGCGTGGTGGTCGTGATGGATCACACCAACAAGCACGGCGACAGCAAGGTCCTCAAGGAATGCACCCTGCCGCTGACCGGCAAGGGTGTCGTCGACCGCATCATCACCAACATGGGCGTACTGGATGTGGTCGAAGGCGGGCTGAAGATCGTCGAGACCGCCGATGGCGTGTCCGAGGATGACCTGCGCACCGCAACGCAAGCAACGATTGTCTGATATGATCATTATTGGCCGTCCACGGACCTCAATCCACCGCCATTGGCAGAACTACCTCCTTAGGGACTTCACGTCTGGGATGCAGGTCCGCTCTGTCATCAACCTTGGCGCAACGCCTGACGCGGCGGACAAGGAAGGGGGCCGGTACTGCGATTATTTCCCGGGCGCCAGTTTCAAATCTCTCGATACGCGCCCCTACGATCACCCCGACTACATTCAGGGTGACCTCATGGATGAAAACCAAGGTCACGGCCCTTATGATCTGGTTGTCGCCATGTCGATAATCGAGCACATCGACAAGCCATGGAAAGCGGCTCCTGTCATGTCCAGTCTCGTGGCAAAAGGCGGACATTTGTTCGTGGCCATGCCTTGGTTCTATCCGACCCATGAAGGTGACGATTTTGGCGATCACTGGCGCGCCCGTCCTTCCGGGCTGGCGCATCTTTTTGAGGATCTCGAGCTTGTGCGCGAGTCGTACTTCCCCTCGGCCCTTCGAGTCGTACGGGATCGCAAAAACTACTGGCGAAACGAAGACAGCACGGCTGCAGGATGTGCTGTGCTGTTTCGAAAGTCGTGATCTTGGAGGCTCCCTGGTCTAATTGGCTATCTCACGTGCAGGGTCCGCTTTCGTTGGACGCCGACCTGATCTGCCTGATGCTCGTTCACAACGAAGCGCATCTTCTGCCGGATCTTTTTGCCCATTACCGGGCAATGGGATCTGTGCAGTATGTCGTGATCGACGACCGCTCCACTGACACGACGCGGGCCATTGTTCAAGATCAGCCTGACGTGACCCTGTTCGAGCCGCTCGATGGTTCCACCTATGCCCGCGACAAACGGGACTGGCGCGGCAGCCTTCTGGACGCTCTGGCGTCCGGAAAATGGTGTGTGGTCATCGACGCGGATGAACGCCTTGTGTGGCGCGGCTACCCAGAGCGTACCCTCTCCGATCTGATTGCCACGATGGAGGCGCAAGGTGCCCAGGCGTTGATTGCGACGATGCTCGACATGTATGCCGACACATCGATCGCGGATCACGTCTCGCACGATGCACCGCTTGCCAAGACATTCCCCTGTTATGATGACCCGCAACGCGATCCCCTGGCCTATCGCGCGGCGCTGACGCCCAAGCGGTTCCGCCAGAAGTTTCCCCTGCCAAATTCCGTCTTGATGGGTGGGATGCGCGACCGCTTGTTTGACGCATCGGGGCATCGGCACAGCTACCTGACCCGACTTCTCCAATCAAAAGTCCTCACCCGCCCGCGCCACGTTCCGGATGCCGCCCTGCTTGGTGCAGCGCTTGTGACCCGTCTGACCCGGCCCCGAGGAGACAAGCCTCCCCTGAATCTGACAAAGGTCCCATTGGTGAAATGGCGAACGGGTTTGCGTTACAACGGGGGCGCACATCACCTGTCGGCCAATCTACCCCTTGCTCACGAGGCTGGCGTTCTGCTGCACTTTCCCGTCACCCGCGGATTGGAGGGCATCGCGTACCTGGCCAATCGCGGCCAGCACGCCTCCGGTGGCGGCTACTACCGTTCCATCCTCGAAAGCGGTGCGCTTTCGGACGTAAACCCGGTTTACGCCGGCACATCCACCCTGACCGACATTGCACAGCTTGAGCCGTTTTTTGGAAAGGCCGCCCCGTGAAACCCAAATTCCGTACGCTCCGAGAACGCTGGTATCATCTGACCAGAGCAAAATACGTGTCCATCGGCGGCGTGCGTCTACGTGCCGTCGGCGAAAACATTCCTGATGAGATCACGCGCCTCCTGCGTCGGGGCGATTACGAGTTCGCGGAACGACATTTGCTGACTCAGGTCGCGGGTCCCGGCGACCGTGTCCTGGAAGTGGGCGCGGGTATCGGCGCACTGGGATTGGTCGCGGCCAAGATCTGCGGTGCCGAGAATGTGCTCAGCTACGAGCCCAATCCCGCGACCCTGCCGCTGATAGAGGCCAATCAGGCTGCAAATGGCCTCCACCCCGTTGTCCGCCCAAAGGCGATTACCACCGACGGGGGCCCAATCACGTTCTTTCGAACGGGAAATATCATTTCGTCGTCACTCATTGAGCGCGACGCAAGTGAAGCTATTTCCGTGGAAAGCGATACTTTGGACCAGGCGATCTTGGATTTTGCACCAACCATCTTGCTAATGGATGCAGAAGGGGCAGAACTGGATCTGCTTCCCGGGTCGGACCTTTCGTCTCTGCGCGCCATTGTGGTGGAAACCCACGCCAAGATCACTGGTGCGGCTTCGGTCGAGACATTGAAGGCACAACTTCTGGCCGCAGGATTCGCGATCAAGGCGGACGTGAACAATAATCTGTTGTGCGTGCGCGCGGACGCTTAATTCATCAACTGGAAGACGCAGCCGTCCGAGATCAGATCCGGCGGCGTATTGCACAGGCCGCGCGCCATGACCCATGCGGACAACACGCGTGGCACATAGGTGCGCGTCTCGTCGTAGTTCGGCACACCGCCCGCGCGTGTCACCGCGCCCTCACCCGCGTTATAGGCGGCAAGGACCAGAATCGGGTCGCGGTCGAACTCGCCCATCAACCAATCAAGGTAGGCCACGCCGCCCGCGATGTTCTGGGCCGGGTCCATGGCGTCCTCCACCCCGAATCTTTCCGCGGTGGCGGGGATCAATTGCATCAGCCCCTGCGCGCCCGCCCCGCTGATTGCATCCGTCCGGCCCGCGCTTTCTGCGGCAATCACCGCCAACGCAAAGGCAGGCGACACCTGCGTGCCGATCGTCGCCGCCAGGATTTCTCGGCCATGGGCCTCCGCGATGCGGCTGACGGTATCAAGGCGCGGCGCGCCAAGGCTGCTGGCCTCGGGTGCGATGGCCAAATGCTCCTGTGCCGCCCAGAAGCGCGCGGGGTCGGCGGGCATATGGCTGGGAATCTCGGCCCAGAACCACGCCGAAGCCCCGCCCGAACCCGCATCCGTATCCCCTGTCGCCGCCGGGGCGACCGCGCCCAAGCGCACTTCCGCTTCAGCTGGCGCGCCCTGCCGCTCCATATCTTCCGGTGTGATCTGAATGTTGATGCGTGGGCCCGTTTGCCCGGCCTCGGGGGCCCTCACAAACCTGATTCCGCCGTCTTGCGCCAAGGCAGGACCGCTCAAAAGGACCGCAAAAGCAGCCACACCCCACATACGTTTGGCCATGGATCACCTGTAAAACTGCTCGGGGCGCCTTGTTTTACTGGTCTTTGCCAGTTCTTTCAGCACCCATTCCCCAAATCATGCCTGTGCGGATGCCACAAAACAACCCGTTAGAATTCTTATTAAATTCTCCTGATCGCCCAATTCGCGCCCCGATTAACCATCAAACAGGCTTCATCCCAAGGGCAGCGGCCCACGAATGGGACCGCACCCTTAGAAACAGACAACATTTATCAAACTGGAGACTACCATGACCAACTTCATCAAAAACTTCGCAGCAGACGAATCCGGCGCCGTGACCGTGGACTGGGTTGTTCTGACCGCCGCCCTCGTGGGTCTGGGCCTGGCCGTCATGGCCGTTGTGTCCGGCGGTGTGGAAGACCTCTCGACCGAGATCTCCCAGGGCCTGATCGACGCCGACGTCCTGACGCCTGCGAACACCTTCGCCGACGCCAACCAGGTTACCGGGGGTCTGACCTTCGACTAAGATCTGCTGAAACCGTCCCCGCCCCCAGCGGGGACATCAGCCCGGCCACCTTGGCCAACAGCCGCCGCGCTCCCCATGGGACGCGGCGGTTTGCGTTTGGGGGCGGCAGAACCTGCCGCGGCACCTTTCGCGAAAACTCCGACGCCGTGAAAAGAGACGATTTAAATCAATTTGATTTCACAGACGCGCCGCATTCGCGCCGTGATTAACCATCAAAAAGGTCGCATCCCAAGGGCAACGTCCTTCCCACGGGACCGCACCTGGAACAATACAACTTATATCAAATTGGAGATTTCCATGAACATGATCAAAAACTTCGCATCCAACGAATCCGGCGCCGTCACGGTTGACTGGGTTGTTCTGACCGCCGCCCTCGTGGGCCTGGGCCTGGCCGTCATGGCCGTCGTGTCCGGCGGTGTGGAAGACCTCTCGACCGAGATCTCCCAGGGCCTGATCGACACCGACGTCCTGACGCCTGCGAACACCTTCGCCGACGCCAACCAGGTTACTGGTGGTCTGACCTTCGACTAAAATCGGCTGAAACCGTCCCCGCCCCCAGCGGGGACATCAGCCCGGCCACCTTGGCCAACAGCCGCCGCGTTCCCATGGGACGCGGCGGTTTGCGTTTGGGGGCGGCAGAACCTGCCGCGGCACCTTTCGTGAAAACTCCGACGCCGTGAAAAGAGACGATTTAAATCAATTTGATTTCACAGACCGGCCCAATTCGCGCCCCGATTAACCATCAAACAGGCTTCATCCCAAGGGCAGCGTCCCGCAACCGGGACCGCAACCTGGAACAAGACAAATTTCATAGAACTGGAGACTACCATGACCAACTTCATCAAAAACTTCGCAGCAGACGAATCCGGCGCCGTGACCGTGGACTGGGTTGTTCTGACCGCCGCCCTCGTGGGTCTGGGCCTGGCCGTCATGGCCGTTGTGTCCGGCGGTGTGGAAGACCTCTCGACCGAGATCTCCCAGGGCCTGATCGACGCCGACGTCCTGACGCCTGCAAACACCTTCGCCGACGCCAACCAGGTTACCGGGGGTCTGACCTTCGACTAAGGTCCATTGACCAACATCGAGCAAGCCAGCTCGACCGGCCAGAAGGCCAACAGCCGCCGCGCTCCCCGTGGGACGCGGCGGTTTGCGTGTATCGGCGACAGCACCTGCCGAAGCACTGTTAGTCGCCCCCCTCAAGCGCCGTGAAAAGAAGCGATTTAAATCGGTTTCATTTCACAGACCGGCCCTAATCGCGCCCCTATTAACCATCAAACAGGTGTCATCCCAAGGGCAGCGTCCCGCAACCGGGACCGCAACCTGGAACAAGACAAATTTCATAGAACTGGAGACTACCATGACCAACTTCATCAAAAACTTCGCAGCAGACGAATCCGGCGCCGTGACCGTGGACTGGGTTGTTCTGACCGCCGCCCTCGTGGGCCTGGGGCTGGCCGTCATGGCCGTTGTCTCCGGCGGTGTGGAAGACCTCTCGACCGAGGTCGCCCAGGGCCTGATCGATGCCGATCCCATGACCGCGGCCACGGTCTTTGCCGACGCCAACCAAGTCACGACCGGTCTGACGCTTGACTAAGCTCTGCCACGACGCTCTGGCAGCCGGGACCTGTACCGCGCCATCCGACAGCAGCCGCGAAGCCCCCAGCTTCGCGGCTGTTTTCCTTTGTGCACTAACCCGCACGGGGTTCCGCCCTCATCGGACAGGACGTGGGAATCACCCCCTGAACCCCGTAAAACTTGAATAAACCCTTCCCGAAACGGGCGGCTGCGGTCGTGGGTGTGCCACATTCTTGCCCCCAGTTTCCCGCCAAACATTCCCTGCGCTTCATTGAAAGGCGCCGGTGCAGAACGCGCCTCGATCCCAATCAATCGATGGGACCGGTTTCCTTCTCACCGACACTAAGGGAGTTCCTACAATGGCTCTGTCGCACATCAAAAATTTCGCATCCAACGAATCCGGCGCCGTCACGGTGGACTGGGTTGTTCTGACCGCCGCCCTCGTGGGTCTGGGTCTCGCCGTCATGTCTGTCGTTTCGGGCGGTGTCGAGAACCTCTCCACCGATATCGGCCAGTCGCTTGCCGACACCGATCCGCTGTCCGATCCCTTCACCGACAACGTGGTCTTCACCGATACCGAGTAATGACCTCGCCCCATGCTTCGGATGCCGATGCAGGCATCCGGAGCCAGGCACCCTGGGCACCGAAAATGCGGTCGCGTCACCGACATACCGTGGCACGACCATGATTTCGCCCGATTCTCCCGCGACAAAGGCGGGGTGTAGCCAGCATTGTTGCCGGGATCGTCCCGGCGCGGGCAGTAGATTACGAGGTGGGCAACATGCGTATCGTTTTCATTCTAGTCTTGGCCGTCGGCGTCGGCTTGGCCGGCTTTGCCGTTTCGATCGCCAAAGACCGATTTGACCAATATCAGACAGCGCTGGCTGAACAGCGCGATGCCATTCTTCCGACCGTCCAGGTCGTCGTCGCCAGCGGACAGGTCCGCTATGGCCAACGCCTGACACCGGATGACGTGCAGTTGATCCGTTGGCCGGCCGAACATGTGCCTTTCGGTGCGTTCACCTCGCTCGAGGATCTGTTTCCCGCAGATGAGGATGGGCAACGAACTGTCATCCGCATGATGGAGCAGCACGAACCGATCCTGCTGTCGAAAGTCACCGCCCCCGGCGAGGACGCAGGCGTCGCGTCGCGTCTTGAAGAGGGGATGCGTGCCATCGCGCTTCGGGTCGATGTCAGCTCGGGTGTGTCCGGCTTCCTGCGTCCCGGTGACCGGGTCGACGTTTATTGGACAGGCACAGGACGCAGCGGTGACACCGTCACCCGCCTGATCCGGGCCAACGTGCAGCTGATCGCAATCGACCAGATCGCGGACGAACAGCGCAGCAACCCGACCATTGCGCGCACCATCACCGTGACCGCGCGTCCCGAAGATGTCGCCGCACTGACCCAGGCCCAGGGCTCTGGCTCTCTGACGCTGGCCCTTGTGGGCGTCGGCGACATGACCGAGCAGGGCGAAGTGGAGGTTTCGACCTCGCAACTGCTGGGTGAAGTGCAAGAAGTCGCAACCGAAGGTCCGCAGGTCTGCACCGTGCGCAACCGCCGCGGCGCCGACGTCGTGATCACGCAAGTGCCCTGCGTGAACTAGGCCCCGTCAAACGGCTCACAGACTTATCCACAGCTTTTCCAAGGCGCCCCGGAACCCCCGCGGGCGCCTTGTTCTTGTGGATGAAAATTTAGACCGTTGTCGATATGGCACATGAAGAACGCCCCGCAACACCATGATTATTGCGTAAAAAGCCGAAGTAGGGCATCTTTCCCCAAAGGGCGATAAAAAAAGACGCCTACAAACCGTGGCATAGAGGCAGGTCACAATGAGCATGACTGGTATTTTACGCGCGTGCCTTCTGGGCGCCGCTACACTTCTTATACAACCGATTTCCGTGGCGCATGCCCAAGGCTTGCGTGTGGTCGAAGGCGAAAGCACCGGCACATTGCGTGTTCCCATGAACCGCGCCGTGGTGGTGGAGGCAGAGATGCTCTTTGCAGAGCTTTCCGTCGCCAACCCCGCCATCGCGGATATCGCAACACTTTCCGAGCGCTCCATCTACGTCTTGGGCCGCGCGCCCGGGCGCACCACGATGACGCTTCTGGGGGCCGACGGCTCCCTGATCGCCAACGTCGAGATCCAGGTCGTCCCCGATGTGGCCGAACTGCGTGAACGCCTTCGCGAGATCATCCCCGGTGAGGGCGTCGAAGTGCGCACGGCCAACGATGGTATCGTCTTGTCGGGCACCGTCGGGTCGTCCATCGCCATCGACCGCGCCCTTGAACTGGCCGAGCGTTACGCGCCGGGTCGCGTTTCCAACCTGATGATGGTCGGTGGCCAGCAACAGGTCATGTTGCAAGTGCGCTTCGCCGAGATGCAGCGCACCGTGCGCCAGGAACTTTCCACATCCCTCGGGATCGGCGCGACAAGCGGCAACTTCGGCTCCAGCGCGGGTGCTGGCAACCTCAGCGGGGGCCTTGCCCTTGGCAATGGTGTGAACGTCCCCGCCGGCCTTGACGGTCGCAACGGCGGTCTGGGCGTCAGCTTCGCCGCCGGGGGCTTGCAGCTTTCGGTCCTTCTGGAAGCACTGGAAGCCAACGGGATGGTCCGCACCCTGGCGGAACCGAACCTGACCGCGCTTTCGGGGGCCACGGCTTCGTTCCTTGCGGGCGGCCAGTTCCCCGTCCCCACCGAATCGGAAAGCGGCGGCACGACCATCGACTTCGTCGATTTCGGCGTGCAACTGGACTTCACACCAACGGTTGTTGGCGATTCCATCATCAACCTGTCGCTTGAGGCCGAGATTTCGTCCATCGGTGAGATCATCGCCACCACCGGCGCCCCGGCGATCAACACCCGCCAGGCCTCTACGGTCGTGGAAATGCGTGACGGAGACAGCTTCGCCATCGCGGGCCTTTTGCAGGACGACTTCCAGAACTCCGTGGCCGAAGTGCCGTGGCTGGGCGATCTGCCGGTGCTGGGCGCGCTCTTCCGCTCGGCGTCTTACAGCCGATCCCAGTCGGAACTGGTGATCATCATCACGGCCCACCTGGTCAGCCCGGTCAACGGCGAGGCCCTGGCGCTGCCGACCGATCGCGTCCGCATCCCGACCGAGACCGAATTGTTCTTCCAGGGTCAGCTTGAAGGCAGCGCGCCCGCAGCAGGCACCGGGGCTGGAGAAGTAGCACAACAGGACTTCTCGGGGTCCTACGGCTACGTGCTGGATTGAGAGAGGACATGACAATGACCAATCAACGCCATTCGCGCCGCACCGTACTGGCCGGCCTGGGTTCAACCCTCGCGCTTAGCGCCTGCGGCACCACCTTCGTTGAAACCGGGCGTCCCCTTGGTGCGCATCTGGACGAAGGCAATCTGGGTGCACCGACGCGCAACAATATCGGCGTGCATAACGGCGATATCCAATGGGCGGCGATCCTGGGCGAGCGTTTCGCCAATACCGTCCCCACAACGATCAACTTCGCCTTCAACTCGGCCGAGTTGGACGCCGAGGCGCGCAATATCCTCAACCAGCAGGCCGCCTTCATCCGCAATTTCCCCGAGGTGCGCTTCTCGGTCTACGGTCACACCGACGCCGTGGGTTCCAACGCCTACAACCAGCGGCTGGGACGTCGTCGCGCCCGCGCGGCGGTGAACTACCTGGTGTCGCAAGGGATTAACCAGCACCGTCTGCAAGCCCTCGTGTCCCTGGGTGAAACCCAGCCTGTCGTGGCCACCGACGGCGAGGAACGTCGCAACCGGCGGACCGTCACGGAAGTGACCGGGTTCCTGGAAAACAACCCCCTGGTCCTCGACGGGCGCTATGCCGAAATCATCTACCGCAGCTACATCAGCAGTGGTGGTGGCGAGGGTGGCGGCGGCGGGTGATCCCACCGGACAAACCGACGGCCCAAACGCCAGAGATATAAACAAAACCGCGTCAAGCCCGCCCGCTTGGCGCGGTTTTCCGTTTGGCGACAAACCCATGAAAGCCCGTGAATTGTAAACGTATTCCCTCATTTGTGTCCAATTCCTGCCTTTTTCTGACGTCAAGTTCATCTTTGAGAAGGTCCCATGCGCGACAGTGCGACGGGGTCTGATTGAAGTTACGGCAGGCCAGGTCGAACAGACCATTTTATGCCGCCGTCGTCATTAATGATCCGGGAAGTCCGGGCGGATGTGGGAATTGAGGAATGAGCAGCGGATTGGCATTACACTCTGAACCGGCCCCGATTGTGGCCTGCACAGTGTCGAGCAAAGTACATCACTTCGGCCTCTTGATCGAGGATATGGAAACGGAAGTCGGCGAAGCCTGGGGCGACCTGGGCTTTGACGAGGCGCGCGAATTCATCAACGCGCTCGACGTGGGCACCCTGGAATTCATCGCGCTGGCTGTGCGTGAAGAGGATGAGGCAGATCTTGGCCGCGTCGGCGAGGTTATCAACGCCGCCCACGCCAAGGAAGTCGCCGTGATTCTCATCCCCGAGAATCTTTCCACGGCGGGTCTGCGTGAATTGTTGCGCCTGGGCGCCGATGATTTTGTCCCCTACCCCCTCGCCGAAGGCGCGCTGCATGACGCGATCGAAAAGATCGCCCGTGCCAAACAGCCGCCCCCCGCCGAAGTGACCCCCCTGCCCGTCTCCGACGCGCCCGCCACGGGCCACCGCATGGACGGCAATTCCGCAATCTTCGCGGTGCAAAACCTTGCTGGCGGCACCGGGGCCACGACGTTGGCCGTGAACCTCGCCTGGGAACTGGCCCACGCCGACAAGAAAAATCCGCCGTCCGTCTGTGTTCTGGATCTCGATCTGCAACATGGCTCGGTCGCGACCTACCTGGACCTGCCGCGCCGCGATATCGTGTTGGAGCTGTTGCAGGACGCCACCACCATGGACACCGATGGGTTCAAACAAGCCCTCGTCCACTATGGTGACAAGCTGTCCGTGTTCACGACGCCCGCCGAAATCGTGCCGCTCGACCTGGTGGGCCCCGATGAGGTGAACGCCTTGATCGATCTTGCATCACAGTGTTTCGACATCGTCGTCATCGACATGCCGCGCACCATGGTGATGTGGACGGATACGGTTCTGACCCGTGCCGACGTGTTCTTCACCACGCTGGAACTTGACCTGCGCTCGGCCCAGAACGCGATGCGTTTCATCAAGGCCTGCCGGTCCGAGGATCTTCCGCTGGAAAAGATGCACTACGTGCTCAACCGCGCGCCGGGTCTGACCGACCTGAACGGCAAGAACCGGATGAAGAAGATGGCCGACAGCCTTGGCGTGTCCTTCTCCACCCAACTGCCGGACGGCGGCAAGCCCGTCATGCAAGCCGGTGACAACGGGGAAACGCTGGCGGAAGCGGCCAAGAAGAACCCGCTGCGCAAGGAAATCATGAAACTCAGCGATGGCCTGTACAAAGCCATGGCGTCTGAAGCGAGAGCGAAGGGCTAACATCATGTTCTCCAAATACAAAAAAGCAGGCACGGGCGGCAGTCCCGCCCCTGAGGCCAAGGCGGACACCGCCCCCGAGGCGGCAGCCCCCGCGGCTGCGCCCTCGGCACCTTCCGGGGCCCCGGCAGCACCCGCCCCCAAGATCGCGCGCAAGCCCGGTCCCGTGGCCGTTGCCCCCACGGCTGAGGCCGTCTCGGGCGAGGACAAGGACCGCAAGCGCCGCCTTCGCCTGGATGAAGTCAAGACGGAGATGCATCACCGTCTGCTCGACAACCTCAACCTCTCGGCGCTGGAAAACGCCAAGGAGTCCGAGCTGCGCGCAGAGATCACCGCCATCACCAGCGAACAACTGGGCGAGATGGGCGTTGTCCTGAACCGCGAAGATCGCCAGACCCTCAACGTCGAGCTGTTTGACGAAGTCACCGGCCTCGGCCCGCTGGAGCCGCTGCTGAAAGACGACACCGTCAACGATATTCTCGTCAACGGCCCCAACCGCGTCTTCGTGGAACGCGCCGGTAAGCTGGAGCTGTCGGACGTCCGCTTCAAGGACGAACGCCACCTGCTGCGGATCATCGACAAGATCGTCTCTGCTGTGGGTCGCCGCGTCGACGAATCCAACCCCTATGTCGACGCCCGCCTGAAAGACGGCTCGCGTTTCAACGCGATGGTACCGCCGGTTGCCGTGGACGGCAGCCTCGTCTCCATTCGTAAGTTCAAGAAAGAGAAGCTGGGCATCGATGACCTGGTGAGATTCGGCGCTTTCTCGGAAGAAATGGCCGCCTACATCCAGGCCGCCGTGGCTTGCCGCCTGAACGTCATCGTTTCGGGTGGTACGGGTTCGGGTAAAACGACCACGCTCAACGCGCTGTCGTCTTTCATCGACAATAGCGAACGCATCCTGACGATCGAGGATACGGCAGAACTTCAACTCCAGCAGGTCCACGTGGGCCGGATGGAATCCCGCCCCCCGAACGTGGAAGGCAAAGGCGCCGTGACCCAGCGCGACTGTCTGCGCAACGCACTGCGGATGCGTCCGGACCGGATCATCGTGGGTGAGACCCGTGGCGAAGAAGTCATCGACATGTTGCAGGCCATGAACACCGGCCACGACGGATCGATGACCACGATCCACGCCAACAACGCCCGCGACGCCTGTTCGCGCCTTGAAAACATGGTCGCCATGGCAGGTATCGAAATGCCGCTGAAGGCCGTGCGCGCCCAGATCTCGGCGGCTGTGCACCTGATCGTCCAGGCCTCGCGCCTGCAAGACGGCTCGCGCCGCATGGTCTCCATCACCGAGGTGACGGGGATGGAAGGCGAGGTGATCTCCATGCAGGAAGTGTTCCGCTTCCAGCGCACGGGCCTTCAGCCCGACGGCAAGATCATCGGCCACTTCACCGCCTGCGGTGTGCGGTCCCATTATTCCGAGCGGTTCCGGCAGTGGGGCTATGATTTGCCCGCGTCGATCTACGAACCCATGGCAGCCCAGTAAGGAGCCCGCGCAATGGAACTTTCAATCGAGCCACTCATCTATATCGGCATCTTCGTCGGTGTGATCATGTTGGTGAACGGCATCTACCTGGCGATTTTCGGCAAGTCGATCAGCCTGAACGCACGGGTAAACCGCCGCCTGACACTGCTGGAAAAGGGCACCTCTCGCGAGGATGTTCTCGACAAGCTCCGCAAGGAGATGGACCAGCACCGGGGCGGCATCAAACTGCCGTTCTACACGTTGATCGCCGACAAGGCGCAGAAGGCGAATATCGCCTTCACCCCGCCACAACTGATGCTGGTGATGGTGGGTGCGGCCGTGGTGGCGTTCCTGTTGCTCCAGATTCTGACGACCGCCTCGCTTCCGATCAGCCTTTTGGCGTCCGTGGGCATGGGCGTGGGCGGCGTGTTCTTCTGGGTCAGCAAGACCGCCAAGAAGCGCATCGCCCTGTTGGAAGAACAGCTTCCCGACGCGGTTGAACTGATGGTCCGCTCGCTTCGTGTGGGCCACCCCTTCGTGTCCTCGATCAACACCGTAAGCCGTGAGATGTCCGACCCCATCGCGTCCGAGCTTGGCGTGATCGCGGACGAGGCCGCCTATGGCCGCGACATCGGCGAATCGATCCGCGCCATGGCCGACCGCCTCGATATCCAGGATTTGCGCTTCCTCGCCGTCGCCGTGGGCATCCAGCAAACCTCTGGCGGTAACCTCGCCGAAATCCTCTCGGGTCTCGCCGATGTGATGCGGGCGCGATTCAAACTGTTCCGCAAGGTCCGCGTGATCACCGCCGAAGCGCGCGGCTCCGGCAACTTCCTGTCGGTGTTCCCGATCCTTGCGCTGATCGGCATCAACGTGGCCCAGCCCGATTACTACGCCGACGTCGTCGACACCCCCGTCTTCATCCCGGCCTGTGCCGGTGTGGCCGTGGCGCTTGGTCTGAACTGGGTCATCATGCGTCTTCTCGTGAACATCAAAGTCTGAACAAGCCCAAAAAGGGGCGATCTGCAACCAACGCCCCAACCGTGAAAGAGCAGTCCGATGGAATTCTTCAAGAACCTCTTCAACGAAGCCAACGCCTTCCTGGTGGATCAGTTGGGCGAACTCGGCCCCCTGATCGCCGTCGGAGGGCTTGGGGTGTTGCTGTGCCTCGTGGCGCTGCCGACCCTGATGAAGAAGCAGAAAGATCCCTACAAGAAGCTGCGCGATACGCGCACCGAGGCGAAATCGGCCAAAACCGGCGGCCTGCGCCTGGGCGGCAAGAACCAGAAGCTGGAAAGGTTCGCCCAGTATCTTGAACCCCAGGATGAGCAGGAACTGTCAGCCACCCAGTTGCAGATGATCCGCGCAGGCTACCGCGCGAAATCCTCGATCCAGATGTTCAACTTCGCCAAGCTGGCCCTTGGTCTGGGCGGCCTGCTGCTGGGCACGCTTTATGTGTTGATCTCCGGCGGTGGCGGCTCTGCCCAGAACTCCATTTTTATCGTGCTGATCCCCGGTGTCGTGGGCTATTACGCGCCGAAGTACTGGATCACCAAGCGCATGCAAACGCGTGAAGAACAGATCAACTCGGGCTTTCCCGATGCGCTCGACCTGATGCTGGTCTGCGTGGAGGCCGGTCAATCCCTCGATCAGGCGATCATCAAGGTCGCGACCGAGATCAAGGCCTCCTACCCGCCGCTGGCCGAAGAATTCGAGATTGTCTCCTACGAAATGAAGGCCGGCAAGGACAAGACCAAGGTCCTGCGCGACATGGGCGAACGGGTCGGCATTCAGGACGTGAACTCCTTCATCACCACGTTGATCCAATCCGCCACCTTCGGTACCTCCATGGCCGAGGCCCTGCGGGTCTATTCCGATGAGATGCGCGACAAACGCATCAGCCGTGCCGAAGAAAAGGCCAACAAGCTGCCCACCAAGCTGACGCTGTTCACCATGCTGTTCTGTGTGCCGCCGCTTCTGGTCATCCTTATCGGCCCGTCGATCTACGCCATCGCCACGGACTTGTCGCGCTGACGCGGCATCCCAGCCCGGACCCGCGGGCGACCGCGTTTGAAAAAAACTCTTAGCCAACAGGCGCCGCCATCCCTATGGTGACGCCTGAGCAGTTTTTTTCCACGAGGCAGACAGTGCTTAAGCACGCGCCCCTCATCCTTCTGATGATCACGCTGACCGCGTGCACCCTCACCCCGCGCCTCGACGTGGGCGATGGCGTCAACGCGCCTGCCAGTGTCGGGCAGTTGGACGACAGCCAGGCCAGCCTGATCACCGGCGATCGGCTGATGGAGGCCGGAGAGTATGAGCTGGCCCTGCGCGCCTACTACCGCGCGGGCGTTGAAGACGGTCTCAGCGTCGATGTGATCACCGCGATTGGGGCCGCGAACCTCGCTTTGGGTCGTTTGGGGCAGGCGGAAGAACAATTCCGCGCCGCGCTTCAACGACAAAATGATTTTGTGCCTGCCCTCAACAACTTGGGGGCAGTCCTTATCGAACAGGGCGAATATGGGGAGGCGCGGCGCCTTCTGGAACAAGCATTCGCGCTCGATAGTGGCAGTTCGGAAACGATTCGTGACAACCTGCGCCTCGCGATAGCGCGAATGGAAAATCAGGTATACACTGACGACGAGCAAGAAAGGCCGACGCTGATCCGGCGGGGCGGTGGGCGCTACACCCTCCAATCCTCGCTTTGAGGTGCACGGTCAACGAAGAATGAAGGCGCGGCGATAGACCTGCGTCCATTGAATGAGGCAGAGCATGATCCGAATCCTCCGGTTAATCCCGGCGGCTGTCGCCGTCGCGGCCGTCGCTGCGTGTAACACCACCGATGCCGATGTCGAACGGGCGCTAGACCCGCTCAATGTCATCGATGAAACCAACCTCGCCGACATCATGCTCAGCGCGGCCTCCCCGAACGAAGCCGTCGATTACTTCCGTCGCGCCGCGCAAGAGGACCCGACCCGCATCGATCTGCAGCGCGGATTGGCCACAAGCCTGGTACGGGCGGGCCGCGCGGCCGAGGCGTTGACGATTTGGCAAGGAGTTATCGACCATGATGGCGCCATGGACCAGGACCGCGTTGATTATGCCGATGCCTTGATCCGCACCGGCGATTGGGACGGGGCGCAGGCGCAGCTTGATGCCACGCCGCCGACGTTCGAGACCTATGAACGCTACCGGCTGGAGGCGATGATCGCCGACAGTGAAGAAGATTGGGACCGCGCCGACAGCTTCTACGAGACCGCCGCAGGCCTTACCACCCGGCCCGCCAACGTCTACAACAACTGGGGCTATTCGCACCTGACCCGCGGCGACTATCCCGGCGCGGAAGAACTTTTCGTGCGTGCGATCTCTTATGATCCGGAGTTGTTCACCGCCAAGAACAACCTCGTCCTCGCCCGGGCAGCCCAGGGCAACTACACCCTGCCCTTGATCAACATGAACCAGGTCGAGCGGGCACAATTGCTCCACACTGCTGCCCTATCCGCGATCCGTCGCGGTGATATCGACGAAGGACGCGGCCTTCTGAACGAGGCGATTGATACACACCCGCAGCACTTTGAAGCTGCCGTTGAGGCGCTCCGCGCTTTGAACGCTTGAACCGGAGGTCCCCATGACCCTCACCCTGACGACGCTGGAATCCATGTGGTTCCTCCCCCTCGCCTTGCCGATCTGTATCTGGGTCGCCCTTTCGGACCTGCGCCAGATGCGCATCCCGAACGTAGCGGTGCTGGCGCTGACGGGTGTGTTCCTTGTCACGGGGCTTTTCGCCCTGCCGATGGACGCCTACCTCTGGCGTCTTGCGGCCCTGGGCATCGTGCTCGTGGCGGGCTTCGTCATCACCTCCCTCGGCCTTGTGGGTGCGGGCGACAGCAAGTTCGCCGCCGCCATGGCGCCCTTCATCGCGCCCGGTGACTACCTGTTTTTCCTGGCTCTTTTCAGCCTGGTGCTGATCGGCTCATGGATCACCCACCGCTCTGCGGGCCGCGTGCCCGCCGTGCGCCGTGCGACGGCCCATTGGTCCAGCTGGGAACAGGGCAAGCTCTTCCCCATGGGGGTGGCTCTGGCCGGTGCCTTGGTCATCTACCTTGCCATGGGCTTCACCGCCGGCGTCTGACATCGCCACTCTCCTGCCCCATTTCTGGGGCAGGTATTGCTTGAAAGATTCTCCAAGGGTCAACCGATGAACATGCAAGCCCCCCCCGCTGAGCCCGGCTTCGCCCCGCCTGCCCTGCGCACGCTGGCCGACACCGGGCTGACACCTGTGATGATGCGCGACATCCTGCTGAAGACCATCTTCCGCAAGAACGTTGAACAGGCCTCGGACATCGCGAAGGCGATTTGCTTGCCGATCCCACTGACCACGCAACTCATTGATATGTTGCGGGATATGAACTTCCTGCAGGCGACCGGCACGATGCACGCCACCTCCAGTAGCGAGATGGGCTTTCAGTTGACCGATGCGGGCAAGGCGCGCGCCCTCGATGCGCTATCGCAGTCCGAATACTACGGCGCCATGCCGGTGCCGCTGGAAGACTACAAGGTGCAAGTGAAGCGCCAGTCGATCCGTGATATCAAGCTGACCCGCCCGATGCTGGAGGCCTCCATGGGCCATCTGATCTTGCCCGATGGCCTGATCGATCAGCTTGGACCCGCCGTTGGCTCTGGCCGCTCGGTCCTGATGTACGGCCCTCCCGGAAACGGTAAATCTTCCATCGCGGAGGGCATCCGCGCCGCCATGGGTGACAATATCTACATCCCCCACGCGCTGTCCTATGCGGGCCAGGTGATCACGCTGTTTGACCCGATCGTCCACACCCCCGTGACCGCCGCCACGGAAACGGAAGGCCAAAGCCCCCTGCGCAAGAACGCCGCCCGTTTCGACACGCGCTACCTGCTGTGCACCCGCCCCACCGTGATGACGGGCGGTGAATTGAAGTTGTCCATGCTGGATCTGAACTACAATGCCGTCTCGCGCACCTATCAGGCCTCCATGCAGTTGAAATCCACCGGCGGCGTGTTCATCGTCGACGACCTTGGCCGTCAGGCTGAACCGCCCCAGACCCTGATCAACCGCTGGATTGTTCCGATGGAGGTCAACTACGACATCCTCGCCCTGCAATCTGGTGAGAAGTTCGAGGTGCCCTTCGACACGCTCGTGGTGTTCTCCACCAACTTTCACCCGAATGAGATCTTCGACCAAGCCGCCCTGCGGCGGATCTTCTTCAAGGTGAAGATCGACGGGCCGAACCAGGAACAATTCCTGAAGATCTTCGCCATGGTCGCCAAGAAAAAGGGTATTCCGCTGGATGAGAAATCGCTTATCCACATGCTGAAGGTCCGCTATCCCACGATCGACAACGTCTACGCCAACTACCACCCGGTGTTCCTGTGCGACCAGATCAAGGCAATCTGCGATTTTGAGGGGCAGCCTTATCACATGACCCCCGAATACATCGACCGCGCGTGGGAGAACCTCTACGTCCGCGAAGAGACGATCGTGCACTAAAAGCCAGCTCGACAAGTTACGGCACGCCTTTACGGGACGGGGGGCGGGGCGCCTTTGGCCAACGGCCAAACAGCGTCGCCCCGTCCTGCAAACCGTAAGGCGCGGTGTCGTCACGAAATAACTACAGAATAACTACGGGTTCATTACGCCGATTTTCGACCTATCTTAGCGGCATGGACACCTGCGCCCCCCGGCCCCTCCCGCCTCAGATCGAAGACTGGTTCACGGCCCGGGGCTGGTCGATCCACCCCCACCAACGCGACATGCTCGCGCTGGCGGATCAGCCCTGCCAACTGCTGATCGCCCCCACTGGCGGTGGCAAGACGATGGCGGGGTTTTTGCCCACTCTGGCCGAACTGGCAGACGGCACCCATGAGGGGCTGCACACGCTTTATATCAGTCCCCTCAAGGCGTTAGCCGCCGATATCAAGCGTAACCTTTCGGGTCCCGTGGCCGAGATGGGCCTGCCCATTCGTATCGAGGATCGCACCGGCGACACCCCGTCCTCGCGCAAACGCCGCCAGCGCGCCGACCCGCCCCATATCCTCCTGACCACCCCGGAATCGCTGGCGTTGCTGACGTCTTATGAGGATGCCGCGCGCACCTTCAAAGGCCTGAAGCGAGTAATTGTTGACGAAATTCACGCCCTTAGCGAATCCAAACGCGGCGACCAGCTTATGCTGGCGCTATCGCGCCTCAGCACCCTCGCCCCTGGCTTGCGTCGCGTGGGCCTGTCGGCCACGGTCGAAGACCCCACCGCCATCGCCCGCATCCTTGCCCGCAACCCCGATCCCTGCGCCATTCTGCAGGCCGACCCCGGCCCTGATCCCGATATCGCCATGCTGACGACCGACACGCCCCCGCCCTGGTCCGGCGGCGGCGGAAAATACGCGATGGAAGCGGTTCTCGCACAGGTAAAGGCCCATAATACAACGCTTATTTTCCACAACACCCGCGCCCAGGCCGAGATTTTCTTTCACAATCTCTGGCTTGCCAATGACGATCAAATCCCTATCGGCATCCACCACGGTGCCCTGTCGCGCGAGCAGCGCGAGCGGGTGGAGCAGGCCATGGTCGCGGGCGCGTTAAAGGCCATCGTCTGCACCGGCTCCCTTGATCTCGGGATCGACTGGGGCGACGTGGATCTCGTGATCCAGGTCGGCGCACCAAAGAACGTCAAACGCCTTGTTCAACGGATCGGGCGGGCCAATCACCGCTACAACGCGCCCTCCAAGGCCTTGATTGTACCGGCAAATCGGTTCGAGGTCATCGAATGCGTCGCCGCCCTGCAAGCAGTGCGTGACCGCACCCTGGATGGCGATACCGACCATACGGGCCCCCTCGACGTGCTGTGCCAGCACATCGCGATCCGCGCCTGCGCGGGGCCCTTCACCGCCGATGACCTCTACGCCGAGGTCAAGACCGCTGGCGCCTATACCGATCTGCCGCGCGCCACGTTCGATCGGTGTCTCGATTTCGTCGCCACCGGCGGCTACGCGCTGCGGGCCTATGATCAATGGCAGCGCCTGATCCAGATCGGCCAGGAATACCGCCTTCGCGACCCCCGCGCGACGACACGCATTCGCATGAACATCGGCACCATCGTCGACGCCGACAAGATGCCCGTACGGATGCAAAAAACCCGTGGCGGCAAGCCCTTGGGTGAGGTGGAGGAGTATTTCGCCTCCACCCTGCGCAAGGGCGATACCTTCCTGATCGGCGGCAAGATCGTGCGCTACGAGGGCATGCGAGAGATGACGGTCGAGGTCTCTCGCACCGCCCACAAAAAGCCCAAGATCGCCACCTTCATGGGCACGAAATTCGCAACCTCCACACAGCTCTCGGACCGCATCCTGAGCATGTTCCAACAAGAGGATTGGCCCGAGCTGCCACACCACACCCGCGATTGGCTGCACCTGCAACGCGCGGTGTCGCAGCTGCCCGAGCGTGACCGCCTGTTGGTCGAAACCTTCCCCCACGACGGGCGCGAACACCTTGTCGCCTACGGGTTCGCGGGCAAGAATGCGCAGCAGACCCTTGGCCTGCTTCTGACCCAGCGGATGGAGAGCCAAGGCCTGAACCCCTTGGGGTTTGTCTCGACCGACTACGCGACGATGATCTGGGGCCTGGACCAAGTTACTGATCCACAACCTCTTTTCACGCGCGACAACCTGCTGGAGACGATGGAAACCTGGCTCGCCGACAATGCGGTGATGAAGAAGACCTTCAAGGGCAGCGCGATTATCGCGGGGCTTGTCGATCGCGCATTGCCCGGCGGCAAGCGGAAGACGGGGCGGCAGGCGACGTTCTCGACCGACATTCTCTATGACACCCTGCGCAAGTATGACCCCGACCATGTGATGATGGAGATCACGCGCCAAGAGGCGATGCGCGGTCTCGTGGATTTCGGCCGGATCGAGGAAATGCTGGCACGCATCGCCGACCGGATCGACCATCGGCCCCTGTCCCGCGTCAGCCCGCTGGCCGCGCCGCTGTTCCTTGAAGCCGGACGCGTTCCCGTCCAGGGCCTCGCCAACGAGCGGTTGTTGGAAGAAGAGACGCAGCGCCTGATGCAAACGGCGGGGCTGGATTTCGGACCGGGCCAATGACGCTTGCGCCCAACAGTCCGGCGCAGCTATGAACGAACCATGAACGCCTTGGCCTTTACCTTCTGCGGTGCCCCCCTGCGTGCCCTGCCGTCCGGGGCGCTTCATTGGCCAGGGCAGGCCACGCTAGTTGTCAGTGACCTGCATCTGGGAAAGACCGAACGCACTGCCCGGCGCGGCGGGCCGATCCTGCCGCCCTACGAGGTGATCGAGACGCTGGATCGCCTGCTGCACGACATCGCCACGACGCAGCCCCGTACCGTCATTTGCCTGGGCGACAGCTTCGATGACCTCACTGCCGCCCGCGCCACCCAAGGCGCGGTATCCGAGCGTCTGGCCCCAGCCCTTGCCGGGCGGCGCTGGGTCTGGATCGAAGGCAACCACGACCCCGGCCCTGTCGACTTGGGCGGCGAGCACTTGCGCGACCTCACACTCGGCCCCCTCACCTTTCGACACATCGCGCAGCCGACGGCGCCCGGGGAGGTTTCTGGGCACTACCACCCAAAGGCCCGCGTACGCACGAAGGGACGCAACATAACCCGACGCTGCATGCTGATCGATGATAACCGGCTGATCCTGCCCGCCTACGGCACCTATACGGGCGGCCTTTTCAGCCATGAACCGGTGTTGTCCGACCTGATGGCCACCAACGCCAAAGCGATCCTGATGGGGCCGTCTCCGACCGCCCTGCCCATGCCGCGCTAGGACGGCGCCGCCACCTTCCTACCGGTCCTGAACGGCGATACCCGCCTCTTTCAAGGCTTTCAGGCCGCTTGGACTGACCGGCAACTGCATCCCGCAGTCGAGTTTTGCTGTGTGACGGCGGCCGTCGGGCACGACGGCGACAATCGCGCTATAGGCCACCCAATGGGATCGATGGATACGCGTGCCATCGAAAGCTGTCAGTTCCTCCAGGGCATCGCCGAAGCGCAGCCGCAACTTCGAGCCCCCCTGATCGGTCCAGACCTCCACCTGATGGTCATCGGCCGAGACCCGAATGACGACGCCACGTTTCTCGGGCTTCAGCCGTCGCACGAAGGCCGCCTGCGCTTCGGTCATGATCGGCTGATCGACATCATTGGCCACAGATTGCGATTGGATATCATGAAGGCTCATGCGCAAGTAGACGCGGACAGACACCGGCACCAGGCAGACCAATAGGACGATCACGATATGCTCCAAATAGAAGAGCCCTGTGGCGACGTCGAAAGACATGAAAAAATGGTTGAATGCCCAGACCACGGAGCCGACCATGATCGAGACAGCCCCAGCCGCAAGGAGATCGCGCTTCAGGGGAGAGCCGGGAGAAATTCGATAAACGGTGTCGCGAACGATTTGCGCGGGAAAAAGGAGCACCATGATCAATCCGCCCCAATAGAGAAGGCGTTCAATAAATGAATAATGCTCATAGGTCGCAAATGGGCCTAGCATAGCTGCAACCAGGCTGGCGAAAATCGCAACAGCAAGGCGAATGACCCAGTCTTGCCTCTTTCCAGCAAGAGATCCTGATGCATTTGTTTTCATTCGCATTTATGGCCTCAGCCAAAGGATGGTCTTTGAGGATATGCGGCTGAAACGATCATGATCAAGCGCGTTCTGAATGAAAATTGGACTTATCACCGATGGATGAAACGAAAGACCTCCGCATTAGGGAAAGCTTTGCCCGCCAAGGATTGATGCAAACACTCGGGTGCAGGATTAATCATATAGAAGAAGGTCGCGTGGTGCTTGAGTTGCCAATAACGCGTGAAGTCTCTCAACAGCACGGCGTGGCCCATGCGGGCGCGAGCTTTGCCTTGGGCGACAGCGCCTCGGGCTACGCGGCGCTAAGCGTCATGGCGGCGGACGCAGAGGTGATGACGGTGGAAATGAAGATCAATCTGGTAGCACCGGCAGCCGGTAGGCGG
The DNA here is from genome assembly GCF_019195455.1 of Gymnodinialimonas phycosphaerae. NCBI lineage: Bacteria > Pseudomonadati > Pseudomonadota > Alphaproteobacteria > Rhodobacterales > Paracoccaceae > Gymnodinialimonas > Gymnodinialimonas phycosphaerae. Next base: position 3,982,282 of record NZ_JAIMBW010000001.1, on the reverse strand, counting down.
CTTTTGGCCACTGGCGAAGTCGTGAAAGCGGGCCGCAGGCTGGTCATCACCCGCTGCACCGTTCAGGCGGAGGCCGATGATGGCAGCCTCCACGACGTGGCCTTGCTACAGGGCACGATGATCCCGGTATGACGCCCCTTTGGCGGTGTTGATCCTAGGCTGACGTCCCGACCTAGGCGGTCAACCCCTCAGGCTCTTCCAACCCATTGGCCCGGCAACAGGCCGTGATGGTGTTGGCCAGCAGGCAGGCAATGGTCATGGGCCCGACGCCCCCCGGCACGGGCGTGATCGCGCCCGCAACCTCTACCGCTTCCGCGAAGTTCACGTCTCCGATCAGTTTCGTCTTGCCCGGCTTGTCGGGGTGCGGCACGCGGCTGATGCCTACATCGATCACGGTTGCGCCTGGCTTGACCCAATCGCCCCGGACCATCTCGGCGCGGCCCACGGCGGCCACCAGAATGTCGGCGCGGCGGCAGACTTCGGCCAGGTCCTTCGTGCGCGAATGGGCGATGGTCACGGTGCAATTATCGCCAAGCAACAGTTGTGCCATGGGTTTGCCGAAAAGGTTCGAACGCCCCACCACCACGGCCTCTTTGCCAGACAAGCTGTCAAATTCGGCACGCAAAAGCATCAGGCACCCCAGGGGCGTGCAGCTGACCAGGGCTTTCCCGCCGGTCGACAGAAGGCCCGCATTGGTCACGCTCAACCCGTCGACGTCCTTGGCAGGGTCGATGCGCGCGACTGTGCGGCGCTCATCCAGATGGTCGGGGACGGGGAACTGACAAAGGACACCGTGGACATTCGGGTCCGCATTCAACTTGTCGATCAGCGCGAACAGCTCTTCTTCCGATGCATCGGCAGGCAGCTTGTGCTCGAACGATGCCATACCGACCTCGACCGTCGCCTTGTGCTTGTGACTCACATAGACCTCGCTGGCGGGGTCCTCGCCGACCAGCACCACCGCCAAGCCCGGCGTGATCCCGTGATCCGCCTTCAGGCGCGCCACATGCTCGGCCACCTGTGCGCGCACAGTCGCAGCAAAGGCCTTTCCGTCGATAATTTTCGCACCCGAGGTGCGATCATTTGAAACGTCCGTCATGGGGCGTCCTCCAGTAGATTGACCACGATCTCTGTCTTGACAGAATTCGCGATGAAACAGGCGTGATGCGCTTGATCGTGCAGCGCTGTGTGGGTGTCGGCGTCGGGGGCGACCGCCCATGTGACGAGAATGTTCAGGTCGACGCGGGGAATCCACGTCGTGCCATCCTTGCGCACCAGAGCGCCTGTGGCGCGGTCCTCATAGCGGCGTGGCTCGAAGCCCGCTTGCCGGGCGAAGTCCAGAAACCACAGCATGTGACAAGATGAAATGGAAGCGATGAACGCCTCTTCCGGGTCCACGGCAGCGGCGTTTGACATGGGCTCCGGCACCACCGACGGCGAGGCGGAGGCCGCGACCTCCGCCCCCCCATCAAAGCGCCACATGTGCCCGCGCGTATAGCGATTGGCGGCAAAATCGCCGCTCGACTGCCAGATCACGCGGGCTTCATGCATGTTCAGAACAGCCCCTCGATCTCGCCCGCGTTGTTGAGGTGGATGGCCTCGGCCGAGGGTTTGCGGGGCAGGCCCGGCATGGTCATGATCTCGCCGCAGACCGCGACGATGAAGCCGGCGCCCGCGCTCAGGCGCACTTCGCGGACGGGGATGGTGAAGCCCGTCGGCGCGCCCCGCTCGTTCGGGTCGGTGGTGAAGGAGTACTGGGTTTTCGCCATGCAGACGGGCAGGTTGCCATAGCCCTGATCCTCCCACAGCTTCAACTGATCGAGGGTTTTCTTGTCCATCACCGCCTCATCGGCGCGGTAGATGCCTTTGCAGACGGCCTGGATCTTCTCGGCCAGGGGCATGTCGTCGGGGTAGAGCGTGTGGAAATCCGCCTCGCCCTTTTCGATCACTTCGACGACCTTTTCGGCCAGCGGCGCCGAGCCCTCGCCGCCCAGTTCCCAGTGCCGCGACAGCACCGCCTCGGCCCCTTGGGAGGCGACGTAATCCTTCACCGCCTGCACTTCGGCGTCGGTGTCGGTGACGAAGTGGTTGATCGCCACGACCACCGGCACGCCAAAGGATTTGACGTTCTCGATGTGGCGCCCAAGGTTAGCGCAGCCGCTGTTGACCGCCTCCACGTTCTCCGCGCCCAGGTCCGCTTTCGCGACGCCGCCGTTCATCTTCATCGCGCGCACGGTGGCCACCACGACCACCACAGAGGGCGCCAGGCCCGCCTTGCGGCACTTGATATTCATGAACTTTTCAGCCCCAAGGTCCGCGCCAAAGCCCGCTTCCGTCACCACGTAGTCACACAGTTTCAACGCCGTGGACGTCGCAATGACCGAGTTGCAGCCGTGGGCGATGTTGGCGAAGGGGCCACCGTGCACGAAGGCCGGGTTGTTCTCCAACGTCTGCACCAGGTTGGGCTGCATCGCATCCTTCAACAGCACCGTCATCGCGCCGTCGGCCTTGATGTCGCGCGCATAAACCGGGCTGCGGTCGCGGCGGTAGGCCACGATCATCGCCCCCAGTTTTTCCTGCAGGTCCTTGAGGTCCTTGGCCAGGCACAGGATCGCCATCACCTCCGATGCGACGGTGATGTCAAAGCCGGCCTCCCGCGGGAAACCGTTGGCCACGCCGCCAAGGGACGTCGTGATCTGCCGCAGCGCACGGTCGTTCATGTCCACCACGCGGCGCCAGACGACGCGGCGGGTGTCGATTTCCAGCTCATTGCCCCAATAGATGTGGTTGTCGATCATCGCCGACAGCAACGAGTGGGCCGAGGTGATCGCGTGGAAATCCCCGGTGAAGTGGAGGTTCATATCCTCCATCGGGACAACCTGCGCGTAGCCGCCGCCCGCAGCGCCACCCTTCATCCCGAAGTTCGGCCCAAGGGACGCCTCGCGAATACACACCATCGCGTTCTTGCCGATGCGGTTCAGGCCGTCGCCCAGACCCACCGTGGTCGTTGTCTTGCCCTCTCCAGCGGGCGTCGGATTGATCGCGGTCACCAGAATCAGGTGGCCGTTGTCGCGATCCTGCACGGAATTGATGAACGATTGGCTAACCTTGGCCTTATCGTGGCCGTAGGGAAGCAGATCCGCACTCTCGATACCGATCTTCGCGCCAACCTCCTGGATCGGCCGCTTGCGCGCCTCACGAGCGATTTCAATGTCAGATTTGTAGCCCATGGTGCGGTCTCCAGTCGCGAAATTGCGGTGCCTCACTCGGCTATACCGGGCGCAGAGGTGGGGGATAGGGCCAATTCCGACATTTTCGCAGGGCATCACGCCATCGAACGCACCCGCCGTTTCCGAAAGGAAAACGCGGACGCCGATGGAACAATCTTACCGCTTAAACCGTTTTTTAAGGGAACCCCACGACAGTGGGCGGACAGAACACTGGGGGAAAAACCATGCGCATCCACACGATCAGCTTGATGATTTACACCGGCCTCGTCTTGGGTATGACCGCCGGGATCGCCGTCGTCGCGGGCGTATAGACCGCAGCGCCTTTCTTTTCCGATCTGTGTTAAGCTCTCCTTGTATAAAGGAGATTGACTGATGACAGACCCAAAAGACTTCATGGCTCAGGCCAAGGCGCAGATGGATGCCTGGGGCGCCGAGATGACGAAAATGCAAGCCAAGATGCAGGAGGCCGGTGAAGCGGGCCAAGCGCAGATGGTCAAGCAGATGGAAGCGCTGAACGAGCAGCGCAAGCAGGCCGAAAAGCACATGGAAGAGCTTGGAAAAGCCAACATGGAGGCCGCAAAAGACGTTCAAGCCAGCATGCAGAAGGCTTGGAAAGATATGGAAGCGCAGATGGAAGAGGCGCGCAAAAAGATGATGGGCTAAGCCCCCGTGTGGGGTGGCACCACCTTGGCGGTCTACCCCACCCGTTTGCGTTTGAGGGCCAGCGACAGAGCCAGAATGATTAGCATTGGGAAGGCGATTTCCAATGTTTCTTCCAAGAAAATGGCGGCATCCTAGACAGCCGCATCGATCTGGATACCGTAGGGCTCAAGCGTGCGTCCCAACCCATCGAGTTGAGAACTGGTCGCCGCACATCCCATCGCGACCAACAAGAGCCATGCCGGCGTATCCCGGGCGCGGAGCGCACGGACGAAGCGGCCAATGCCCAACCAACCGACAGCGAACACCACCGCGAGAATACCAACCATCGCGCCCAGACTGACCGCCTTTTGCCACAGCGGCGCGGCGCCGGTCAGGACCTTCACATGCAACAGACCCGGATCGAACCACCAGTCGTGGAAATCCAACTCGCGCAGGAAAAAAACGTTGAACAATCCAGCCAGCCAGCCCGCAAGACGACGATCCGGAACCTGGCCCAAGACCGCGTAGGCCGAGGTGAAAAGCCAAAGTGCGGCTGAGGCGACTTCGAACGCGCCGCCTTCATGAAGCAACGTCCGGTCCACACCTACGCAAAAAGGTGATCACCGCAAGAACAACAAGCGTTGCGCTAACAACCAAAGGCCCGACCCGATACATAGCGTTCATGGGCCGGGGCCTCTGCCAGAAATCTTCATCACCCAATCAGGCCCTTGGCATTTACGCCGACGGTTCAGGCTCCATGTCGCCCGAGGGCTTGGACTTGGGCTTCAACTTCGGGATCGCGGTGACGGAAGGGGTGCCACCCGACGTCGGCGCCTCATCATCGTCGTCGCCGCGATTGAGCGCCTCTCCGGCAATCACGCGGGTGATCTCTTTGCCAGTCAGGGTCTCATATTCCAACAGTCCCTGCGCCAGCCGCTCCAGATCTTCGCGCTTCTCGGTCAGGATGCGTTTGGCGGTTTGGTATCCCTCTTCCACCAGCTCCTTAACCTTGTCGTCGATGATCTTCTGCGTGTCAGCCGAGTGCGTCGTTCCACCCCCATAGGGCCCCAGATGCGACTGCTGCTCGTTGGCGTAATCCACGTAGCCAAGTTCTTCAGCATAGCCGAATTGCGTGACCATCGCGCGGGCGATCCGCGTGACCTGCTGGATGTCCGACGACGCGCCCGAGGTGATATGCTCTTTGCCGAACACCAATTCCTCTGCCACGCGACCGCCCATCGCCATAGCGATTTTCGATGTGTATTTGCGGTACGAAACGCTGAGTTGATCCCGCTCTGGCAGCGACAGCACAAGACCCAACGCACGGCCCCGGGGGATGATCGTGGCTTTGTGGATCGGGTCATGATCCGGCACGTTCAGACCCACAACGGCGTGGCCTGCCTCATGGTAAGCGGTCAGCTTTTTCTCATCCTCGGTCATCACCATGGAGCGCCGCTCGGAGCCCATCATGACCTTGTCCTTCGCGGACTCAAAGTCGTCCATCGTCACGAAGCGACGCCCGATGCGCGCCGCCGTAAGGGCGGATTCGTTCACCAGGTTCGCCAGATCGGCACCCGAGAAACCCGGCGTACCGCGCGCGATGATGCGCAAATCCACGTCGGGACCCAACGGCACCTTGCGGGCATGAACGCCCAAGATACGCTCGCGGCCCTTGATGTCAGGGTTGGGCACCTGAACCTGACGGTCGAACCGACCCGGACGCAGCAGCGCAGGGTCCAACACGTCGGGGCGGTTGGTGGCGGCGACGATGATGATGCCCTCATTGGCCTCGAAACCGTCCATCTCAACCAGCAACTGGTTCAGCGTCTGTTCCCGCTCGTCGTTACCGCCGCCGTAGCCGGCACCGCGCGAGCGGCCCACGGCGTCGATTTCGTCGATGAACACGATGCAGGGCGCGTTCTTTTTCGCCTGCTCGAACATGTCGCGCACGCGGCTTGCACCCACGCCCACGAACATCTCCACGAAGTCAGAGCCCGAGATGGTGAAGAACGGCACGCCCGCCTCGCCCGCAATCGCACGCGCCAGAAGCGTCTTACCAGTACCCGGAGGGCCCACCAGCAGCGCGCCCTTGGGAATTTTACCACCCAAGCGCGAGAACTTCTGCGGATTGCGCAGGAATTCCACGATCTCTTCCAGCTCTTCCTTGGCCTCGTCGATGCCCGCCACGTCATCGAACGTCACGCGACCGTGCTTTTCGGTCAGCAGCTTCGCCTTGGACTTGCCGAAGCCCATGGCCCCGCCTTTGCCGCCGCCCTGCATCCGGTTCATGAAGAAAATCCAGATGCCGATCAGCACCAGAACCGGCAGCCACAGCGACAGCACACTCAGGAAGCCTGACTGCTGCTGCGCGCGCGCCTCGATGCGGACGTCGTTGGTCAGAAGCGTATTCGTGGTCTCGGCATCCGCCGGGGCGATGGTCGAGAATGCCCCCTCACCGGTGGTGAACTGCACGTTCTCTCCGTCCAGCGTGGCCGAGATAACGCTACCGTTTTCAACCTGCTGCACGAAATCCGAATAGGCCACGGTGCGGCTATTCACTTGCGTCTGTCCGCCTGAAAACAGATTGAACAGCGCCAGGATCAACAAGAATAAGATGACCCAAAATGCGATATTTCTCGCGTTGCCCAAGGCAAATCTCCTCAACCGGGAAAGCGCGGACCGTGCCCGCGTGTTACCAGTAAGATAAGCCTTGCCGCACTGAGTTCAACGCGAAAGCAGCGATGCGACGAAAGACTCCGGTTTTGCGCGCAACGTCGCCTTGAATTTCGGTCCGTGCGTGGTCGCAGCGCAGGCCACCAGACGGGCGCCGTCGAACAACGCCGGACGCGCGATCGCCGCATCATGGGGCGCGCCGTCACCCGGCCGCGCCGGCAGTTGCTGCCAGCCGTCGGGCCCCAGCGCGCGCAGGGTCAAGCCGGGCGTGTCGGTGCAGATATGCCAGCGGCTGTCCCAGATCGCCTCGTGCTGAAGAGTGACGCGCAGGTCCCGCACGGCCGCAAATTCACGGCACACCCGCACGTGGGTCGGCGTCACGATGACTTGCGCGCCATGCAACGTGCCGCCACCGCCCCCCAGCATGCGGTCCAGCAACCCGTCAAGCGCACGGGCGCGGGGACGGTAGGGGGCCTGCGCCACCCACCGCAGCGCCGCCGCCAGCAGGCGCAATTGCGTGTCCCGCTCCACCGGGGCGAAGGCGTCGCGGTCAATAAGGAGGTCACCGGTGGCTGCGCCCTGGACCACATCCTCGGCAATACAGACGCGCGCCACGTCCCCGGCACGGGCTTCCAACGCCTCTCGCGCCCGGGCCATGCGCGTGGCGGTCTCGGCCAGGGTGCCGACGTCAAGATCCACGGCGGCAATCGCACGGCGCATGCGCACGCGGTCGTAGGTGGTATCCTCGTTGGAAGGGTCATCGACGTAAGGAAGGCGCAAGACATCCGCGTAGTGACGCAACGCGGCGCGGGTCTCGGACAACAGGGGCCGGACGATCTGCCAGCCGCCCATGTCGCGGGTCTCGGCCATGGCCGACAGCCCCTCAACGCCCGAGCCGCGGGCCAGCCGCATAAGCAGGGTTTCGGCCTGATCATCTTGGGTGTGGGCGAAAAGAACATGGGCGATATCCCCGCGCCAATCGCCGATCAGCCGCAGCCGCGCACGGCGCGCCGCGTCTTGGAGGTTGCCGGTGCCGTCCCAGTGCCAGCGCAGCGTGGTGTGGGGGTGGCCAAGGGCGGCGCACTCCTCGGCCACTTGAGTGGCCTCCTCGCAGCTTTCCGCCCGCAGGCCATGATCGACTGTGACCACATGAAGGCCAACGCCAAAAACCCGCGCCCAGTCGTGGGCCAGCGCCAGCATCGCCATGCTGTCGCCGCCACCGCTGACGGCCAGCGCGATCCGGGTCGGAAAATCAGGCCCCAACAGCCGCCCCATCTGCGCAGCAAAGCGGTGGGGCAGGCCTGGGGGTGCGGCCCCTGCCGTCACTGGCAGCCCAAACGCCCCATTTCGGATTGCGCTTCCGCAACGGACGCGCTGCCAGGGAAGCGCACGGCGACCTCGGCCAACGTCAGGCAGGCCTCTTCCGGCTGACCGATCTGCGCAAGAGCGACCCCAAGCGAGGTCAGCGCGATCGGCGCACGGGGCCCGTCTGGTCCCGCCGAGAACGCCGCAAGGAAAGCCCGCGCAGCGGGGTTCCATCGGCCCAGGTTGGCCTCGGCCTCTCCGCGCAGGTAGTGGGCATCGGCGGACAGGGGCGAGCCGGGATAGGTATCCACGAAGGTCTGGAATCCGGTAACGGCATCGGCGAAGTCGCCTGCCTCGAACGCCGCATTGGCGCGGTCGAAGTCGGCCTGTTCCGCCACCGCCAGGCCGGTGGGTGCCGGCGTGGACGGCCCCGCAGGGACCTGTGGGAGGGTACCGGCGGTGCCATTGGACGTCGGCACAACGCCCCCCAGCGACGGCGTTTCGCCAAGCGACGCGATATCGCAGGACGGCTCCAACTCACACAGGCGGAACTCCAGATCACCGATCCGGTTTGTGCCATCGCGCACGACGTTGTCCACGTCCAATTGCAACCGCTCGGTCAGGGACGTCAGCCGCGTGACCTCCGCCTCAATGGCATTCACCCGGTCCAACATGGAGCCACTTGCGCCTGATCCAGACGCCCCGCCGGTGGTGTTCAACTCCCCGCGAAGACGTTGGATTTCGACGTAAAGCACCGACAGTTCCTGCCGGATATCCGCCAAGGTCTGCGCGTTGTCCTGGGCGACCGCGGGCCCCGCGATCAGCGCGCAACAAACTGCCAGGGCCAGACGCATCTTACGCCCCCAGACCGGCAGAGATCACCGTGACGGCACGGCGGTTCTGGCTGTAGCACGCCTCGGACGAGCAGATCTGCAATGGACGCTCCTTGCCGTAGGAGATGGTGCGCAGGCGGCTATCGGGCACGCCTTGGCTCACCAGGTATTCCCGCACTGCGGCGGCGCGGCGCGCGCCAAGCGCAAGGTTGTATTCCCGCGTACCCTGCTCATCCGCGTGACCCTCGATCAGGGCGGTGAACTCGGGGTTGGACAACAGCCATTGGGCCTGCCCCGCCAGGACGCCCTGCGCCTCGGACGACAGGGTGGATTGATCGACGGCGAAAAGGACACGGTCGCCCACGACCTCGTTGAAATAGGCCGGGCTTGTGGGATCACCCACGCCGCCCGCCCCGATGCCGCCTGCACCGATGCCGCCGGCCCCGCCTGCGTCATCGCCGTTCAGGCCCCCTTGGGAACAGGCCGCAAGGGCCAGGGTCGTCACCAGAAGGACTGGTTTCAGGAAAGAAAATGTCATGTGCTCTGATCCTCGGATCTTAAGTTTTTACCGGTATAGCATGGGCGTTGCACCCAGGCCAATTACGTTTGAAGCGGCGACCATGCCGGGTCCGATGCCATGCCGGGCGTCGCCACCCGTTGCAGGTTCCGCCCCGAGATATCGACCGAATAGACCGCTGGCGCGCCGTCATCGCCGGGCGTTTCGCGGGTGAACATGATGACCCTGCCGTTGGGTGCCCATGTTGGCCCCTCATCCAGGAACGACGACGTCAGCAACCGCTCTTCCGAGCCGTCGGTGCGCATCACGCCGATGTGGAAGCGCCCGTTTTCCTGCTTGGTGAAGGCGATGTAGTCGCCCCTCGGCGACCAGACCGGAGTGCCATAGCGCCCGGTGCCTGCGGACACGCGCCGCGCCTCACCACCGCTCGCGGACATAATGTAGATTTGCTGCCCTCCCGAACGGTCGCTCTCGAAGGTGATCTCAGTGCCATCCGGTGAGAACGACGGCGCCGTCTCGATCGAAGGCGCCTGCGTCAGGCGCGTGCGCGTCCCCGTCGCAAGATCCAGCGAATAGATGTCCGTGTTCGATCCATCCACGAGGCTGAACACCACCGATTGCCCCGAAGGACTGAAGCGCGGCGAGAAGGTCATCGTCTCGGCCGGGATCGCCTCCAGCGGGCGGCGCTGAACGGTGGCCACATCCATGATGTAGACCTGCGGGAAGCCGGATTCGTAGCTGGTGTAAAGGATCCGGTCCCCTTGCGGCGAGAAGCGCGGCGCCAGCACAATCGCGCGGCTGTCGGTCAGGTACTGCACATTCGCGCCATCGTAATCCATGATCGCCAGACGCTTCAGGCGGGCGTTCTTCGGCCCCTCTTCGGCGATGAAGGCCACGCGGGTGTCGAAGTAGCCGCCTTCCCCGGTGATGCGCGAATAGACCTGATCGGCCACCGTATGGGCCATGCGCCGCCACGAATCCGCCGGGCCGACGAATTGCAGCCCCTCGCCCAGGGGGGCCTGGCTGAAGACATCGAACAGGCGGAACCGCACGACCAACTGACCGTCGGCGCGTTGCTCGACCTGGCCCGTGATCAGCGCCTGGGCGTTGATCGCCTGCCAATCGGGATAGGCCACGGGGGCGCTGAAGTTGGTCACCTGGCTGATGTAGGCATCGGGTGGGATCTGCCGAAACAACCCGGTCCCGCGCAGATCCGCCGCGATCACGCGGCTGACGTCGGCGGCGACATCATCTGTGCCGCCCTCGGCCAGGAATGTCGGCAAGGCAAAGGGCAACGGCTCGATCACGCCTTCGGTGATTTCCAACCGCAGCGGGCCGGACTGTGCGAGGGCAAACCCCGGCAGCACCGTGGACGTGGCCAAGGCCGAGGTAGAATGGATAAACATGCGGCGGTTCAACATGTGAGACCTCCTTTAAAAATAGGCACAAAGCTGGCGCATCATTGCAAACGCACCCCGCTGCGATCAAAGACAAGGGTCGTGGATGTGGTCGCGGGTGCCGCAGGCGTCGCCGCCGCGCATCCCATCAGCGCCGCATGGGCGGCGCGGTACGCTTCTTCCGCCGCGCCCGAAAGGACGCGGGCAAAGCCCGTCAGCCGGATCGACTCCGCCGAGGGCATGTTGGTTTCGTCAAGCGCCACGTCGACCGACAGCCGCGCCCATTGCGCTTCCATGCCCATCTCTGCCAGGCGCCAGCAAATCGTGACGTCATCGACCATCCGCGCCACGGCGCCCGGATCCGGCGCGGGCAATTCCACGGCGGCGTCCGGGTCCGCGACCGGAACATCGAAGCTTGGCGTGGCCGAGGGTACTATCGCGGGCATCCGTACCGGGATCACCGATGGCTGCCCGGCCAAAACGGCGGCATTGGCCTCCACAAAGGGGGGCGGCGGCTGGATCGCACGCGTCAGGCTTTCCGGGCCCACAGGCAATTCCGAGGGTGGCAGCGCCGAAAACGGGAACGGATCGCGGGCCGGTGGCGCCGTCCGCGCAAGGCGCAGCACGGGCGCGGCCTGGCCTGCCGGGGACGGCAACAGAACCGCCGACAGCGGGGCCGTGCGCGCCGATGCCAGTTGCGCGACCGCGTCCTGTGCAGCCGGCCCCGAGGGATGCAGGCGCGGCAGAATCGGCGAGGATTCCAGTGGCGGCATGATGAAGGCCACTGGCTGCACGACGGGGCGCGTTGCGGGGCCTTGAACCGGCAACATGACCGCCGACATAGGCGCAGGCGCCTCGGCCCGCGCGACCGGCGCGAAGGCCATCGTCAACATCGGGGCGACACTGGGTGGGGTCAGCACCCGCACCGGGGCGGGCCCGCGTACCGCCGCCTCGGGAACGATCTCGAGGGTCATCTGGGGGGGGATCTGGGGATGGGCGGGCGCCAGTGCGTCGTAGGGCGCGATCTCTGCCACAAGGGGCAAGGTGCGCGGGGCGGCAACCATGATCGCCTGGGCCTCTGCCGCGATCTGTGCGGCCAGGGCCTCGGCCAAGGCCGCAGTCATCGCCGTCTCGGGCCGTGGCAGCGGGCGCGTTTCTGGCGCTGGCATCGCCGGGGCGGGTGGCGTGGGGACCTCGGCACTCACGACGGTAGTTTCTGTCACCACCGCGACGGGGGTTTCTGTCGCTACCGCGGCGGGGTCAACCTCACCGACCGCGACCCTTTCCCTAGGGCGCGGCACGGGCCGTGTCTCGGGTACCACAGGCGGCGCGATCAGCGCCGCTGGTTCCGGCGCCGTCAGGACCACGCCGGGGCCGGAAGTGCCGGTAATCAGCGGGCCGGATGAGGGCGGTTCAAGGATAACCGCCTCGCCTGCGGGCGCTTGCACGACGGACGCCGAGGTGCCGGGAACGGATATCCACATCCCCGGACGGTCGCTCAACGCCGTCTGGGCCGCTGCAACATGCGCCAACGGGGTAGCCAGTACACTGAAAAGGAGGGCCAGGCGGATCATCGCGTTGCAACACTCCCCGCGTCAAACGTCATTTCGATCCGTTGCCAGATCGGATGAGTCTCGGACGGCAGATCAAGGCCGTCGTTGCCGCAGCGCATGATCGCGGCAAACGCCTGCACAAGAGCCTCTTCTGCGGCATCCTGGGTGCCGTTCGAGAACTCGAGCATCTCGATACTCTCGCGTATGACTTCGCCCTCGGGCGTGGTGTCAAACCCAAGACGGATGCTGACGGCCATGGCCTCTTCCGACAATGCGCCGACGTTCCAGCAGGCCCGAATGGCCTCGCTGATCTGCGCCGCAATCGCCGCGCGATCGGGGGGTGCCGCCTGCGCCACCATCGTCCCCCCTGCCTCGGCCTCGGCCTCTGCCTCGGCTGCCGCCTGAGCCGCTGCGCGCGCGCGCTCCACCAAGCCGTCGGGGCGTGGCATTGGCACCGTGTCGGCCAGAACGGGCGTGGCAATGAGGCTCAGGATCAAGGCAAGACGGATCATCGCAGGCGCATCCCTTCCGGGTTGAAGACTAGCTCGATCTGGCTCCAACGGTCATAGCTTTCCAACGGCAGGTCAAACCCGTTCGCGCCGCAGCGAATGATCGCCCGCCGCGCCGCTTCATAGGCCTGGTTGGCCGCCGCCTGGGTGCCGCCAGAGAACTCGATCATTCGGATCGTGCCCGCATCGGGCCGCGCGTCACGGGCCATGTCGAAGGCCACCACAACGGTGGTGCCCAACGCCTCGGTCGACAGCGCACCGACATTCCAGCAGGCCTGCACCGCGACCCGGAAGCCATCGCGCACCCCTTGGCTCAGCGGCGGACCGGACGGCGCGGCGGGTGTCGGGGTCGGTGTTTCCACGGCATCCGCAACCGCCGAGGCGATGGCGGCGGCAAGCGGGTCAACCTCTGCCTCCGGCGCTTCGGAAGGGGTTTCCGTTGGGGTCTCCGCAGGCGTCTCCACGGGCGCCTCCGCAGCGGGTTCAACGGCAGCCGCGACTTCCACGGGCTCTTCTACCGGGGCAGGTCGCGCGGGCCGGGCCGTGGGGCGCACGGACGACGTCGGGCCCAAGGGTGCTGCTGCGGGCTCTTCCGCCTCGGTCACGATTTCAGTCGTGGCCTGCTCGGGGGCGGTCTCGGGCGCCTCTTCCACCGGCATGTCATCGGCCACTTCAGGCTCGGTCGTCTGCTCCAACACATCCGGCGCGGTTTCCACGTCGGGTGCTGGCAGCGGCGCGGCCACGGGCGCCACACGCGGCGCCTGATCCGGGCGCGGCGTCGGTGCCACGGCGGCATCGGGCGCGCCGGGCGGGGGGGCGAGCGTTGCGACCTCGTCGGTCACCTGCGTGTCGGGGACAGGCTCGACCGGTACGGGGGTCTGCTCTGGCGGGGGGGCTTGCGTTTCAGCCGGCGCGTCCTGCGCGGGGGGCGGGGCCTCGGCCGTGGGGGCGGCGACATCCTCGGGCAAGGCGGGCTGCGCCAACGCCGCCGGGGCCGGATCGACCAAAGGCGTTGGCACAGCCCTTGTCAGGGCCTCGAATTCAGACACGGACATCAGCGTCACGCCGGTCACCTCGAACTCAACCTCCGGGCTGCGGTCAAACAGCAACCCGCCAAACGCCACCCAGGCCAAAAGACCCACGTGCAACGTTCCAGAGGCGTAAAGAGAGAGACGCATGTCCTGGGGCATTGCCCTGTCACTCCCCTGTTCCGGCGGTGCCATCCAGACCGCCGTCAAGTCTGGGGCCACCCGCGTCCGTCACCAAGCCGATTTCGCGGAAACCACCGGCGTTCAACGCGCCCATGACCTCCATCACCTCCGCATAGGGGATGCCGCCATCTGCGCGCACAAAGATGCGCGGGCTATCGCGTTCTGCTGCAATGGCTTGCAGGCGGGGAATGATCTCGTCTCGCGCGATCTCCGTGGTCTGCAACATCACCCGCCCGTCGGCGGCAAGCGTCACCGTCAGCGGTTCTTCCTGCTCGGACGGCAAGGCCTCGGCAGAGGTATCGGGCAGATCGATCGGAACCCCCACCGTCATCAGCGGAGCCGCCACCATGAAGATGATCAACAGGCACAACATCACGTCCACGAAGGGCGTGACGTTGATCTCGGCCATCGGCTGCGCGCCACCGCGCCGCCCCCTGCCCCTGCGACGGCCACCGCCGCCGCGCTGTGCGACCGACGCGCCCATCAGTCAAGCTGCCGGCTGAGAAGGGTCGAGAATTCGTCCGCAAAGCTCTCGTACGTCCCGATGATCCCATCGGCGTCATTCGACAGCTTGTTGTAAAGGATAACCGCCGGGATCGCCGCCAACAGGCCCAGACCCGTCGCCAACAGCGCCTCGGCGATACCGGGGGCGACCACGGCCAGGGACGTCTGGCCACTGATCGCGATTTCCTGGAATGACCGCATGATGCCCCAGACCGTGCCGAACAGGCCCACGAACGGCGCAGTCGCGCCGGTGGTGGCAAGGAAGGTCAACCCGTTGGTCATGCGCGCGGATTCCCGCGCAATCGCCACATCCATCGACCGGTCGACCCGCTGCTGCACGCCCGGGATCAACGCCCCGTCATCGCGCAAGCTGCGCCGCCATTCCGTCATGCCCGCCACGAAGACCCGCTCGGACGCCGACCTCGGCGCATCGGCAACCTTGTCATAATACTCATCCAGCGGCTCACCGGACCAGAACGCCGCATCGAACACCGCCGCATTCGCGCGCGAGCGGCGGAACATGGCAAATTTCGAGAAGGCAATCGCCCAAACCCAGACAGAGGCGATGATCAACGCGATCATCACCAACTGAACGATCAGGCTTGCACGAAAGAAAAGAGCGATGAGGGTAAAATCCGCCTCATTCGCCAACGCGAGCGTTTCAGTTTCCATAAGTCTTCTGCTGTCCTCTGCCCCGGCCTCAACACCGTATGTCAACGTGCGGGCGCTATTTTCGCGCCTCATTTGTGCCTTAGTTTAGCAGGTGGGAAGCCCCATGGCGAACACTTCTGCGTAACTAGCTGTCACTTGCCGTGATCGCTGTGACTTTTGCGCGAATATCCGCCGGAAGTCTGGCTGCACGGCCTTGTGAGTCGATGATCACGACCTTGATCCGCGCCGCCAGCAGCACGTCATCGCCCCTCAAAACGCGCTGGGGCATGTCGAAACTGGCCCCTTTCAGGCGATCCAGACGGGTTTCCACCACCAGTTCGTCATCGTAGTTGGCGGGTTTCAGGTAATCGGCCTCCACCCTCCGGACGGCAAAAACCAGCCCCGCCGCTTTCATCTCCAGCTGGCTGATCCCGGCCTCGCGCACCATCTCCGAGCGCCCCCGTTCCAGGTACTTCAGGTAATTGGCGTAGTAGACGATGCCTGCCAGATCGACATCTTCATAATACACGCGCAGGGGCCAAAGGTGGATCATTGGAGGCCTCCGATCCGGGCAGACAACCGCAGGGCCAACGACGCATCCGTCGCTGCCACGGGCAAGACCGGATCGTAGGCGGCGCGGATGATGTCGGCGATCTCGGGCTTGAGGACAGCGGGCCCGTCGTCTTTCAAGATGGCCAGGGGCGACGTGCCCAGAAACGCCGTGTCGCTCCACAACAGGATCGTCTGGACGATCTGCGACAGGGCAATCGTGTCGGCGCTGGCCTGCGCCATTGCGTCATCCATGCGGATGAACACGAAGGCCGCCTTGATGCCGCCCTCCGCGTCAAAGCGGAAACTGCGGTACTGGTTCGCCTGCGCCTGCTCCAGCCGCGTGACCAAGGGCGCAAGGTCGGGGATCAAACGGTCAAGGTTCGGCGTCGCGGTCAATTCCGCCCAATCGCGGATGAAGAACACCATCAGGTTGGCGCCCAGTTCGGGATCATGCTCGGCCATCTTGTGGTCGGCCAAGGCCACGACGGCCTCGATCGCGCCCTTGAAGACGCTGATCGTGGAATCTTCGACCCCAAAAACGATCGGCACGATGGGCCGCCCCCAACGGGCAAACAGGAACTGCCCATCGGCGCGGGTGAAGAACTGTTCAACGGCTTCTGGGGTCATGGCATATTCTCTTCGATCCAGGCCCGGAACACCGGGTCGTTCGCGGCGGTGCCGTAGCTGCGCGCGCTTAGTCCCACGTCCATCGTCGCCGCCGCCGGGACGCCATCGGCGATGCGGATGCCCCACACCCCCCGGCGCGTGTTGCAATTGTGGGCCATGCACCCTGCCCCCAGAACCCAGCCGTCGCGCTCAATCACCGAATTGGCCGGACCGATGCGCGTGGCCAGCTCTTCGATCTGCCACTCCCGCATGATCTGTCCAAAGCGCACACGCTCGGCCGCGTCGTCCAGCGCCGCGTAGGGGTGCTGCCCCACCCATTGCCGTGGATCGCCGGGCGCGACCGTGGCCGCTGCCTCGGCGACCTCTCGGCTTTGCAGCGCTGTGCCATCCCAGCTGAAAACCTCCCGCGCGATGCCCAGATCGCGGTGGGGGGTGTCGATCTCGATCCGGCCGGGGAAAAGCCGCACGTCCAGCGCCATCGGGTAGACGCAGCCGCCCACCAGCGGCCCCACAATCGGGCCACTTTGCGTGATGCGCAGCAGCCGGATCGGCGGATCGCAGGCGTTGCCCCCGCCGTGGTCGCTGACCAAAAGGTAGTCAAACGGCTCATCAGCCAGCGCGAAACTGCCCAGAATACGAAGCCCCCAGTTCTCGACCCCCTCGATAGGCACGCCGTCCAACGTCAACCGGTTCGCCCCGATCGGCCCGACGACCGCCACGCGTCCAAACCGCGTGTCCATCGCATCGACCGAGATCAACGTGACTTGCGCCGCAACGGGCAGCGTCAGGGTCAGGGGCAGCATCAGGCTCAGCAAAAGCAGCATCCATCGCATCTTTTCGGGTCTCCTCGGTCGATGGCCCTCGGACGGCATCTCCCGGACCTGTAGTGCCATATGCAATGAGTTGCGCCTCAGATGAAACGATCTCTGGGCGGCGGGGCCAAGCCCAGATGTGTCCAGCCCTTGTGCGCCAGCATCCGCCCGCGCGGCGTGCGCGCGATCAGGCCCTGTTGCAGCAGGAACGGCTCGATCACCTCTTCCAAGGCATCGCGCGGCTCGGCCAGGGCGGCGGCGACGGTTTCGATCCCGACAGGGCCACCGTGATAATTCTCGGCAATCAAGGTGAGATAGCGCCTGTCCGCCCCATCGAGGCCCAGGGCATCCACCCCCAGCCGCGTCAGCGCCGAATCCGCGATCTCCTGTGTCAGGCGCCCGTCGCCTTCGACGACGGCAAAGTCGATCACGCGGCGCAACAGCCGCCCCGCGATGCGCGGCGTGCCACGCGCGCGCTTTGCGATTTCCGCCGTGCCCTTGGGGTCTGCCGAAATCCCGGCCAACCGTGCGCCCCGGGCAACGATCAGATCAAGCTCTTCAATTGTATAGAAATTCAGTCGGGTCGGGATGCCGAAACGGTCCCGCAACGGCGTCGTCAGAAGCCCCAGCCGCGTGGTTGCGCCGACCAGCGTGAACGGCTGCAATTCGATCCGCACGGTCCGCGCCGCGGGCCCCTCACCGATCACCAGATCAAGCTCGAAGTCTTCGAGGGCGGGGTAGAGTACCTCTTCGACCGCCGGGTTCAGGCGGTGTATCTCGTCTATGAATAGTACGTCTTTCGCCTCAAGGTTGGTCAGAATGGCCGCCAGGTCACCCGCCTTGGCCAGGACCGGCCCCGAGGTCATCCGAAACCCGACACCCAGTTCCTTCGCCATGATCTGCGCCAGCGTCGTTTTCCCCAACCCCGGTGGGCCGTGGAACAGCACGTGATCCATCGACTCACCGCGCCTGCGCGCGCTTTCGATGAAAACGCGCAGATTGGCGCGCGCCTCTTCCTGGCCGGTGAAATCGTCCAGCGATTGCGGGCGCAACGCGCGATCATCTTCGGGAAGACGGTCGGGGCGCAAGGTGGGGTCGGGCTCGGTCATGGTGCCCCCTTATGGCAACCGGACGTGCCGATTGCCATGGGGCGCAGCAAACCCTTGCAAGGGTTTGTACAAAGCCTTGCAAGGCTTTGGGTGCGGCGCGGGGGGCGGGCGCATCGGGCTCAATCCCTGGGGGCCAGAAGCCGCAGGGCGGCGCGGATCAGGTCGGGCGTCTCAGAGGCCTGATCGGCGGCCTCATCGGCGGCCTGCGCCACCGCCCGCGCCGCGTCCGAGGGACCGTAGCCCAGGTTCTGAAGCGCCGAAAGCGCCTCGGCCTGGGCATTGGACGCGGATCGCGCGCGCGTCGGCGCGGCGGTCGGCGCGGTGGCCACAGCCGCAGCGGCAGCCGCCCCCGGCGCATCGTCCTCGACAACCGCGTCCAGCGCGTCGTTCAGCGTCCCCCCCATCGCCATCACGGCCGGGGCCTTGTCTTTCAACTCCATCACCACGCGCTGCGCCAATTTCGGCCCCACGCCGGGTGCCGCCTTGATCGCCGTGGCATCCCCCAGCGTGATCGCGCGGCCTGCCCCCTCTGCCCCAAGGGTGCCCAGGATCGCCATCGAGGCCTTCGCGCCAACGCCTTGAACAGACGTCAACAACCGGTGCCATTCCTTCTCGTAGGGCGTCAGGAAACCGAACAGTTGCAACAGGTCTTCCCGCACCAGAAGCTCGGTATAAAGCGATACGACGTCGCCGCGCCCCGGCAGGGCCGCCAGCGTCCGGTCCGAGCAATGGACGACATATCCCACGCCACCCACGTCAATCAACGCGTGGTCAGTGCCGCGATAATCCAGCCGCCCCGTCAGCTTGCCAATCATCGGCCTGCTCCGATCGCAGCCGCCAACCGATTGGCCGTCGCGGTGTGAAACGAATGACAAATCGCAATCGCCAGCGCGTCGGCCGCATCGGGGCCTGCCGGCGCACAGCCGGGCAATTGCAGCTTTACCATATGCTCTACCTGTTTCTTGTCCGCGTGGCCGACGCCAACGACGGCCTTCTTTACCGCATTTGGGGCATATTCCCCAACGCTCAGGCCCGCCTGGGCTGGCACCAGCAGCGCGATCCCGCGCGCTTGCCCCAGTTTCAGCGTCCCCGCCCCATCACGGTTCACGAACGTCTGCTCCACCGCCGCCGCATCCGGCGCATAGTGGGCCATGACGGCGCTCAACTGTGTGTGAAGCGATAGCAACCGCATCGCCAGATCGCGTCCTTCGGTCTTGCATTGACCGTTGGCTACGTGACTGAGGCGCCCGTTCCGAGCCTCGATCACCCCCCATCCGAGGGATCTGAGCCCCGGATCGATTCCAATTATGCGCATGCTCGCCTGTCCGCCCATGGTTCGTGGCCGTTATTCAAGCCCGTTATTCGGCCTTTTTATCGCATTAGCACGAAACGCGAACATCGCCAAGCATCCTGCGACTGACCTCCAAAGCCGACACTTGCCGATCCGTTTTCGACAAGCGCGGCGCACACGGGACAAAGTCGACATTTCAAGGCCTGTTCGCGACACGTCGGAACACGGATTTTTGTAGTATTTACGGTATGTTAACCGAAATCGCAGCTATGCGAAAAACACATGGAACCCATGCAAAAATAGCGGCTTGTTTCGATGCATTTCCCCAACTACCTGCCGTCCATCGCGGAACGGCAAAAAGCCCCCGTCAGACCTGATGAAACACTAACTGGAAAGGATGAGACCAATGGCCTCGATCACCAACCGCCCCCTCGGTGCAGGCTTCAATGTCGTGCGCGCGCTCTCCAATCTGGTTGCCCAGGTTGCCGCCTGGAATGACGCGCGTGTGACACGCAAAGCCCTGTCGTCACTGTCCAACCGCGAACTCGATGACCTTGGCCTGTGCCGCGGCGATATCGATGACATCGCGGCCGGTCGCAACTACCGCTAAGGCGAAACCGAAAATCAGTCGAAAAAAGCGGCCGGGGATTGCTCCCCGGCCGCTTTTTCGTTTGCGCGCGCTGCGCCTTCAAGGTGCCAGTATGGACCTGCCCGGGCCATCCCCGCCCCTTGCAGGCCAGATGCGCCGGGCCCACCCGTACGGCGGGCCCAGGCTGCAAAAGCTTCAGCTGTCAGGCAGGCTCGCCCGCTGCCAGTCCAGCTTGGATAAAGATATTGATCGCATCGTAGCGCTCGACCAACCAGGCCGACAGCGCGTCAGGCATCAGAACCATGGCTGCGATTTGCTCGAAGGGTGCGCCATTCAGCAGGGCTTGAACTTCGAGGGCATAGATGTCGGCGCCAAGGAACCAGATCAGGTAGGCCTTCACAGCCACCGCAATCGCAAATCCCGCCAGCACCCCTTTCAGGGGGAAGCCGAAGCGCAATCGCGAAGAGGGTTTTCCGATGGGTGCCACGATGCCGTCCGGATGCACGACAAAGCCCATGCCGCCACGATTCCGTCGACGGACCCGCTGGATCCGATTCAAGCGATCGTTGAAGTGTTCAGTTTCGTTTACCATTGGGCAGCTCTACTCATAAACTGCCCCCACCGAGGTTCACTGTAATGAATATCGAACGCAAATGCGACAAGTTTTAGGCGAATTCACGTCACCAAGAGCCGAACCGGTTAATGAGCCTTCCGCAGGGTCAACGTCGTCCATTCGCCGATCTGATCGTGACTGTGAAGCTCAAGGCCCTGCGCCTTGTAGGCGGCGATCACGTCGTCGGCCTGGGGGTTCAGAATACCCGATAGGATGACATAGCCCCCGGCCTTGGTATGGGTGGCGACGTCCGGCGCCAATTCCACCAGCGGACCCTTCAAAATATTAGCGAAAACAAGATCATAGGGCCCGATTTCCGCAATGGCCGGATGATCGAACCCGGCCGCCTCAACGCAGGAAACCAGCTCGGACACATCGTTGGCCGCCGCATTGGCAAGGGCCACATCGACGGCCTGCGGATCGATGTCCGAGGCCATGACGGGAAGGCGCAAGACCTTTGCCGCAGCGATCGCCAGCACCGCCGTACCGCAGCCGATATCAGCCACAGATTGTGGCGAAAATCCGGACGTAAACAGTTTGTCCACGGCTTCGAGACAGCCCTTTGTCGTCCCATGATGCCCTGTCCCGAACGCCATGGCAGCCTCGATCAGCAGCGGAACGGACCCCTCTGGAACCTTGTCCGCGTCATGGCTGCCATAAAGGAAGAAGCGCCCGGCCTCGACCGGGTGCAGCTCTCGGCGCACATGGGCGACCCAATCGGTATCGGGCACCTCGGAGACGGCGAAATCATTGGCACCATAGGCCGCCGCAAGGATCGCCAGCGCCACCTCGTCGGGCGGCTCCACGAAATAGGCCCCGACCTCGAAAAGGCCCGATCCGTCCTCCATCTCGAAGACGCCCACGCCGGTGGGGGTCGGGTCCAACTGCTCCAGGGCCTCGCCCAACGCCTCGGCGGGGGGCTTTTTCGGCAAGGTGGTGAGGGCGGTCCAAGTGGGCATGAGAACTCCGGCTGCGATGTTTCGCCTGTCGGTATCCGCTTCTGGACGCCTTGGCAAACCCGAGAAAGCACCGCAGGTTTTCCCCACATCGCCGGATTGTCGCCGATCTGCCATGGTCGTTGCACCCAACCATAGTGAGGACACATCATGCTCAAAGGACCCCGCGGCCTTCTGGTCACCCTTCTGGGCGCCGCAATCGTCGTCGCGGGTGCCATCTATTTCGGCTTTCAGGACCAGAAAGGCGATGCCGAAACCGCGCGCCTGTTCATGACCCACGCCGCCGCCGGTGAAACCGCCGAGGCCCACGCCCTTTTGCACGCCTCGATCGCCGAGCGTCACAGCGTCGAAGACCTCGCCGCGATGCTGACCGGGATGGAGCCCTATACCCAGATCAACTTCCCGACCTTCAGCTTTTCCACCACCAACGGCCAGCGCACGGCCGCGTTGCTCGGTACCGGCACCACCGACAGCGGTTGCGAAAGCGCGCTACAGTTCAATCTGCTGAACGGAGAGATCACCTTCTTCGACATCGCCCCCCTGTGCCGGGACGGTGCCACCGATGCCTGAGCGCGGCGTCGCCTACTCTGCCGGATGCACGTTCAGGCGGGCGACCGTCGTCTCGAAGCCCGCCTCAGGGTGACGCGGCACAAGGAACGACAGCCCCAGCGACACCAGCGCCATGCCAGCGGCCGCCACGAACACCGACGTGGGCGATGACAGCCACAGGTACCCCAACCCCGCCGGCAGGAACACCGCGGCGATATGGTTGATCGTGAAGGCCACGGCTGCCGTTGGCGCGATATCCTCGGGGGCGGCGATTTTCTGGAAGTAGGTTTTGATCGCAAGCGCGAGGGCGAAGAAGATGTGGTTCAGGATATACAAGGCCGCCGCCAGCCCAGATCCCCAGTCAAAGACGTATAGCCCCGCATACAGCACGAAAATCATCGCAAGGCCGGTGTATTCGATGATCAAGGCCAGACGCTCTCCGAACCGGGCCACGAGGCCCCCCAGAAACGGCGCGGCGACCATGTTGGCCAACAGCGTCACCATGTAAAGCGCGGTGATCTGGTGCACCTCGAACCCGTAGCGCTCGACCATCATGAAGCCCGCGAAGACCATGAAGATCTGCCGCCGCGCGCCGGACATGAACTGTAGCGCATAATATAGCCAATAGCGGCGGCGCAGGACCATCTTCTTGGTCTGCGGCGTGGGGCTCTCGAACTGCGGATACAAAAGCAGCGACACCAGCGCCAGCACCGCCGTCACCCCGCCCGAGATCCAGTAGACGAAATCATAGCTCAGGTCATACGCGCGCCACGTGACGACAATCAGCAGATAGGTCAGCAACGTGGCCCCTGACCCGATGCTCATCAGCCATCCCAGGACCTGCGGCGCGCGTTTCTTGTCGATCCATTGCAATTGCAGGGATTGGTTCACCGTCTCGTAGTAGTGGAACCCGATGGAACTGAAGAGCGTCACGAACAACAGCCCCCCCAGCGATGGGAACTGCGCCGTCATCGCGGTCGCCGTACCCATCAGGATCAAGGCGACAAGGCCCAGCACTTGCTCGCGGATGAAGATGATCAGGAAGATCACCCCGATGGCAAGGAAGCCCGGAATCTCGCGCACCGTGTGCAACCACCCGATGTCCGACCCGTCGAAGGACGCGACCTCGACCACGAAGTTGTTCAGAAGCGCGGACCAGGTGGCGAAGGCAATCGGCATGGCGAAGGACATCACCGCCAACAGCGCGACAGGCCTGCGCCAAAGCGGCAGGTCCTGCCCCTCTTTCAGGGTCATCGTGTTCAGGGAGTCTCCAAGAGCCATGAAACCGCTTTACGCCCATCGCGCGGGGATGGCGAGGGGGGAGGGAGGAGAGAGGAATGCGCACACCGCAGCGAAGGGCGGGAGTGAGGCCCAAACTACTCATTCGTCATAGAGCAGCAAAGACCTGAAAACCATTTACTTGGTCGTCTCTTCCGCACTAGTCAATTTGACAGAAATAAATTGGAAGGTTGCAGAAAGTGGACCCCATTACAATTTTTGCAATCGCTTGGTTGCTCTTACCCGTGCTCCTTTTGATCCTCTGGCTTCGCGCTCGTGGCGCAAAGAACCTCGGCGAAAAGCGGATTATGGAAGCGGAAGCGATCGCGGAATCGCTCAAGGAAAAATATGCGCCAATTACGTCTGTCGAAGAAGAAGTCTCGGCGCTAGCAGAAACGGCAACAGAGATACAAAAGCAAATCGACGAGACACGTAGCTCTTATTCTGAGAAGCGCGCCACGCTGAAAAAGCTAGAGCAACAAGTCGCAATTTATGACGAAAAGCTCTCTTTCGCAGAGCTGGGCATCTACGAGCCCCATTTCGAGTTCAACGACGCTGACGAGTATAAGCAAGAGATCAAACGCATCCGTGATCGCCAGAAAGCAATGGTCTCGGCCAAGACCTCAACCCTCTGTCCGACTGACTGGCAGGTGGACGGAAGCCGCGCTAAAGGTCAGACGATGATTAACCGCCAGACCCGTCTGACCATGCGCGCCTTCAATAACGAATGCGAAGCCTCAATCGCAAACACGCGCTGGAACAACGTCAACGCGATGGAGAAGCGTATCGTCAACGCGGCCACGCAAATCGACAAAGCAAATGAGTCCATGAGCCTGCGTATCAGTGAGCAGTATGTCAGCCTCAAGCTGGACGAATTGCACGCAACCCATGAATATCGTGAGCGCATTAAAATCGAGAAGCAAGAACGCTCAGAGATGGCACGCGCGGAACGCGAAGAGAAAAAGCTGTTGGCCGAAGCCGCAGCAGCAGAACGGGAGGAGGAACGATATCAGAAGCTCTTGGACAAGGCGCGCTCTGAGGTCGGGGTAGATCAAGGTCGCATCGCGGAGCTGGAAGTCGCTTTGGCAGAAGCACACGCCACAAGCGAACGCGCCCGCGCAATGGCTGAGATGACCAAATCCGGCTACGTCTACATCATCTCGAATATCGGTTCCTTCGGCGAGGATGTGGTGAAGATCGGTCTCACTCGACGGCTTGAACCCGATGACCGTGTGAAAGAGCTTGGCGACGCAAGCGTCCCTTTTGGCTTCGACACCCACGCCATGATCTACTCGGATGAAGCTCCCGCCCTCGAAAGCGCTCTTCATAAAGAGTTCTCAGACCAACGCGTGAACGCCTCCAACTTGCGTAAAGAGTTTTTCCGAGTCGGGTTAGAGGAGGTCGAGGAAGCTGTGAAACGCATTGCCCCGTCCGCCAGCTTCTTCTCAGACCGTGAAGCGCAGGAATGGCACGAAACCCTTTCCCGACGCAAAGAGGCGTTGAAGGGCATAGTACTACCATCAGACGAATTGCCGGAAGCCATATAATCGCGAAAGCCGCCAATGGCGCAACTGCTGCGAAAGTTGGCTTCGTCCGCAAAGCCGACGTTTACGGCGTAAGCGGGTGCATCGCACTCGAAGCGTAAAGACCGCCGCCTGCGGCCCGCCTACACGCAGCGCGCAATTTACCCGCAGTCCGCCGCAGGGTGGGTGCCCCCCCTCTCAAACCCTTTACAAACCGTTAAGATCAAATCTAACATCTCATGAATTCAATGCCTTACCAAGATGCTCAAGCTTGAGCACCCGCGCATATCTCATGTGGCCAGCACGTTCCGGAACGCCCACGGCTCGTTGAAATCCAGGTCTTCATCAAACAACGACCAGCGATCATCAAGCGGCGTCCAATCGGTATAATGGGCCTCCACCGGCCCCAGGTACGGACGTTGAACTTCCAGGCAGCGGGCGTGGTCCATCTCGTCGCTCTCCACGATCCCCGCACCCGGATTTTCCAACGCCCAGACCATGCCCGCCAGCACCGCAGAGGTGACCTGCAAGCCGGTGGCGTTCTGATACGGCGCGAGCGATTTCGCCTCCTCATTCGACAGGCGAGATCCGAACCACAGCGCGTTCTTAGCGTGGCCGTACAAAAGCACGCCCAACTCGTCGATACCCGCCACGATCTCGTCCTCGCCCAGAATGTGATGCTCGGTCTGCGTGATGCCGCCGCCAAACATTTCATGGAGGCTGAGAACCGCGTCATCGCAAGGATGGTAGGCATAGTGGCAGGTGGGCCGGAATTCGGGCGTCTGCCCCTCGCCCACGGTGTAGTAGTCACTGATCGACACGGCCTCATTATGGGTCACCAGGTAGCCGAACTGTGCGCCCGGCGTCGGACACCAGGTGTGGACGCGGGTGACGGCGCCGGGGCGCTCCATCCAGATCGCGGCTTGGCAGCCTGTCTCTTGCCGGTGGCCGTTTGGCGGGAACCACGGCTCGAAGGTGCCCCACCCCAGTTCCGCCGGTTGGAACCCTTCCGAGATGAAGCCCTCCACCGACCACGTGTTCACGAAGACATCGCGCGGGCGTGGCTCCAGCCGCACCTGCGTGTCACGTTCGGCGATGTGAACGCCCTTGACGCCAAGCGATTGCATAAGCTTCGCCCATCCGGCCCGGTCGGTTGGGGCAGCGTCCGCGCGGCCCAGATCCTTGGCAAGGGTCAAAAGTCCCTCTTTCACGAACCACGACACCATGCCGGGGTTCGCGCCGCAGCACGATACAGCCGTCGAGCCGCCGGGATTGGCCGCCTTCTCATCGCGCACCGCCTGGCGAAGCGCATAGTTCGTGCGCGCGGCATTATCGGTGGTGCCAAAGTAGTAGCCGGCCCAGGGCTCCACCACCGTGTCGATATAGGGCACCTCGATTTCCCGGCAGAACCGCATCAGATCGAGTGAGGACGTATCCACGCTCAGGTTCACGCAGAACCCCTTGCCGGGCGCCAGAAGACCTCCCAGCACGTCGCGGTAGTTTTCGGGCGTCAGGGCGGTGTCCACGAAGGCAAGATCATTGTCGCGCAGGAAGTCGTGCTGGCGGGCGTCCGGTTCGATCACCGTGAACCGCGTGCGGTCATACTCAAAGTGCCGCTCGATCAGTGGCCACGTGCCTTTGCCAATGGAGCCGAAGCCGATCATCACGATCGGGCCGTCAATCTTCGCGTAAACCGGATGCGCCTGCGCCATCATCTCTCCTCTCAAGAACCTGTTCATGTCTTAAGACGCGGGCACGGAAAAGAAAACCAAGCGGGGTTCGGGTCTACCGGGTATTCCGCCTCGGCGGCGACGCTTTTGGGGTGGCGCAACGCAACCAAGGCCCAGTATCTGGCCCCCTGCCCCACGCGACGGGGGCCCGAAAAGACGGCGCGATCAGGGGACCCCAAACCGAAGCGATCCATCTTTACGGTTTCAAATCGTCCGGGTTTGGTATCTGATGCTACAGGTGCAAGGATCTACGATGACTGAAACTCCGCTCAAAGGGTGGCACCATTCGCCGGACGTGCCGCTTCAGGTCTCGCCCCTTTTCCGCTGGCCTCTGCGCCCGTGGGAGGTGCTGCGCTGGTTTTGGGATTCGTGGTTTCTGATCTCGGAACGGTTGATCCTCGTGGCGGTGGCGTTCATCTCATGGACATGGCTGCAACCGCCGATGGAGGCCATGGCAACGCTGCAACCCGGCGCGATCGCGCTGATGCTGCTGCGCAACTTGGCCCTGATGACCCTTGTGGCGGGCGGGTTGCACTTGTGGTTCTACACCTTCACCAAGCAGGGCCAGCGCCTCAAATACGACCCGCGCCCGCTGATGGTGAACGGGCGGCAGTTCACGTTGGGCGGCCAGATCCGCGATAACATGTTCTGGACGCTCGCGTCGGGCGTGACGATCTGGACGGCCTATGAGGTCCTGTTGCTCTGGGCGATGGCCAACGGCTATGCGCCGTGGCTGACCTGGGCGGCGAACCCCGTCTGGTTCATCGCGCTCTTTTTCCTGATCCCGATTTGGGAGAGCTTCTATTTCTACTGGATCCACCGTCTTCTGCACGTGCCGTTCCTCTACAAACACGTCCACGCCTTGCACCATCGCAACATCAACGTTGGCCCTTGGTCGGGCCTGTCGATGCACCCGGTGGAGCATGTTATTTTCCTGGGCTCGGTGCTGATCCACTTCATCGTGGCGGCCCATCCGGTGCACATCCTGTTCCATTTACAGTACTACGCCCTGACTGCCGCCACGACCCACACCGGGTTCGAGGGGATGGTGATCCGCGACCGTAACAGGCTGAGACTGGGGACGTTCCATCACCAAATGCACCACCGCTATTTCGAGTGTAATTACGGCAGCCTGGAGATCCCCTGGGACAAGCTTTTCGGGTCGTTCCATGACGGCACACAGGCCGCGCAGGCCCGGATTGCTGCGCGGAGAAAGCGGATGCACGGGCGCTGAGGCAGCATGCGATCCGCTTGGTACATGCCGCGCAGGTGGGGCGATTAGAAGACCACGTCGCCCTGATGACCGGAATCCGGCGTCTCGCCCTTGAGATGGGCCTTGGCGATTTCGTAAAGGAATTTAGCGCCGCCGCCGTCGGTGATGGACACTTCACCCGAGGCGGGCGTGAACTTCAGCAGGCAGACGTCCGAGTCGTGCTTGCCACCGTCGAACCACGCATCGGCTACGAAGCTCCAGACCTCGTCCAGCGCCTCGCGGTCAGTGGAATGCTCCAGCATGCCGTCGATATCGGCGTAGAGCCCCTCTCCATCATCGGAGACCACGAATTGCGCGGGCTGCGGGCCAGCGGCCACGCCGTTGGCAAGGCCCGTCCCCTTGGCGGTGATGAACCAGATAGCGCCGGGGACATCGTCGTCGACCTGCGGCGACATGGGCACCAGACGGCCCTGCCCCTTGATCCCCAACATGCCCGAGCGGATGTCTTCAATGCGGTCCCAGAATTCGTGCTTCAGATCGGCCATTGTATGCCTCCTTTTGAACAAGTCTCGGCAAGACAACGGCTATTGCATCGAAGGGGTTCCATGTGCGCCCCACGAAAAAGGCCGCCCGGATGGGGCGGCCTTCTGAATTCTGCATGGGATGCGAAGATCAGTTCTTCGCGTAGAATTCCACAACCAGGTTCGGTTCCATCACGACCGGGTACGGCACATCGCCGAGACCGGGGGTGCGCACGAACGTGGCGGTCATCTTGTTGTGGTCGGCGTCGATGTAGTCAGGCACATCACGCTCGGCCAGTTGCACGGCTTCCAGAACAACGGCGAGTTGCTTGGACTTGTCGCGCACGGCGATCACGTCGCCCTCTTTCACACGGTAGGAGGGGATGTTGACCCTCTGGCCATTCACGGTGACGTGGCCGTGGTTCACGAACTGACGCGCGGCAAACACGGTCGGCACGAACTTGGCACGATAGATGACGGCGTCGAGGCGACGCTCCAGCAGGCCGATCAGGAATTCACCGGTATCCCCGCGCAGACGCTCGGCTTCGGCATAGATGCGGCGGAACTGCTTCTCGGTCAGGTCGCCGTAGTAGCCCTTCAGCTTCTGCTTGGCGCGCAGCTGAAGACCGAAGTCGGACAGCTTGCCCTTGCGGCGCTGACCGTGCTGGCCGGGGCCGTACTCACGACGGTTGACGGGGGATTTCGGACGGCCCCAGATGTTTTCACCCATCCGGCGGTCAATCTTGTACTTGGCAGACGTGCGTTTGGTCACGGCTGATCTCCTTTTATTATGGCTCCACAACTTGATCCGAAAACCGGTTCCCACTTTTCGGGTCGTGGACGCATGCGCCCGGCAACCGTGGGTCTCAATTCGAACCTCGCCATGGGGCCAGGGAAAAGGGCGTTGTCCTCTCAGCTTGCACTGCGACAGGGCTCCCCTTGCGGGGGCCACCAACACCAATAAAAACCCCGGCATCTCTGCCGGGACCTGGGCGGTCTCTAAAGCGGGTTCAGGGGGCTGTCAATGCGCGGTGAAGGCGGATCTTTCGGCAATCGGCTTGGTGGGCGCGCCATGGATCAGGATCGCTGCCTCGGCCCGGCTCAACATGCGCCGCACGGGCGCGCCGTAGGCGTGGGGGTTGTCGGCCAGTTCAGGCCGCATCTCGAGCATTGAATTGCGTTGCAGGTTGGTCAGATGATCGAGACCCATGAAGCCGGGGTGGAACGATTCCACCGCCATGCCATTGGCCCAGACGACCTCGTGCCGGTCCAGCATAAGGTGGATATAGAACGTCTCGCGCAGGGAATGGTCGACGGTGATGCGGCTGTCGCCCACCAGATCGGCGGCGCGCACCAAAACCTCATGCTCACCCCAGAGGTCCATCGCGGCGCGTCCGGTGACAAGTACCCGATGTTCGGGCGAGACGATCAGATCATCGTCGGGCCGGTCGATCCCCAACGCGCCCGCGCGCATCCGGATCGGTCGTTGATCAGGCATCGCGAACAGGCGCGCGCCGGACATGCGGCGGTGGCCGGACCACAGAACCTCTTGCGGGCCATTGTCGCGGGTCAAGACACGATCGCCGGTGCCGAGCTCTTCAATCGCGACGTCGCCGTCTTCCGTGCGAATGCGTGTGCCCGGCGTGAAACAGATCACCGAGGGCGCATCAGACGGGGTCGGTGTGAGGGTTTCCTCGTTGCGGTGCACGACCGTCAACTCGCGCCCTGAGGGTGGCGGATTGCCTGCAAACAACAGCAGCGGCGCGGCGCCATCTTCCAGCAAGATCGGAACGACGGTATGAAACTTCGCGCCATCGCTGACGATAAACGCCCCACGAAACAGGGGATCGGCGTCGGACGCGGCGAATTCTGCGGGGCCCGGCGCGGGGTGCTGCAAGAGTTTGCGCACCACCCGCGCCGCTCGGGCACGAAGCTCATCCTGATCCCGGCTGGCTGTCAGGAGAAGGGCCGATGGATCACCCTCCAACGGCATCAGCTGGCCATGCCAGCTCCAACTCATCCCTTCAACCAGTTCTATTTCTGGTTCTGCCGGAAATCCCTCAATACAGGTCTGCGCCCATGCAATCACGAACGCGCCCTGAAAGCCCGTACCCATAGTGTATGCCCTTGCCTCGCCGGTTTTTGGCGTAACCCGGTGGTTTATCCCCGGGCCTTGGAAAGGACGCTAGCAGAGGTGATTCGCTCTGGGAAGAGGGTGATTCGCAAAACTGTGACGGGGTGAGTCCCCAAGGACGCAGGGGGATACTCAGAATTGCAGCATCAGCGACAGGGTGCCCACCAGTTGCCCCTCGTATTGACCCTCGAATTCCTCGGACAGATACGTCACGCCATAGAAGAAATCCGCCGGACCATAGCCTCGGCCCACGCCGCCGCGCAGACGATAGCGCAGGTTTTCGGCGTCTGGGCCATTGGACGGCAACAGGACCGAGCTTTCGACATAGGCCGCGTCTGCGCCAAGCGAAAAGCTCCATCCACCGACGCCACCGCCGGGAATGCCCACAATGCGCTGGCCCGTGGTCGCGTCGCGGATCAACAGCGCCTCTGGATCATAGTTGCCAAACCGAACATCGGCGCCGACACGCAACAGGTTTTCCACCCCGGCCTGCGCTTCCACGAAGGGGCGCAGGCTGCTGGCACCCAGATGGAACGAGCGTCCGGCCTCGACCGTCGCGTTCAGGTAGGTGCCGTCTTCGATCATGAAGTTTCGCAGATCCACGTCGGACCCGCCAAAAGTGCGGTGAATGCCATCGTGCAGGTTCATCAGACCGGTTTGATCGCCGGTCAGCACCAGGTCTGCCCCGGCAGAAACTTCCAGCCCCTGATAATCGAAATGGGTTGCGGCCCCGAAATAGAGCGCGGGCGCATAGCGGCGGTCGTCGGCCGCGGGGACGGCAAGGTTGTCGGGGGCGATGATCTCGCCGCGAAAGCGGAACTCGATCAGGGCGAATGGCGTGTAAGGCAAGGCGCCGTCCCACTCATCGCGGCCC